>JBOHRW010000216.1:0-49586 GCA_050732935.1 Gemmatimonadota bacterium
GGCCTGCTGCAGCTCCGCCGCGCGCGCGCCGAGCGCGGCGTACGCGGCGTCGTCCAGCAGCTCGAGCACCGCGAGCCCGGCCGCGGTCGCCAGCGGGTTCCCCGACAGCGTGCCCGCCTGGTAGACGTCGCCCTCGGGGGCCACGCGGGCCATGATCGTATCGCGCCCGCCGAAGACCCCGACCGGGAGCCCGCCGCCCACGACCTTGCCGAGGCAGCTGAGGTCGGGTGCGATCCCGTAGCGCTCCTGGGCGCCGCCCGGCGCCACGCGAAAACCGGTGATCACCTCGTCGAAGACGAGCAGCGCTCCGTCGGCCGAGCTCAGCTCGCGGAGGCTTTCGAGGAAGTCCGGCGCCGGCGGGACGAGCCCCATGTTGGCCGCCACCGGTTCCACGAGAACGGCGGCGATCTCGCCGGAGAAGCGCTCGAAGGCATCGGCAACGGCCGCCCGATCGTTGTACGGAAGGACGAGGGTGTCACGGGTGGCCGCCTCGGGCACGCCCGCGCTTCCCGGCAGCCCCAGCGTCGCGATCCCCGACCCGGCCGCGGCGAGCAGGGCGTCGGAATGCCCGTGATAGCACCCGGCGAACTTCACGATCTTCGCGCGGCCGGTGTAGCCGCGCGCCAGCCGGACCGCGCTCATCACCGCTTCGGTGCCCGAGCTGGTGAAGCGCATCCGCTCGACGCTGGGCATCCGGGAGCGGATCCGGCTGGCCAGCTCGATCTCGGCCGGGGTCGGAGCGCCGTAGCTCGTCCCGGCTTCGGCAGCCGCTTGGACGGCGGTCGTGACAGCCGGATGGGCGTGCCCGAGGAGGATCGCCCCCCATGAAGAGACATAGTCCACGTACTCACGACCCTCGACGTCGCTCACCAGCGCTCCCCGCGCCCGGACGATGAAGCGCGGGGTCCCGCCGACCGCCCCATAGGCACGCACCGGGCTGTTGACGCCGCCCGGAAAGAACCGCTTCGCGTCGGCGAAGAGGTCGGCGTTCGTTCGAACGCTGGCAGGCGCGATACCGGTCGAGTCGCCGATCACGCGCCGCCGAGCAGCTCGAGGATCTCGTCGAGCGGTCGATGGATGCCGACCAGCTGCGGGATGTCCCGGATGGTGGCCCGACGACCTTCCGAGCTCCGGAGGTCGCGCACGAGGTCCTGGAACGCCGGCAGGTCGTCGGTCTCGTAGGCCACGATGAATTCCTGGTCGTCCAGACCGAAGCTGTACGCCAGGAGCTGCTGTACCATCGGGTAGCGCCGCCCGATCCGGATGTGCTCGGTCATCTGGCGCCGCCGATCCTCGTCGGGAAGCAGGTACCACTCGGTGGACTTCACGAACGGGTACACGATCAGGTATCGCGAGCGCTCGCCCGTGAACATGGCCTCTTCCTGCGGCGTGCGCTCCTTGACGTATTTCGACGGCCGCACAAGACCGATCATCGAGTGCGAGACCGTGCACCAGCGGCCCAGCCCGCTCCTCAGCAGCTCGCCGGCCGTCTCCTCGAGCTGCTCCAGAGAGCTTCCCAGCCGCCAGAACAGCAGCTCGGCGTCGGTCCGCGTTCCGATCATCGAATAGGTGTAGGTGACGACACGGGAACCGGCCCGCCGGTGGGCTTCGAGGAAGGTCTCGCCGTCGGCGGCCCGCTCCTCCTCCGACCGCCGGCGCCAGGCCCCGTCGACCTTGAGCGCGAGCACGTGCACGTAGGGGTGTCCGTTCAGCGCGTCCATCCGGCGGCCTCCCGGGCGAAGTAGGTGATCACGAAATCGGCGCCGGCGCGGACGATCGCGGTAAGGGTCTCCAGCGCCACGGCTCGCCCGTCGAGCCAGCCGCGCTCGGCGGCGGCCATCGTCATCGCGTACTCGCCGCTCACGTTGTACGCGGCCAGCGGCGCGTCGAACCGCTCGCGAGCGGCCCGGATGACGTCGAGGTAGGCGAGCGCGGGCTTCACCATCACGATATCGGCCCCTTCGGCGAGGTCGGCGGCGATCTCGGCGAGCGCCTCCCGCCCCTGAGCCGCGTCCATCTGGTAGGCGCGCCGGTCGCCTTCCCGGGGCGCCGAATCGGCGGCCTCGCGGAAGGGACCGTAGAACGCCGACGCGTACTTGGCCGCGTAGGCCATGATCGCGGTCTCCTCGAGCCCGGCATCGTCGAGACCGGCCCGGAGGGCGCGCACCTGTCCGTCCATCATCGCGCTGGGCGCGACGACGTCGGCGCCGGCGCGGGCCAGCGATACCGCGGTCCTGGCGAGGAGGGGCAGCGTCTCGTCGTTGACCACGCGGCCTCCCTTTACGATCCCGCAGTGGCCGTGATCGGTATAGCCGCATAGGCAGACGTCGGCCATGACGACGAGATCCAGGTCGCGCTCCTTGAGGGCGCGGATCGCGGTCTGGACGACGCCATCGTCCCGCCACGCGCCTCCCCCGCGAGCGTCCTTCTCCTCGGGCAGCCCGAACAGCAGGACCCCCGCCACGCCGGTCTCGACCAGCCGCTCGGCCTCGCGGACCAGCTCGTCGGGCGAGACCCGCTCCTGGCCCGGCATGGACTCGATCGGCTCGCGGACGCCGCGCCCGGGGCGCACGAAGAACGGCTGGACGAGCCGGTCGGGTGTGAGCCGGGTCTCGCGCACGACCCGCCGGAGCCCCGCCGTCTGGCGCAGCCTGCGGAAACGGGCGAAGCCGCTCTCAGCCACCGTTGCCCACCACGGCCGCGACGATCGCGGCGGGCGCGCGGTCCGTGGCCGTCCGGATCCGGCCGAGGCCCGCTTCGCGCGCGGCACGGGCAGTGACGGGCCCGATGCAGACGACGCGCGCGCGGGACAGGACGGCCGGCGGATCGCCCACCAGCCGCGCGAACCCGCGGACGGTGGAGCCGCTCGTGAAGACCACCGCGTCCAGCCCCACGGCCAGGGCCAGGTCGAGTGGGCCCCGGGACTCCTCCGGACCCTCCACGATCTCGTATGCCGCCACGTCCTCCACCCGGGCTCCCCGCTGGGCGAGCAGGCGCGGCAGATCGTCGGCCGCCGCGGCCGATCGCAGGAGCAGGACGCAGGCGCCCTCGACGTCTCCCATCGCATCCGGGATCGCGGCCCCGATCCGCTCCGCCGGCTCGGCGGCGATCGTCACGCCGGCGGCCACGAGCGTCTTCCGCGTACGCGGACCGACCGCCGCCCAGCGCGGACGGGAGGGCGTATCCAGCCCCAGCTCGGCCAGGCGCTCGAGAACCAGGCGCGCGCCGTTGGGGCTGGTAACGACGATCCAGTCGCACTCCTCGGCCCGTCGCAGTGCGCCGTCCAGGGGATCGCCCTGGAGCGCCCGGATGGCGATCGTGGGCACCGCCAGGGGGACGGCTCCGCGACCCTCGAGCAGCCGGCCCACCGGGCCCGGCCTCGATCCGGTGAGGAGCACGCGCGGGCCGCTCACGCTACGCCCCCGTCCGCCAGCGCGGCCGCCCCCTGCTCCAGCAGCATCCCGGCGAGGGATCGCCCGAGATCGACGGCGCGCTCCAGCGGTCCGCGCGTCGTGTCGCGCACGACCTCGCGGCCGTCGGGATCCAGCGCCGCGCCGCGCACGACGAGATCCCCCGCCTCGAGCCGGGCGAGGGCGGCAAACGGCGCCCGACACCCGCCTCCCATGGCTTTCAGGAAGGCCCGTTCCGCGGCCACCGCGTGCCGGGTCTCCGGATCCTCCAGGCAGGCCAGCTCGTCGAGCCACGGTTCTCCGGATCGCGCCTGGACCACCAGGGCCCCCTGTCCCACGGCCGGCAGCATGCGCTCGGGCTCGAGCACTTCGGCGATCCGCCCCGTCTCCCCCAGGCGGTCGAGCCCCGCCTTGGCCAGAACGAGCGCGTCGCAGCGACCCGCTTCGAGGCGCTCCAGGCGCGTGTCCACGTTGCCACGGATGGAGACGACCCTCAGATCGGGCCGCTCGAGCAGGAGGAACGCGCGGCGGCGGGGACTCTCGGTCCCGACCCGCGCCTTCGCCGGAAGATCGGCCAGCCCGCCCCGGTGACGCGTTACCAGAGCGTCCCGGGGATCTCCGCGAGGCGGAACGGCCGCCAGGACGAGACCGGGCGTCTCCTCGGTGGGAAGATCCTTGGCGCTGTGGACAGCGAGATCGATCCGCCGGTCCAGCAGGGCGGCCTCCAGCTCCTTGACGAACGCGCCGCGGGCGAGCGGCAGCGACCGATCGCGTTGCGGCCGGTCCCCACCCGTCCGGATCTCGACCAGCTCCACCTCCCGGCCCTCGGCCCGGAGACGGTCGGCCGCCAGGCGCGCCTGGGCGCGGGCCAGCGCGCTGGCCCGGGTCCCCAGACGCAGCGCCCCGGACCGGGTCATGCATCCTCCCGTCTGCCGTTGCCGCGCCGGTCGTCCGGGTCGCCGTCCAGCGCGAAGAGATCGCGCGCCATCTCGACGTAGCCTTCCCCTTCGGTGGCCGCGCGGTCCCGCAGGCGGCTCACCGGATGATGCAGGAGCTTCTTGAGGAGCCGGTGGCCGAGCAGGCGGGCCGTCTCGCGCTCGCCCATCGGGATCCGGTCGAGCTCGGCGTCCAGGATCCGGTCGGCACGCGCCTGCAGCTCCCGGATCGTCGGCACCGCCAAGCGGCCGGCCAGCCAGCTCAAGAAGACGCGCGACTCGGCCTCGACGATCGCACGCGCGGCGTCGAGGGTGCCGGGATCGACCGACACCGAGCTCCATTCCCGCAGATCGTCCAGGTCGTACAGCCTCACGCCGGGAAGATCCCGCACGGTCGGATCGATGTCGCGCGGCACCGCGATGTCCAGGATGGCCAGTCGGCGGTCCCGGCGCGCGGACATCACCCGGGTCACGCGCTCGCGCGTCAGGACGGGCGTCGGGGCGGCCGTGCAGGCGATCACGAGGTCGGCCTCCTGCAGCAAGCGGTCGAGCTCCTCGAACGGCTCCGCGCGACCGCCCACCGCGGCGGCCAGCTCGAGCGCCCGCTCCATCCGACGGTTGATGATGACCAGCTCGAGGTTTGCCGTCCGGCGAAGGGTCCGAGTCGTGATGTCCCCCAGCTTGCCGGTCCCGATGACGAGGACGCGTCTGCCGTCGAGCTCTCCCAGGACCAGTCGCGCCACTCCCACGGCCACCTTGGGTATCGACGGCAGGTTGCGCCCGAGCTCGGTGTCGCGCCGCACGCGGCGGCCCACCTGCACGGCGCGCCGGGCGAGCTCGTCCAGTACCGGGCCCAGCGCTTCCTCCTCCCGTGCCTGCTTGAGCGCCCGCTTCACCTGCCCGAGGATCTGGTACTCGCCGAGGACCATCGAATCGAGCCCGCTGGCCACGGCGAAGAGATGGCTTACGGTCTCCTCCCCGCACCGATGATGCAGCGGGCCGCCGTCGACCTCGGCCGCGGCCAGCAGCTCGCGCTCGAGGATCTCCGGCCGGTCGAGTCCGTACAGCTCGGTGCGGTTGCAGGTGACCAGCAGAAACCGCTCGCCCTCGCCGGCGCGCAGCAGCCGTCGTGCGGCCTCCCGACCGAACGCGAAGCGCTCGCGCTCGGCCAGGGGCGCGTTCCAGTGGCTCACGCCGACAACGGCGATCACATCCGGTCTCACAAGCGGTTCAGGCACGGAAACATGGGAACGTGGCGGGGCGGACGGGATTCGAACCCGCGACCTCCGACGTGACAGGCCGGCGTTCTAGCCAAACTGAACTACCGCCCCGCGCCATCCTCGAGAAGCGGAAAGCCGATGAGGGAAGCAGGAGTGGTGAACTTACCGACCCCCGGAGGGGGTGTCAACGAAGACGGGCCGCTCCCTCACGAAAGCGGCCCGCATCCCTGGCATAGCGGTGGGCGGGGCCGTTTTCAGCCCTGGCTTAGCTTCTTGATGATGAGGTCCACGCGGGTGATGTACTGGTTCGCGTTGCTGATCAACCCCTGGCCGTACGAGCTGTAATCGCCGCACGCGTTCTGCAGGTGGTTGATCGCCTGCTGGAACTGGCCTCGCGCCTTTTCGTTCTGGGCGATCGACTTCTCCTCGCCCTGGTTGGCCTTCCCCAGCTGGTAGTACGCGTCTCCGCGGTAGTAGGCGATCGCGCACGAGTTCCCGCCCAGGTTGGCCGCGTTGCTGAGAGCCTCCAGGGCCGATCCGACCCGGCCCGCCTTGAGGCTCTGGGCGGCTTCACGCAGGAAGATGTTGGCCAGGATCTCGCTCGACTGGCCGCGCCCCGCCCGCTCCAGGTCCCGGGCCATGGCCGTGGTATTCCCCGTCTCCTGGTACGCCATGGCTCGGAAGAGATAGGCCCGCTCGAGATCGGGATTGATCTCCAGCGCCTGGGTGTAGTGGTCGATCGCGGCCTGCTGGTTGCCGAGCTTGCTTTCGACCACGCCCGCGTAGAGCTGCAGGTTCGCGTCCGTCGGGTCGGCGGCCAGCGTCTGGTCGATGGTCGTCTGCGCCTCCTGGTAGCGCTCCTCGGTGAAGTACAGGCCGAACAGGTACTGGAGCGCTTCGAGATCGGTCTCGCCGCCCTGGGTCAGCTCGAGGTACTTCTTGAGGTTGTCGATCTTCTCGGAAGTGCGGTCCTGCGGAAGCGCATAGGCCAGGTACTGATACGGGGCGGGCTCGTTCGGGCACAGTGACTTGGCCTTCTCGAACGCCTGCAGCCCCTTCTCGACCTCCCCCAGCTGGTTGGCCATGACATAGCCGTAGGCGACCTGGATCTGACAGTCGTCGGGCTTCTGCTGGACCAGCGCCTCGAAGAAGTCGCGGGCCTGCGCGGAGTCTCCCTTCTCGAGATACGCGGTCCCGATCGAGTGATACGCGCTGATGTAGGCGGGGTCCAGCTCGACCGCCTTCTGCAGCGCCTGGAGGGCCGGGTCCAGCCGGTCCATCTTCAGGTACGTATCGCCGATGTAGTAGTAGGCCGCCGCGAGGTCGGGATCGTACTCGAGCGCCTTCTGGAAGTTCGTGATCGCGCGCTCGTACTGCTCCCCGCGCACGTAGTCCCGGCCGAAGATGATGTGCTTGTCGGCCTGGTTGCGGGAGTTGAAAGCCTCGACGACCTTGGCGGCCAGATCGTCGATGTCGCCCGCCTCGACGGAGGGGAGGTGTTGGGTGTTGCGTGTCGCCACGTCGACGAAGGTCGGTGTGGCCACCCACGTGCCGCCCCGGTCCTCCAGTGTGCCGCGGGCGATGATCTTGGCTTGCAGGTCGCGGCCGATCTCCAGCCCCTTGGTGTCGGGGATCGAGCCGCCTGGAGACAGACCGGCATCTTCCACTGCGTCGTTGATCCGTTCGGCCTCGACCATGGTGTAGGGGCCGAGATCGTTCATGCCCGCGATGATCTCCTCCTGGAGATCCGTGGCCTCGCCGTCGTCGGGGGCGGCGAAGGGCAGGACGGCCACGACGAACTGGTCGCTTCCCTGGCTCTCTTGAGCGAGCAGCCCGGGTTGCGAGAGCGCCGAGCCCAGCAGGGCTCCCAGCGCCAGGGCGACAGTCAGGACACCACGCAGCAACATCCGATCTTTCTCCTGTTTCGTTTCCGGGTCGAAAGGCGATATCCCCAAGAGTTTATCCGCGCACACCGGCCGCGGTCAAAGTCCTCATCTGAAACCCCCCTCCAAACGGGATGTTCCCGGACTTGACGCCCCTCACGCGACCCGATAGTGTTGGTGCGCTTCTTCCACCACACCATTCGTTTCTGCTACACGTACCGGCTCCCGCCGCACGGGGTCCGTACGTCCCGGGGGAATGAGACGTCGACCGAACCCCATTGTGCCGCTGGCCCTGGCACTGTCAGGGCTCGCCGGCTGTGGCTTCGACACCACGCTTCGACCGATCTCGGACTTCGGGCAAGCCTCACTCGAAATCTACACCAGCGTGTTCTGGTGGACGCTGGGGATCTTCGTGGTGGTCGAGCTGCTCCTCGTATTCGCCCTCTGGCGCTACCGACGGCGGGGGGAGGATCCCGAGATGCCGGAACAGGTCCACGGCCACACCTGGCTCGAGATCGGTTGGACCCTGGCGCCGGCCCTGATCCTCCTGGCCATTGCCATCCCGACGATCCGCACGGTGTTCCGCCAGCAGGCCCCGCCTCCGCCCGAGTCGCAGCCGCTCCAGGTCACCGTCATCGGCCACCAGTGGTGGTGGGAGTTCGACTACCCCGACCTCGGCTTCTCCACCGCCAACGAGCTCCACGTCCCGCTGGGCAGGACGGTCGAACTGACGCTCACCTCGGAGGACGTGATCCATTCCTTCTGGGTCCCCAGGCTCGGCGGTAAGCGCGATCTCAACCCCGGGACCGAGAACACGATCGTCTTCACGGCCGACTCGGTCGGCGTTTATGATGGCCAGTGCGCCGAGTTCTGCGGGACCTCGCATGCCAACATGCGGATGAAGCTGTTCGTCGACGAGCCCCCGGCATTCGAGGATTGGGCCCGGCTTCAGAGACAGCCGGCGCGACCCGACTCGGCGGGCTACCAGACGTTCCTGGTCTCCGGTTGCGCCGCCTGCCACGCCATCGACGGTACGGCGGCGCAGGGCCGCATCGGCCCCGACCTCACGCACGTCGGCAGCCGCACCACGATCGCCGCGGGGCTGTTCCCCAACGAGTCCGAATGGCTGGCGGGGTGGCTGCGGAACCCCGACAGCATGAAACCGGGCGCGCTCATGCCCGATCTGAACCTGAGCGAGGACCGGGTGGCGACCCTGGTCCGGATGCTGAAGGGCCTACGGTGAGCACGACGACGGCCACCGTCGAGCACGGTTCGATCTACGCGGGCGGACTCGGTTCGTGGCTCACGACCGTGGACCACAAGCGGATTGGCGTCCTCTACGGGCTGACCGCACTGTTCTACTTTGTCGTCGGCGGAATCGAAGCGCTCGTCATCCGGATCCAGCTCGCCCAGGCCGAGAGCACGCTGGTCGGCGCCGACACGTTCAACCAGCTCTTCACGATGCACGGGACGACCATGATCTTCCTGGTGCTGATGCCGCTGGCGGCGGCGATGTTCAACTTCGTCATCCCGCTCCAGATCGGCGCCAGGGACGTCGCCTTCCCGCGCCTGAACGCCTTCTCGTACTGGACGTTCCTGTTCGGCGGCCTGTTGCTGAACGCGTCCTTCCTCTTCGGGCAAGCGCCGGACGCCGGATGGTTCGGGTACGCCAACCTGACGTCCAGCCAGTACAGCCCTGGCATGGGAATCGATTTCTGGCTGCTGTCGCTCCAGGTCCTGGGGCTCGCCTCCATCGCCTCGGCGGTGAACTTCACCACCACGATCCTGAACATGCGCGCTCCGGGCATGTCGATCATGCGGATGCCCCTGTTCACCTGGATGTCGTTCGTCACGAACATCCTGATCCTGCTCGCCTTCCCTGCCATCACGGTGGGCCTGATCTTCCTGATGTTCGATCGCTTCTTCGGGACTCACTTCTACATCCCGTCCGCCGGCGGGACGCCGATCCTCTGGCAGCACCTCTTCTGGATCTTCGGCCACCCCGAGGTCTACATCCTGATCCTGCCCTCCTTCGGAATCGTCTCCGACGTGCTGCCGAGCTTCGCCCGCAAGCCGCTCTTCGGGCGTCCGTTCGTGATCTTCTCGGGGATCGCGATCGGCTTCCTGGGGTTCGCCGTGTGGAGCCATCACATGTTCACCACGGGGATGGGGCCGATCGCCGACTCGGCCTTCTCGATCGCGACCTACCTCATCGCCATCCCGACCGGGGTCAAGATCTTCAACTGGATCGGCACCCTGTGGGGCGGACGCATCGACTTCAAGACGCCGTTGCTGTTCGCGGTCGGCATGGTGGCGCTGTTCATCATCGGCGGCCTCTCGGGGATCATGCACGGCTCCCCTCCCGTCGATATCCAGCAGCACGACTCGTACTTCGTCGTCGCCCACATCCACTACGTGTTCTTCGGTGGGACGGTGTTCGGTCTCTTCGCGGGCATCCACTACTGGTGGCCCAAGGTTACCGGTCGGATGCTGAGCGAAGGGCTCGGGAAGCTCAGCTTCTGGCTCATGTTCATCGGCATGAACCTCACCTTCTTCCCCATGCACCTGCTGGGTCTGGACGGGATGCCGCGGCGGATCTACACCTACCCGGCCGATTCGGGATGGGAGACGCTGAACCAGCTCGAGACCGTCGGCGCCTTCGTGATCGCGGTCAGCGTGCTGATCTTCTTCGTGAATGCCGTTCGGAGCATCCGGGCCGGCGAGGTCGCCCCCGCCGATCCCTGGGACGCGGCGACGCTCGAGTGGACGATCAGCTCGCCTCCGCCCGAGTACAACTTCGCCGAGATTCCGGTCGTCAACAGCGCCCGGCCTCTCTGGCTCCACAAGTACGGGCCGACGCGCGACATCTCGACCCACGTGAAGGAGGAGGGAACGCCCCCCCAGCCCGACGCGCCATCCCACCGCATCGACCTGCCTTCCCCGAGCTTCTGGCCGCTGGTGGCCGCACTGGGGCTCGGGTTAACGGCCGGCGGTGCCCTGGTGGGTCTGTGGGCCGTGCTGCTGGGGGTGGCGATCCTGGTGGTCGGCGTCTTCTCGTGGGCGCTGCAGCCGCTCGAACGACCCGGCCACCCGGTCTTCGAGCCAAGAGGCGGCTGAGATGACCGCCGACGCCCACGCCACCAACTTCGGCATCCCCCATCGCAAGCTCGCGATGTGGATCTTCATCGGGTCGGAGTGCATGTTCTTCGGCTCGCTGATCGCGACCTACCTCGCGTACGAGGGGCGCAGCGTGACCGGCCCCACCCCCGCCGAGATTCTGAACATCCCGCTCACCTCGGTGTCCACCTTCGTGCTGCTCATGTCGAGCCTGGCCATGGTGCTATTCCTGGATGCCGTGCAGCGGGACGAGCGTACGGCCGCCAAGGCATGGACGGCGGCGGTGATCGGTCTGGGGGGTCTGTTCCTGGCGGGTCAGGTGTACGAGTTCAGCCACTTCTATCACGAGGGCCTGACCCTGCAGCAGAACCTGTTCGGGGCCACCTTCTTCGTGCTGACCGGGTTCCACGGCGCGCACGTGACGGTGGGCGTGATCTGGATGACGACCCTCCTCGTGCTGCAGTTCCTGGGCAGGCTGGGGCCCGAACGGAGCCTGGACGTCGAGGTGGCCGGTCTCTACTGGCATTTCGTGGACGTCGTATGGATCGTCATTTTCACCGTGATCTACCTGATCCAGTGAGGAGAGGGGTGGATGGCTGAGAATCCGGCCCGCGAAGCGGCGCCCGAGGGCGGTCACGCCAGCCGGAGCACCTACTGGATCATCGCCCTGATCCTGGGGATCATCACCGTCCTCGAGGTCGCGGTCTTCTACGTCCCAGCCGTGCGGGGGGTCATCGTTCCGGTCCTGCTGGTCCTGTCGGCGGCGAAGTTCGTCCTCGTCGCGATGTTCTTCATGCACCTGAGGTATGACTCCCCGGTCCTGACGCTGGTGCTTTCCGGGGGACTGGTGGTGGCGGCCGCGATCGTCATCGCGATGATGTTCCTGTTCGGAGCGATCGGCCGCGGGACGATCTACTGACCGATCCCTCCGGCCGGGTCTTGCTCGGGGGGCGCAGGTCTGTGCATCATGAGGGGCAGCGCCCTTCCCGATCCCCCCACGCCGGAGGCGCCATGAACGACGCAACCAAGAAAGCCCGCGCGGTCGCACCGCCGATGTCGGTTCCGACCATCCTGCTCGAGGGCTTCATCACCGGAATCGTCGGGGCGGGTGTCGTGGCCGCCTGGTTCCTGTTCCTCGACGCCATCCAGCACGAGCCCCTCTACACGCCTTCGCTCCTGGGAACGCTCCTCTTCAAGGGCGCCGGCGCGGCCATCGCCCACGAGGCGATCGATCCAGGCATGGTCGCCGCCTACACGATCATCCACCACGTGGCATTCATCGTGGTGGGCGTCGTGGCCTCTTTCCTGGTGACCGAGATGGAGCGCGTCCCTCCGCTGGGCATCGCGCTGCTGTTCCTGTTCGTCTTCTTCGAGACCGGCTTCCACATCTTCATGCTGGCCGTCGGCCAGCCGCTCCTCGGCGAGATTGCCTTCTGGGGCGTCGCCATCGCGAACCTGCTCGCCGCCGCCGCCATGGCCGCCTGGCTGTGGTACCGGCACCCGCGAATGCTGGTTCACTTCAACCGGATCTGGGACGAGGCGTAGGCGGAGCTTTCTGGGTGGGGTTTCAGTGTGGTGTCGCCGAAGTCTCCTGCGCATCGAGATAGTCGATGCACGCCGTCGGCAAGGCGCGACGAGGCGGGTACCCATGCGGAGCATGGGTGATAGCAGCGCTATGCCGCACGAGGAGCAACGCAGCCGACGGGGATGCAGCGGCTATCAAATGCCAGGAGACTTCGGCGACACCACACTAGCCGCCTCCTGCAGTACACAGACCACCTCCCGCTCCTCGTGTCCGTCGGGGACGAGCGAGCGCACGCCTCGATCCATAGTGATCAATCGGCCACCATGCCTCAAAGCGAGCGCGAGCAGGTGTGCGTCCGTGACCTGTCGGTATCCGTGGACTTTCTCCCGCTGGAGGAAGGACGTTTCCACGATCGAGATGTCATCCGTCCAGAAGACGTGACCCGGAAGCGCGACGATCCGTCCGAGCAGGATCATCGCTTCGCCCGGAGACTTGGCCTCCCCCACGAGGAGCTCGTTCGAGGAGAGACGGACGAACCCCGTCTGTGTGAATGGCGTTGTCGCCCATTCCCCACCTTTGTTCCTCTCGAACCACGACAGCGCCGCCTGATGGTGGACGTGATTCGGCCAGGCGAGAGCGATCAGGACGTTCAGGTCCGGGAGACCGACTCTCACTCGTCTTCGAGCGCCCGCTTGACCATCTCCAGGGTGATGGGAGGAGCTTTGGGAGACACCTGAAACACAGGAAAGCCCATCTCCCTAGCGTCAGGGATCTTGGGCTGAAGCGCACGGCGCGCCAGATCGGAGATGACTTCACCAATGGTCGCTCCTCTGGCCCGTGCCAGGCTCCGCGCCGCCGACAGAACATCGTCGTCAATTCTGAGGGTGGTTCTCATGAGCCCAAGATACGACTATCCCTCGAGATGTCCAGATGCAGAGATGTTGTGATGTTTGGCGGGACCTCACTCGTCCCGGTAGCCCAGCACCCGGGAGAGGTTACAGAGATAGACCAGGAGGGCGAGCGCCAGAACGCCGAAGACCGTCGCCAGCACCGCGTGGCCGTCCATCCACGTGTAGACCGCGAAACCCCCGCAGAACAAGATCCCGGCAGTGATCAGGACGCGGTGGAATCCGATGAGGGAGGAGCGCCCGGCCAAGGGATCCCGCCGGTCTAGGCGACCGGCAGGTCGCCGCCGTCTTCGCGATTCCGACGACGCAGGAGGAGAATCAGCACGCCCAGTCCGATGGCCAGCGGCACGGCGACCAGCAGCAGCCCCGCCCACAGCATGCCTTCCATCAGGCCGTGGTTCACCAGCCCTCCATCGTGACCACCGTGAGCGACAGCAGGATCGCCAGCGGAATGGCCGACAGGACGAGCATCACCAGACGCGGTGGCTCGAACTTGAGGTGCATGTAGTACATCGCCACCAGCGCCGCCTTCCAGAGCGCGAGCGCCAGGAGGATCAAGATCAGCCACGTCTCGGGCAGGTGGGAGACGAAGGCCACCATGACCTCGGCCACCGTGAGGATCAGCAGGTACAGCCAGATCAGGTAGTAGTTGGGGGTCGCGTGGGCGACCCGCTCCTCGGTCGCCGCCGACGCCGCCAGTGTGCCGTGATCGTGCTCTTCCGCCATTCAGCCCCTCCCTCTCGGCGGCCTCATATCAGATAGACGATGGTGAAGAGGATGATCCACACCAGATCCACGAAATGCCAGTACAGCCCCATGATCTCCACCCCCCCGTAGTCCATCTCCGAGTACCGGCCGCGGAAGGCCTTGACGGCGGTGAAGATCATGCACAGGACGCCGATCGAGACGTGGGCCCCGTGGAACCCGGTCATCGTGTAGAAGGTGGCTCCATAGAGCGGCCCGCCCTCGGCGGCGTAGGCGTCGCGCATGGGGACGAAACCGTGTCCGGCGAGCTGGATGTACTCGTAGACCTGGATTCCGACGAACGCCGCACCGAGAAGGATGGTCGCGACGAGCCACTTCTTGAGCCCGGCCTGGTCGCCGTGCTCGATGGCCGCGAAGGCCTTCACCATCGTCACGCTGCTGCAGATCAGCATGAACGTGTTGAACGCGGTGAGCGGGACGGCCAGCACCACCCCCGGCTCGGCCCACTGCTCCGGATTGGCGAAGCGCAGGATGATGTAGGCGCCGATCAGCCCCGAGAAGAACATCACCTCGCTGAGGAGGAAGACCCACATCCCGAGCTTCTGGTTGTAGACCTTCATGCCCGGCATCGGCCGGGCGATCGTGGCGGGGCTCGCGGCGTGCGCGCTCATCGGTTCGGCTCCTGGGTGGCCGGCTTCTCGTCGCCGATCAGGACGCCGTCCGGCGAGTGATCCGGGCGTCCCTCGGGAGGCTCCCACTGGGGCCAGTAGTCACGCTCGTGGCCGGGAACGCTGTACTCGTAGGGGCCGCGGTAGACGTGCGGCATCGAGGTGAAGTTGCCGTGCGACGGTGGCGAGGGGAGGGACCACTCGAGCGAGTTGGCTCCCCACGGATTGGCCGGGGCTCGCTGCCCGCGCCAGAGCGACCAGACGATGTTGAAGATGAAGACGATCTGGGCCGCGCCCAGCAGGAAGGCGCTCACGGTGATGAAGGTGTTCACCGGCTGCAGCGGCTCCAGGAACGCGTACTGGTTGGGATCGTAGATGCGCCGCATGTGCCCGGCGAGCCCGAGGTTGTGCATCGGGAAGAAGACCAGGTTGTAGAACACGAAGGTCAAGCCGAAGTGGATCTTCCCGAGCGTCGGGCTCAGCATCCGCCCGTAGAACTTCGGGAACCAGTAGTAGATCCCGGCGAAGATCGCGAACAGGCTCCCGCCGAACAGCACGTAGTGGAGGTGAGCCACGATGAAGTAGGTGTCGTGGATGTAGATGTCGACCGGGGTCGAGGCCATGAACACGCCCGACAGCCCGCCGATCACGAACATCGCCACGAACGCGACCGCGTTCAGCATCGGGACGTGGAAGTGGATGTTTCCGCGCCACATCGTCCCCAGCCAGTTGAACACCTTGATCGCGCTCGGGACCGCGATGACCATCGTCGAGACCATGAAGCTGGACCCCAGGAGCGGGTTCATGCCGCTCTGGAACATGTGGTGCCCCCAGACGAGCCAGCCAAGGAACGCGATCGCCACGATCGCTCCGACCATGGCTGGATAGCCGAAGATCGGCTTGCGGCTGCCGTTGGCGATGACCTCGGAGGCGATCCCCATCGCCGGGAGGATGAGGATGTAGACCTCGGGGTGACCGAAGTACCAGAACAGGTGCTGCCACATCAGCGGCTGTCCCCCCACCTCCGGCAGGAAGAAGCCCGTCCCGATCGTCTGGTCGAACAGCAGCATGATCAGGGCACCGGCCAGCACAGGCATCGCCAGCAGCACCAGGATCGAGGTGATGAACAGGGCCCAGATCGGCAGCGGGAGGCGGAACCACGACATCCCCGGAGCACGCATGTTGACGATCGTGGTGATGTAGTTGACGGCTCCCATGAGCGAGCCGAAGCCGAGGATGACCAGGCTGACGCACCACATCTTCTGGCCCATGTAGACGCCGCTGTACTCGGGCACCGCGGAGAGAGGCGCGTAGCCCGTCCACCCCGAGCCCGAGGCGCCACCCGCCACGAAGAAGCTCCCCACCATGATGAGGCCCGCCGGCACGGTGATCCAGAACGACATCATGTTCAGGCGCGGGAACGCCATGTCGCTGGCGCCTACGTGCAGCGGGATGAGCCAGTTGCCGAACATCCCGACCAGCAGCGGCATGATGGCGAAGAAGATCATGAACGTGCCGTGCATGGTGACCAGCGCGTTGTAGAACTCCGGCAACAGGATCCCGCCCGGCGCCATCGTCTCCGGCAGGACGCCGCCCCCGGGCATCGGCTGGCCCGGGTAGCCGAGCTGCCAACGCATCATCATCGCCAGCGCCCCGCCGACCAGCAGGAAGAACAGGCTCAGAAACATGAACTGGCAGCCGATCACCTTGTGGTCGGTGGAGAAGATGTACTTCCGCATGAACGGCCGGTCGTCCGGATGGCTCGGATCGACCCAGTGCTGAGCGGATACGTTGGGCGCGACGAGCAGGGTGGTGCTCATGCGCTGTCCTCCGATTCGCTGGTTGGCGGCTGCTCAGCGGACGCGGTGTCGGCCGGCGACGCCTTGGCCGCCGCTCCGGCCGCCTCCTCGGCCTGCCACCGCTCGAAGCCGCCGGCCTCGTGGACGGTGACCGAGCCGCGCATCCGGTAGTGGCCGAGCCCGCACAGCTCGGCGCATGCCCAGTCGTATTCTCCAGCCTTGGTGGCTTCGAACCAGACCGGGATCACCATTCCCGGCACTGCGTCCTGCTTGACCCGGAAGTCGGGCAGAAAGAACGAGTGGATCACGTCCTCGCTGATGAGCTCGATGCGGACCGCGCGGTTGACGGGGAGGTCGAGATGATTGCGATCGGTGAAGTCGTCCGCGGTGTCCAGCCGACCGTCGGGACCCGGATAGGTCACGTTCCATTCGAACTGCTTGGCCGTGACCCGCATCGGCACGGCATCGGCCGGCGCGCTGCCCGTCCGATCGGCCTCCTTCGCCCTCAGCCACACCTCGTTGCTCGCGTAGGCGATGTAGAGGACGATTACGAAGGGGATCACCGTCCAGACGACCTCGGCGGTCTTGTTGCCGTGCGAGTACTCGGCGCGCCGTCCGTCGCGGCGGCGGTAGCGGACGAGGAACACCACCAGGGCCACCTCCACCAGCACGAAGATGACCCCGGTGATGATCAAGATGAGGTAGTAGATGGAGTCGATCTCGGCCCCCAAGCTCGAGACCGGCTCCGGCAGCATCCAGTCCCAGTTCATGGCGTCCCACCGCCGCTCACGACGCCCGGTCTAGTGACCGCCCCCGTGCCCCGCGTGCAGCACGAGCGGCTCGCCGAGCGGAACCGGCCGGCCGGCCATTTCGGAGCTGAAGGTGAAGCTGATCTCGGTCGATTCCTGCGGTCCGACCGTCACGTTCTGGGTCTGGGTTCCGTAGAGCTCGTGCCAGGCCTCGACCACGTAGTCCCCCGGCGGGAGGTTCGCGAGCGAGAACGATCCGTCGCTCCCGGTCACCGCGGCGTAGGGGTGGTCCTGCACGCCGATGTACGCCTCCATCCAGCCGTGGACGTCGCACTTCACCGGGATCATGACCTCCGCGGTGGAGAACTCGCGTTCGGTCTCCATCTCGACCGGCTGGCTGATGTTGAAGCCCCGGTTCTGGGTGGGCTGGGTGTTGATGTTGTGCAGGATGCCGTCCGAGTTCTTGATGATCAGCGGCTGGCCGACCTGGATCGCCATCACGTGCGGATGGTAGAGGCATCCGTCCTGATCCAGCGTCACGCCCTCCGACGGCGTCGGAAAGTCGAGATCCGGGAGCCCCTCCGTGACGTGCACGTAGACGTTCGCGAGGTGCCCCTCGCTGACGACCGCGGCCTGTTTCGCCGGCGGCTCGGTGTACTTCTCGGCGCAGGTGGGCTCCTCGCTCATGTCGATCGGCTCCGGCGCCGGCGAGGTGCCCTCGAAGTTCACCACACCGGTGATCGTCGCCGCGCTGTCGGGGCTCACCACGGGGCCGGCCGCCTCGCCGGCTCCGGCCTCGTCGCCGGCCGCCTCGCCGCCCGCCTCTTCTCCGCCACCGCCGCAGCCGGCGAACAGCACGGTCGCCAGGACCACGGCTAGGAACCGCTTCATGAGATGATCCATGTGATTTCTCCTCCTGGGTTCGGTGTCCGATCTCGTGTTGACGTTAATCCCTCCGCGAATCCGTCGCATCCCTGGTCCGGCGCTGGGCGCGGTTCACCAGGATGAGCCCCAGGCCCACGGTGAGCAGGGTCGCCAGGACCGGCCAGACGTAGACCCCGCCGCCCGTGGGGCGGTCGAGATAAAGGAAATACCAGGTGCTGATCGAGCCCTGATGTCCCGCCTCGGAGTTCGAGCCGTCCCAGGCGAACACCGCCATGGGGATGGCCCGACCCGTCTCGAACTGGAGACGCCCCTCGACCTCCTCGCCACGGAGCGGACGCCGGATCAGGAGCCGCCACGCACCCTCTGTGAACTTGGCCTCTGCGGTCAGGATCGGCTCCCCGGGGAGCGGCTGCAGCTCGGCCAGCCCGCGGGCGACCGCCTCGCGGGCGCCTTCCCGCCCGCTGCTCCACACCCACAGGTAGACGGGGTCGCTGGCGCTTCCCATCAGGAAGTAGGGCCGCTCCATCCCCTCCGGGATCGTGGGCGGGAACTGGAGGACCAGCGAGTCGCTGGGGTCTCCGAGCTGCAGCTGTCCGCCCTGTGGCGCAGGGGTCACGGCCGCGGTAGTGTCGGCCGGGGGCATGGCCGCAGCCGTGTCGGCCGGGGTCACGGCCGCAGCCGTGTCGTCGGGCGGGGACATGGCCGCCTCGATCTTCGCCTTCCATTCCTGCCAGTCGGGATCCGGGCTCTGCGAGGGATCGTGCCACGTGACGAGGACGGCCAGCTCGGTCCCGTCGTGCAGAGCCTGCACCCAGACCCCATCGACGCTGGGCGCGAACCAGCGCGGCTCCTCGATGACCTGGCCGACGAGCGGCAGGTAAAACCGCTCGACCTCCGCCCAGCGCTCGTCGTCGGGCATCGTGGGAAGCTCCTCCTCGGTCAGGGCCACGCGCACGACCTCTCGCACTTGCGGGGTCTCCGGCGAGAGGCTCTTCACATAGTGCGCGACCCGCCACAGCTGCTCTTCGGTCACGACCTCGGCGTCGATGAGATCCGAGAACGAGGGCATGGGGGTCCCGTCGAGCCCCGTCCTCAGGCGCGTGTAGATCGCCTCGACGGAGCTTCCGCCGTTGAAGTTCCACCCCTCCGTGAGGTCGACTGCTCGGATTGGCAGCCCCGCGTCGTCCTCCAGGGTCGGCGCGGACTGGCCGTCCCCGCGCCCCGCCTGCCCGTGGCACTTCCAGCACTCGATCTTCTGATAGATCTCGCGCCCCTCGGCGATGGCTTGCTCGCCACCACCCGGCGGACTGCCGATCGCGATCGGCTCCGGCGCCTCCCCGTCCTCGAAGAAGGCGCTGAAGGTCTTCAGGTAGTCGACCAGCGACTCCCGCCGCTCCTGGCTCAGCTGGTCCCGCCATCCGGGCATGGCGGTCCCCGGCATCCCCTCGTCGATCACCCGCAGGATGTCGGCGTCGGTGGGTAGCGCGCCGCTCGGCGTGGTCCGGATCTGGTACAGGGCGGTCGTGAAGTCGCGCGGGCGGGGTAGCATCGTGGTCGCCGCGGGTCCTTCCCCCCTTCCTTCCGCGCCATGGCAGCCGGCGCACCACCGATCGTAGGTGGCCTGACCGGGATGGGCCTCCTGGCCGAAGGCGGAGGAGGCGACGCCCCCCGCGACGACCACCACCACGATCCCGCACCACCTCACGAGGGGTCCTCTCCCGCGGTCTCGCCGGCCGTCTCCCAGGTGCGCGGGGTGTTGCCCGTCTGCAGGTACAGAAACACGATCACCGACCAGATCTCGTCCGCGGTGAGGATGTCCTCCCACGCCGGCATCGCCGAGTTCCAGGGGGTTCCCTCGGGTGGCAGGCCCGGACCCCCCTTGGCGATCCTCCAGAAGACGAAGCTCTCGGTGAGCTGGGCGATCGTACCGGTCCCGGTAAAAGCGAGGGGGGTCGGCGCGAAGCCGTGGGCGTAGTGGCCGTTGCCCGATAGCGCGTCGCCGTGGCAGGCCACGCAGTTCTGATAGTAGACGCGCAGGCCCTCCTCGTAGTCCTCGGTGATCGATCCGTCCGCGCGCAGCGGGTTCTCGAGCCCGGCCAGGGTCATGGTCTCCCCCCGGAAGGTGATCGAGGACGGTGGTGCGGGGTGGATCGACCTCAGGCTCGGGGGCGCCGCGACCGTCTGGCGGACCTGCTGGAAAGTCAGCCAGCCGACGAGCAGCGGGATCGCAACGAGAAGCCCGAGCCGGAGCCAGCGGCGGTCCTCGTCGACCATGGTGGAGCGGATGGGCTGCTTGAAGCGATCCCAGCGCTCCTCGCTGTCGCTGACCCAGATCAGGACCCCGGCCAGGACGGTGAGCATGTACTGGAGCGCGACCGATCCCGGCACGGGCGCGCTGTCGATCCCCAAGAGCGGCGGCAGGTGGGGGATCCCGAAGCGGACCAGCAGCCAGGCCACGCCGAGCACGAGGACGGCCTGCCAGAAGGGATGTCTCAGATATCCGCGCACGCCCACCTCACCGCTGGCTCGAGAGGAAGTCCACGATCGCCTCGAGCTGGGCGGCGCTGAGCCGCTCCCCGAAGTTGGTCGGCATGACCCCGGCGAACTGCTCGTAGTCGGATGCGACCTCCGCCCCCGGGTCGAGAATCGAGCGTCGGATGTAGGCCGGGTCGCGCCGGGCACCGATCCCGTCGAAGGGTGGTCCGACGGCCACTCCCTGGCTTCCCAGCTGGTGGCAGATCAGACACTGCATCTCGTCGAGCAGCACCTGCGGATCGGTGGCCGTGGTCGCGGCCCCCGGGGCGGAAGCGGCCCCCTCCCCGCCGGCCGACTCGGCCTCTAGATCGGCGCCCGTCACGTCGACTTGTCCGCCCTGGCTCTCCAGGTACGCGACCAGGGCCCAGATCTGGTTCGGCGAGAGTGTCCGCGACATGTCGGGCATGATCGGCTGGAATCCCGATACGACGTAAGCGCCGGGATCGACCATCGAGCGGTGGAGGTACGTCTTGCAATCCTCGCCCTCGACGCGCGCCCCGCAGCGGGCGCCGATCGGACCCTCGCCCCCCTGGCTGGAGAGCAGGTTGGGCGCCCGCGTCGCGAGGCCGTGGCAAGCCGTGCAGCCACCGGCTCCCTCGTACAGCTCTTCGCCCGCGGCCACGAGCTCGGCCGCGCTCACCTCGCCGGTGAACGAGAGCTCCTCGGGCACCTCCGACTCCACCTGCGGGATGACGTTGGCGACGAGCGTATAGAAGACGATCGTGCCCAGCGTCACGGCGAGGATCTTGAGGTTCGTGGCCCACATCCCGCCTCAGCCTCTCCTCTCCGCGCACACGGCCGCGGTGTCGCGACCCGCCTGGCAGGTCACGAGGCCCCCACGGTGATCGGGGCCGGCTCGCGGGTCGCCGACTCGTCGGTCGGCTGCGGCGGAGGTGGCTTCGGAGCGAGCTGCGGCTTCTCGACCAGCCCCCCGAGCCAGAAGATGAAGGCGATCAGACCCAGGAAGATCAACACGCAGACGCTGATCATGGTCGCCGCGTAGCCGAGCGCGGGCGTCGCCGCCCACGGGCTCGTGTCGCGCATGACCTCCCAGATGTGCCAGTGCTGTCGAATGCCGCTCCGGGCGAACCCCATCAGCCCCATCAGCCACGTGAAGGTGACCACCAGGACGAAGAGCGCGTACTGCGAGCGCTCGGGCATCTTCCCCCAGCGGATCGCCCCTCGTGACTCGGACCCCCGCAGCATGAACACGTCGATCGCCGTCACACCGACGATCGTGAACAGGACCGCCAGGACCTGGTACACGCTGAAGCCGATCCTCACGATGGCGGTCACGAAGTAGCCGTAGACCCCGTAGAAGACGACGATCGCGGCGGTGATCACGAACAGGGCTCCCTGGACGAGCGTCCCGGCCCGTACCCAGGAGACAACCGGGCGCTTGTTCGCCCGCCGGTAGAGAAGGAACGACAGAAAGGTCGTCAGGATCATGAGGTTCACGGCCGTGTTCTTAGCGCTCATGACCCCCAGCACGCCGAGGAACGGGTGGTGCGATCCGCCCATGGCCTCCAGCTCGGCCCGATCGGCGATCATCGTGTGCGGGGTGGCCCAGACGATCACGCCGAGGATCAGCACCAGGAGCATCCACTTCGTGTACGGCAGGAAGCGCTCGGCACCCGGGATGCGCTGCATCCCGACCCACAGGTAGTAGTTGCCCGCCAGGAACAGGACGCCGATCAGGACCGCCTGGATGATCCACAGCCACGACATGAACCCGCCCATCATCGTGATGCCCATCTGCTGGTTGTACTCGTAGATCTCCCGGCCCAGGTAGTAGCCGGCGAACGGGAGCACGATGAGGGCGCCGATCGCGATCAGGTTGCCCACGTAGCCCATCCAGTCGTAGTGGGCGCGCTCCTCGTCGGTGCGTGCGGCCAGGAAGCGATAAGCCGCGTAGGCGGCCACCACCGCGCCGCCGAAGACCACGTTGGCGATCATCCGGTGGATGTTGATCGGCATCCAGGTCGCGTTGTTGATCGCGCTCCAGAGCTGAACGACCGCGGGCGAGGTGTCGGGAGTGACCGAGGCCGGAGGGCTCATCATGTACGAGAGCCACGAGTCGGCGATGAACATGACCGCGGTCCCCCAGACGTTCAGGAGGATCGCCAGCCCCCAGTGCGCGTACTTGGCCGCG
Organism: Gemmatimonadota bacterium; assembly: GCA_050732935.1. Taxonomy (GTDB): domain Bacteria; phylum Gemmatimonadota; class Gemmatimonadetes; order JACCXV01; family JAHWKZ01; genus DASRVA01. Next base: position 22,492 of record JBOHRW010000216.1, read on the forward strand.
CCCGCTCTCATCCGCTCCCAACCGTAGTAGTACAGGTAGAGGGTGAAGCTCTCCAGGAAGAAGAGCCCCACGTAGATCCACATCGAGACCTCGAAGATCTCGGCCAGATGAGTCCAGAAGCTCGGATAGAGCGTGGTCAGGAAGAAGAGCAGCACCGCGCCCCAGATCGCCGTGGCGCTGTAGGCGATCAGGAGAAGACGCGTGAACTCCTTCGCCAGCCTGTCGTAGCGCTCGTCGCCGCCGAAGAGACCGATCGCCTCGGCCACCGCGGCGAAAATGGGCACGCCCAGGACGAAGGCGGCGAACATGAGATGGACCTCGGCGGCGATCCAGATCGCGGCACGGCTGCCGATGAGCGGAAAGTCGCCGTACTGGCGCGCCGCCGGGGCGATGGCCTCGGCCGCCTCCTGGGCCCAGGCTGGCATCGCGGTGATCAGCAGTGCCAGTGCCGCCACCAGGACGGAACCGGCTACGGCCGGCGGCTGGGAGGGCTCGGAGGATCTGGTTCGTGCAGTAGCGGAAGAGCGTGAACGCGCCCGGTGGGAGGCTTCAGCTTTCCGTTGACACAGGATCCCGCGTACCTGCTCGATGCGGACGCAATCTCCGAGCCTTTGAAGAAACGTCCGCTTCCCGCGTTTCTCGCATGGCTCGCCACGATCACGCGCGAACGGCAGTTCACCAGTGCGGTCGTGATCGGCGAGCTCTTCGCCGGCGCATATCGGCAAAAAGCGAGCGCACGTCACTCGACGAACATCGAAGAACGCGTCCTCGCTTCCGTAACCGTCATCCCGTACGACGCTGCTGCGGCGCAGGTCTACGGGCGCTTGAGTGCCGAGCTGCGCGATGTGGAGGCCCCCCTTGCCGTCTCCGATCTGCAACTCGCCGCGACCGCTCTCCATCACGACCTCGAGCTTGTCAGCGGGAATATCCGTCATTTCGAGCGCGTACCGGGACTTCGGCTTTGCCGCGCGCTGGCTGATGCCCGCTCGATCTCGCCAATCTGACGAATCCGGCCGTGGGGTGCTCACGATCAGCGCGCTTCACGCAGCAGAAAACAAGAACACTACGAGCGATCATGGCCCCTCCGGTCGAGGAAAAAGGGGCGCGCCTTGGAGAAGTCGACCGGCATCTCGCGTCGCACCTCCTCGAGCACCGACTCGGTGATCTCGTCGTAGCCGCGCTCGCGAGCGAAACGCTCGACCCGCGCCACCACCACCCCGCGGACAAAGCTGGGCACCCGGTCGAAGCGGTCCCGCGCCGCGGGTGTCCAGCGGGTGGTCGCGCCCTCTCCTTCCCATGGCTCGTCGCCGTAGGCCACGCCGGCGGCGTGGACGACCTCGCGGTCGCCGGTCGGCTCGTAGGCGCAGGAGCGGTCGGCGGCCAGGGGGTCCCCGGTGTCGGCGAAGGCCCGCGCGCGGCAGCCGCCGCACACCTCGCGGAACTCGCAGCGGCCGCACTTGCCGCCGAGCTCGCCCGCGCGCAGTCGCGCGAACACCGGTGAGTCCCGCCAGACTTCGCCAAAGGATTGCCGCCTGAGATCCCCCGCCTCCAGCGGCATGTAGGGACAGGGGGTGACGTTTCCCTCGGGGGTGATCCGGCAGTACTGGACGCCGCACGGACAGCGGGTCGCGTAGGCCGCGAGCGGGGAGTCCACACCGCGCGCGTGAACGTGACGCATGATCTGCGGCATGCACTTCGACCGCACCATCATCCGGCCGCGATACATCAACTCCAGCCGGACGAGCTCGGCCAGAACCTCTTCGTTCTCCGAGGGCGTCAGGCCGCGCATCCCGGCGCCGCGCCCGGTCTGGACGAGAAAGTAGACGTTGAAGGCGACGGCGCCTCTGCCAGCCGCCCACTTCGCGATCTCCGGGATGCCGGCCCGGTTGCCCCGCGTGACCGAGGTCTGGACGATGAAGTCCAGCTGTTGCGAGCGGAGCCGATCCACCGCCGCCAGCGTGTCCTCGAGCGCGCCGTCGCCATGCCGGAAGCGATCGTGGTAGGCGGGATCGAGCGAATCTACGCTCACCGCCACGCCCTTCACCCCCGCCCGCTTCAGCGACTCGATCCTGTTCGACGTGAGGCGGGTCCCGTTGGTACCGACCACCACCGTCGCCCCGCGGGTGGCGAGGTGGCGGGCGATATCCTCGAGGTCGTCGCGCAGGAGCGGCTCGCCTCCCGAAAGGATCACGAGCGGGCGCGGATTGACCTCCAGGATCTCGTCAGCGATCCGTCGGCAGTCGGCGGTGGGCAGCTCGTCGGCGGCGGCGTGCCAGGATCCGGCGGCGATGTAGCAATGAGAGCACGCCAGGTTGCAGCGGCGGGTCAGGTTCCACGCGACGACGTGCGGAAGCGTCACCCGGCGGCGTCCTCCTCCCCGGTCTCGACGCCCCCTCGCCCGTCAGCCATGAACCCCTCGATCGCCGCCCGCGCCTCCTCCGGCGTCGCGGTCTTGAAGTCGACGGGGCACTTGTCCACCTGCGCCTCGATGTCGCGGATCGGACAGCGCGTGATGCCGGCCGCCTTCGCTTCGTCGATGAAGCGACGCATTTCGGGGGTCAGGCCGTCCACCCCCTCCGCCGCCGCCTTGATCTGCTTCGATTGCAGCTCCTTGAACATGACGAGCATCGTGTCCATGTCGAACTCGTCGGCCTCGATCATGGCCTGCTTGTTCTCGTCCATCACCGGGGTCGTGATACGCCAGAGGCGGTGGTCGCGGGCGAAGCGCTCGACGGTGTTGCGAGCCAGCGGACGCGCGATCAGCGGCACCAGCCGCAGACGCTCGTAGGCCTCCTCGGTCCAGACTACGGGATCCTTTGCGGTCCATTCGCGGGTCTGGACGTGCCCTGTGTAGGGGCACTCCGCCTCGACGGTCCGAACGGCCGGGACGGCGTCGGCGTCGCGTCCTTCGATCACCGTCCTCCGCATCGCTTCCTCGGCCTTCACCTCGGCCAGCGCCAGCTCCTCGGCGGTACCGATCCCCATGATGAGCTGCATGTGGGTCGGCAGAAGCTTCCGGATCGCCTCGTCGAGCCGCTCGCCGGTCACGATCGGGAGCGATCCGTTCCCGTTCCCTTGCCCGTTGCCGTCACCGGAGCCGTAGTGCTCGAGGACGAACTCCTCGACGGCCTTGCGGGCGATCCCCAGCGCGAACGGGGGCACGCGCAGGATGCGGACCTCGGCGCCGGGCGCCCACTCGAGCCCCGTCTCCCCGTCCTCTTCGATCCACGGGATCTCCTCGGGATGAACCTCGGTCGTTCCCACCAGCAGGACGTTCGCGGGAGCCAGGCGGACCAGGTTGTCGGCCTGGGAGCCGACATCCGTCCCTTCGATGCGATGGCTCCCGTGGCGGGCCAAAACGAGCAGGGTCGGCTCCAACTCCTCGGCCCACTGCAGGACGACCTGGAACGGCTTCCCGATCAGGATCTGGGTCTCGATCTCGACGTCGGGGTATTCCCCGGCCATCACCTCGGCGCGCTTGATGTTGGCCTGGCAGAGCTTCAAGAGACCCTTGTCGATGATGTTGTTGTGCAGTTCCTCCTGCTCCTCGAACTTGAACACCTTTGAAGCCTGAACCGAGAGCACGTCCTTGATGTTGTGGAAGACGACGTGGTGGTACTCCACGTCGAAGGCGCTGCACGCGAACAGCTTCGCCCCGAACTCGCGAGCCATCTCGAGCGCGACCCGCATCGCCTTGTAGCCGTAGGCGGAGCCGTCGACGCACACGAGATAGCGCCCCCCCTCGAGCGGATGGCCGTCGCGGAGGATCAGGACATCCTTCTCGATCCCCCGGATCGCCCGCCCGACCACGCCGCCCAGCTGGCTGAACGCCTGCCGGCCCAGCCCGTGGGCCCCGATCGCCACCAGGTCGTACGCGCGACCGCTGGTGCCGGCGAGCTTCTCTTCGGCGTCGCCGTCCTCGGCGACGATCCTCCCGTTCTCGCCCAGGCGGACGTCGGTGCGGACGGTGTCCCCGCCGTCGTACTTGTCCGCGATCAGCGGGTCGAAGCCGATCAGCGACGGCAGCTGGCCGGCCCCGCGGTTGGCCTCACGGATCAGCTCCTCGTAGTGGATCCCCTCGAGGAGCTGACGGGTGATCGGGACTTCGGCCTCGTGGCAGCGCCGCTCGACCTGGTCGAGGAAGGAGTCGCTGATGAGCTGGAGGCCCTTCTCGATCAGCTTGTCGTGGATCTTGCGCTGGCGCTTGATCTCGTCGGGCGTCTGGAACTGGGCAGGCAGCCCGGTCTCGAGCTGGCGGAAGCGGACGTCGTGGAGACGGGCGGCATAGACGTGGTTGCCGGTGATACCGCCGCCGGACCTCCGGCAGATCTCGATCGCCCGATCGACCGCCCAGGCCGAGTGCTCGGAGTTGTCTACCGGAACGAGGATCTCGCGATACATGCCGTCCGGATGCTGGAGATGATCAGGGGACGAACGGAGTGCCCGGTCTGGCGCCGCCACTATATAAGGAGGCGTCTGGCGGGTGTCAAACCACGCGCTCGCGACCACGTCGCAGGCCCGCTCAGGGCTCCTTGAACCCCACCACCAGGACTTGCAGCGTCCGCGCCCCGTCCGCGCCCGCGGCCGTGGTCGACTGCGGGACGGCCACGTAGATGCGGGCCGTCTCGCCGCCCGCCAGGTAGTCGATCGTCGTGCGCCGGACCTCGGCCCCGTTGCCATCGGGCTGGACCTGGACCTGGACATCGCTCGCCGCCAGCTCGCCTTCGTTCTTGACGTCGATCGCCAGGTAGGTCATTCCGTCGCGTGACCAGTTCTCCCCGGGGACGTTCCCGGCTACGATCGCGGGCGGATCGTTCGACCCGATGGCGTGGATCACGAGGTATCCGATCAGGGCCACCACCAGGGCGCCGCTGATGGCGGCTGCCACGACGGAGGGTTTGCCGGGGGCCTCGGTCTCGCGCGCGGGACTCATTCGGCGATCAGGACCCGGCCCGCCGATGCGCCGATGGTGGTCACGTAGCCGAGCATGACGGTGGCTTCGATCTGAGCGTGCAGGGGCGTGGCCAAGGACACGTGGCCAAAAGCGTAGAGAAACCCGAGCGAGATGACAAGCGAGATCAGGTAGCTCACCAACGTCTCCGCGAGCGGACTCCCTAGCGCTCCCTCGTCGAAGACCCCGGGTCGCTCGGCGAAGTCGGCGAGGAAGACGATTCCGTAAGAGACGGCCACCGAGAACACCACGATGAGCGGAAAATGGTAGGTCTCGGCCTCGATCGTCATCTTCCACACCTCCTCGGTGGGAGCGATGTTGAAGGCGAAGAAGACCGCCCCCACGATCGTCGCCAGGACCTTCTGGGCGTCCTCGGGCAACCGCCCGATCCGGCGATCCACCCTCTCCGTCTTCCGGCTTCGGGGGCGGAACTGCGTGACCGCCAGGGCCGCGCCTATCGAACTCGGGATCGCCTCGATCGCCACCATGCGCACCGCCGCCGATAGGGGCACGAAGCCGGGCGCGATCTGTCCCACGACCAGGAGCGTGAGGATGCTCGCCGCGATCCCCATCCCCAGCGTGATCGGGAGGTCCAGCCTCAGGTGTCCCGCGGTTCCCTGGCGAAAGCCTCCGAACAGGAGCGAGAGGAGCACGATCAGGACCGTCGGCACGTAGAGGGCGAGGATCCAGGCCTCCGAGAACGTGCGGCCGTGCGACCACATCTCCATCGTGTAGAGAAGAGGCAGGGCTCCGAGGAGCGCGCCGGCGAGCGCGCGGAGCATGCAGTCTCGATCGGGATAGACGCTTCCGCTCATGCCGGCGACCTGTGAGGCGGAATGGCCGGTGACAGCGTCGGAGGTGGGCCGCCGTCCGGCGCTCGGAGCGAAGCTATTTACGTGGAGGGCTGTGGGTGTGTCAAACCGCGCCGGTCTTCCCCGGGCGAACGTTCCGCCGCCGGAGCATGGACGGCGCTCGCCTCCGGGTCCGGCTTCCGGTCGGGGACCACGAGCTCCCGCAGCCGGGCCAGCTCCTCGGGATCGATGACCGCCGCGACCACCAGCGCGTCGTAGCCCGCGCCGTTCTGCGTGATGCGGATCTCGAAGCGGCCGATCACGCCTTCCTCCCAGTAGCCACGAACCTCGTCCTGGAGTTGCTGGATGGCCTCCCAATCCACCGCGCGGAGAAGGAACTGCCACTCGTAGGCGTCGTCTTCCGAAAGCTGCGCGCCGCCTTCAGCAGGCGCGGCCAGCATGGTCGTCCATAGAAGAGCGAGGATGGCGAGGTGCATTCTGGACATGCGTCCGGCTCCCGGAATCAATCAGATCTTCGAGACGCGCATGCTGTTTTTTTAACATCGATTCGATGCCAGGGGTGACGTGACGAGGGCGAACGGCCGTCCAGGGGCGGCGACCGGCCATGGGTGGCGGTCGACGCCGCGGGTCAGACGTCCCAGGCGGCCCGGGCCAGGAACCACAGGTTGGCGAGGACGACGAGGGCGGCCGCGAGGTAGAGGCCGGGCGCGATGTCGAGCGCGCTGCCCAGGAAGGCGCCCTCGATCAGGGTCGGGAGACGCAACGCGACCAGCAGCCAGACGGCGCGCGCGAACCAGGGGTTCTGCCACCACCAGAGACCCCCCACGACGATCGCCCCGATCGCGATCCCGGCGCCGAACCACATCCACTCCGGACCCCGGGCCTCCGGGAAGAGGTCACGCTCGAGCAGCGCCCAGGCACCGAACAGGTAGAGCACGCCGTAGTGGAGGTAGGCGATCGCCGCCTGGCGAAACTTTCGCGCCCGCTCGGGCGGGTGATTGGCGCGCCGAAGGAACCCGCTCACATCCCTTCCAGCCCCAGATCGGTGCGGGCCCGGTCCATGATCTCGGGCGTGATCTCCTCGATTCCGCGCTCGGCCGCGTACTCTCCGTAGATCTTCTTCACCATGCCGCGGACGAAGGTCGGCACGGATTGCAGCCGGAGCCGGGCATCCTCGTTCCACCGCACCGATCCGGCGGTGAGCCGCGTCCCGGGATCGACGCCCTCCGCCGGGTCGGGCCTGGGCGGCCCGTCCTCGAACGCGTCGCCGCCCGTAGCGAGGGCGGAGCGCACCAGCTCCATCGGCTGGTCGGGCACCAACCGGCCCCCCACCTGTATCCCGAGCCCGCTCACGAGGCGCGTCTCCATCGGGTTGGTAAGGAGGGCCGTCTCCCGTCCGCACGAGGGGCAGCTATACACGACGGCCATCGTGCCGTCGCCCGGGAGCTGCCGCTCGGCGTACTCCATGACCCGGTCACAGGTCACACAGAGGAACTTCACCGCGCTTGGGTCTCCGACACGAGACGGGCCGCCAGGTCCCGGAGGGCCCGGCTGGCGGGGGCCTCCGGCGCGACCCGCGTGAACGGCCGGCCGGCGTCGGTAGCGCTGGCCAGACGCGGATCGAACGGGATCTCGGCCCACACGGGGAGCCCCGTCTCCTCCGCCAGGCGTCGGGCGCCATCGGCTAGGAAGAGCGCCGTCTCCCGGCCGCAGTCCGGACAACGCCATGCGGTCATGTTGGCGACCAGTCCGAGCCTCGCGATCCCGGCCTCCCGGGCCAGTCGCGCGGAGCGGGCCACGGCCGCCCGGGCTGCCTCGGAGGGCGTCGTGACGAGGAGCGTCGCGTCGAGGCGCGGCAGGATCTCCAGCAGCCGGGAGAGGCGGTCGGTGCCGGGCGGGAGGTCCAGGAGGAGGAAATCCAGCTCTCCCCAGGCGGTATCGGCGAGGAGCTCCCGCAGGGTGCTCGCTTCGAGCGCTCCCTGCCAGGCAAACGCCCCCGCGTCGGGCCCCCGCCAGCGGACCGGCGCATCGGGCGATTCGAGGAGCAGGTCCATGGACATGATCCGCACGCCCGACTCGCCGAGCGCGGGTAGGACGCCCTCGTCCGTGACCCTCAATCGCTCGCGCGAGGCGCCCAGCATCCGGGCCAGCGAAGGTCCGTGGAGGTCGGCGTCGGCGGCGCCCACCCTCCACCCCGAATCGGCCAAGGCGGCAGCCAGGTTGGCCGTCACCACGCTCTTTCCGACGCCCCCCTTTCCGCTCGCCACCGCGACGAGCGCGCCCACCCTGGCCAGCCTCGCCGCGAGGCGCCGGTCCTGGGACTCGATCTGGGCGACGATCTCCTCGGAGCCCGGATCCGCGACCTGGTGGTAGGTGCGGATCGCTCGTGTCTCGTTGCCGGTCACGGGGCCGCGGGGACGATCTGCCGGCCTTCGGCATCGAGGACGGTCAGGGCGTCGACCGGGCACGCCTGACAGGCCTTGAGGAGCCGTTCCGCGGCGGTCGTCTCCGGGTCGGAGGCGAACGCGGCGATCCCGTCCTCGTCGAGAACGAAGGCTTCCGGCGCCTCATCCACGCAGTCCGCGAAGCCCACGCAGAGGAGGCGGTCGATGGATACCGTGAGGTCGCCGATCCGGCGTTCGACGCTCTCCGTCAACGAGTCCCCGAAACAAAGGCCACGATCCGGAGAGGCCCGCCCGTGCCGCCGTCGATCTTCATCGGGAGCGCGACGACCCACGAGCCGGTCGCCGGGACACGATCCAGATGAGCCACGTTCTCGAAGATCGGGACGTTGGCCGCGGCCAGGACGCGATGCGCCGCAAAGTCGGTGGATTGCCCGCGATCGATGGAGGCCGTGTCGATCCCCACTGCCTTGACCGCTCGCTCGCCGACCAGCCAGCTGGCGGCGTCAGGGTGGAGTCCCGGGAAGTGAAGCTCGGCGACCGCATCCGCGCCGCGGCGGGCGGTTCCGAGGTAGCGTTCGGGGTCGGGCCAGCGCTCGCCCCATCCCGTCTCGAGGAGCACGATGGAGCGGTCGGGAATCCGCCCGTTCGCCGCTTCCCAGGCTTCGAGCTCCGCGACATCGATCAGATGGTCGGGGTCCGCTGCGGCGGCCCCGCTCACGTCGATGACCACCGCCATTCCCGTCAGATCGGCGAGCGGGATCTCGGCGGCCGTGCGACCGCCCTCCGCGAAATGGACCGGGGCGTCCAGGTGGGTGCCACCGTGCTCGGCCGCCCGGAAAGAGTTGGCGGCGTACCACCACCCGCCCTCGGTCATCCCGTGGGCGTCGACCTCGAGCTCGAAGCCATCCGCCGTCGGCCAGTAGATCGTGCTGTCGCCGAAGGCGTATGTCAGGTCGACGGGCTCCATTCCGGGCGTCTGCGCCCGGCACGGGGTCGCCCAGAGAGCGGCCGCCAGGACGAGGGCCGCGACCTCCCTTCCGGGGACCGCCAGTTTGCGGGACGGTCCGGTCGCGATCACGTCCGCCGTCTGAGCGGAATCAGCAGGAGGGCTCCGCCGGCGACGGTGAGCGCGACGCCGAGCCACATCGGCACCGGCAGCTTCTCCCTCTCCACCACCTCGATATCGATCACCTCCGTCTCCAGCGACTGGCGCTCGCTCGTATAGCCGTAGGTGCGGAGCACGATCGCCGTCAGCCCGATCACCAGCAGCGCCACACCGAGGATCCGGGTCCATCGCATGCGGAAATCCTACCCTCCGCGGCGCGAGGGCACCAGCCTCTAGACGCCCTTTACGCTCACCCCGCCGAGAATCTGGTCGACTTCGGAGAAGACATCCTCGTCGAGATCCAGATCGGCCGCCGCCACGTTGTCATCGACGTGACGCTCCCGGGTGGCGCCCACGATCGCGCTCGAGACCTCCGGCCGCCGGAGACACCAGGCGATGGCGAGCTGGCTGGGCGTGCAGCCGGCTTCGCCGGCCACCTCCACGAACCCGCGCACGACCTCCAGGATCTCGGGTCGCAGGTAGCGTCCCATGAAGCCGGCGCTCCGCCCCGCCGCGCGACTGTCTGGTGGGAGGTCCTCGACCGACCGGTACTTCCCCGTCAGGACGCCCTGGGCGAGCGGCGACCAGACGACGTTCCCCAAGCCGAGCTCGCGGGTGGTTGGCAGGACATCCTCCTCGATCTGCCGCTGGAGCGCGTTGTACTCGGGCTGGTTGCTGACGGGCGCGGACCACCCGCGATCCCGGCTCAGCTCCACGGCGTCACGGATCTGCTCGGCGGTCCATTCCGAAACTCCCCAGTAGAGGATCTTCCCCTGGCGCACGAGGTCGTTCATGATCCCGCACGTCTCCTCCAGCGGGACTTCGTCGTCGTAGCGGTGACACTGGTAGAGGTCGACGTACTCGACCCCCAGCCTCTGGAGCGAGCTGTGGCATTGCTCGAAGACGTGCTTGCGCGAGAGGCCCTGGTCGTTCGGTCCCTCCCCCATCGGGAAGTACACCTTGGTGGCCAGGACAAATGAATCGCGATCGTAGCGGACGAGCGCGCGCCCGACGATCCGCTCCGCTTCTCCTCGGCCGTAGACGTTGGCGGTGTCGAAGAAGTTGACGCCCCGGTCGTACGCCCGGTCGATGCATCGCCGGGCCTTCCCCTCTTCGACGGACCCGCCAAACGTCAGCCACGATCCGAGGCCGACAGCCGAAACCTTGACTCCGGCTTCCCCCAGCCGACGGTACTCCATGTCTCCTCCGACCGAATCGATCCTCGGGATGGGCAATCAAACCCGACCAATATACTCGGGCGACCCGATCGTCCGGCCGGAGGCCGAGACATCCCCGTGGGCCGAGACGTCCCCGGCCCGCCTCACGTCAGCCCCCCAAGACCTCAGCCGGGATCTCGCAACCCTCGCGACGACGGGTGTCGGCGATCTGGAAGATCTTCCACCCTTCCGATCCGTCGAAGAGCTGGAAGGCGTCTACGCCGCAATGGCTGAGCTCCTCACCCAGATAGAAGGCGTAGGACACCCAGACCGTCGCCAGCCGACCGTCGATCCGGACCTCCGGACCCCAGATGCGCTCGTCCCACACCTCGTCGTGGGGCGTGCCGACGGCCGCCACGAAGCCGTCCATCGGCTCCGATCGGAGGCCGGGACCGCCCTCGCCTCCGTCGACTGAGACGAGCCGAGCGTCGGAATGAAGCGCCGAGCGGACCATCGAGCTGTCGGCGGCGCGCATGCCGTCGAACAGCCGCTCGACGACGGCCAGCACTTCCTCCTCGTCCGCCGAGGACGCCTGGGAAAGGGCAGGGCTCGGAATGGTGAGGAGGGCCAGCGCCACCGTGGGAAGCAAGCAGCGGACTCGCATCCGGGGACTCCTTTTTTTGGACGGCTCGAATGAGCGAGGCGGACGAAATTCCCCTACAGGACGCGGGTCGAGCCGGCGGCGCTCAACCGTCGAACGAACGGCGGGGGTGCTGGAACACCCCCGCCGTCGACCGGTCGGCTGTCTTTGGGATCGTCAGGGAATCGCGTAACGCGCCTTGAGCCAGGCGTGGACGTCCTCCAGCTCCTCGTCGGTGAGCGTGTCCATGTAGATGATCAGCTCCGCGACGGAGCCGTCGAGGGTGGCGCTGTACGTCCCCTGGCGTCCGAGCAAGATCGTCGAGGCGTCCCGTGTCCGGCTCGAGGTGCCCGCCGGCGAGCCGTCGATGAACTGCTCGGCCAGCGTCGCCGACCACGACTGCCGGAACGTATGGATCACCCAGCGGCCCCCGGTCACACCCGGGCCATTGAGGTACGAGCCCGTGTACGTCCGGTACAGGCCCGCGAACGGCCCCATGAAGAAGCCGAAACCGCCGTTCAGCAGGTACCCCGACTGGCCCGCCCGGGAGCTGTACACGGCGAAGATCGTCATCGACGTGTACGGTGGATTGAACGACGTCGCCATCCCGTCGTCGCTGGCATCGAAGACGACCGCGGGCAGGCCGTTGAGCTGGTTCACCCGGTACGTCGGACGCTTCGAGGCCACAGACTGGCTCGCGTCGTTGCCGAGTCCCGACCGATCGGCCCAGGTCGCTACCGGGTCGCCGTCGGCGAGGCCCTGGATCGCGTCCGCCTGGAGCCACATGGACAGTTGCGGGAGCGAGGATGGATCCTCGAATACGGGCTCCGTCACCGTGACCGGCGCCGCGGCGTCGTCGGTGTCCCCGTCATCGTCGGTCACCGTCAGCGTCACCGTGTACGTTCCGGCCTCCGCGTAGGTGTGCGAGGGGCTCTGCTCGGTCGAGGTCCCGCCGTCCCCGAAGGCCCAGCTCCACGCCGTCACGCTGCCGTCACCATCCGTGCTCTGGTCGGTGAACGAGCACGCCAGCCCCGTGCAGCTCTCCGCGAACGCCGCCGTCGGCGGCTCGTTCGGCGGCGGCTCGCTCGCCGTGACCGGCGCCGAGACCTCGTCGGTGGCGCCGTCGTCATCCGTTACCGTCAGCGTCACCGTGTAGGTGCCCGGTGCCGCGTAGCTGTGCGAGGGGCTCTGCTCGGTCGAGGTCCCGCCGTCGCCGAAGTCCCAGCTCCACGCCGTCACGCTGCCATCGCCATCCGTGCTCTGGTCGGTGAACGAGCAGGCCAGCCCCGTGCAGCTCTCGCCGAACGCCGCCACCGGCGGCTGGTTCGGCGGCGGGGCCCCGATGTACTTCTCTTCCAGGTACCCGTGGACCTGTTGGAGCTCCGCGTCGGTGAGGTTCCGCATGTAGATGAGAAGCTCCGCGACGGAGCCGTCGAGGATAGCGCTGTACGTCCCCTGACGTCCCAGCAGGATCGTGGAGGCGTCCCGTGTCCGACTCGAGGTGCCCGCCGGCGAGCCGTCGATGAACTGCTCGGCCAGCGACGCCGACCACGACTGCCGGAACGTCTGCATCACCCAGCGGCCTCCGGTCACTCCCGGGCCGTTCAGGTACGAGCCGGTATACGTCCGATACAGGCCCGCGTACGGCCCCATGAAGAAGCCGAAACCGTCGTTCAGCAGGTAGCCCGACTGGCCCGCCCGGGAACTGTACAGGGCGAAGACGGTCATCGACGTGTACGGCGGATTGAACGACGTCGCCATCCCGTCGTCGGTAGCGTCGAAGTATACCGCCGGCAGGCCGTTGAGCTGGTTCACCAGGTACGTCGGACGCTTCGAGGCCACGGACTGGCTCGCGTTGTTGCAGCTGCCGGACTGGTCCGTCCAGAGGGACACCGGATCGCCGTCGGCGAGGCCCTCGATCCGGTCGGCGCGCAGCCACAGATCGAGGTTGGGGATGGTGCCAGGCCCCCCGGGGTCCACGCTTGCCGTCACGGTCACGCTCTGGGACGTGGACCGGGAGCGTCCACCGTTGTCGGTGACCCGCAGGGTGACGCTATAGGTGCCGCTGCAGGCATAGGCGTGGGACGGGTTCTGGAGGCTGGAGGCTCCCCCGTCGCCGAACGTCCAGCTCCACGCCACCACCGTTCCGTCGCTGTCGCTGCTCGTGTCGGTGAAGTCGCAGTCGAGCCCCGCGCACGCGTAGGTGAACGCGGCCGTCGGCGGCTCGTTCGGGTCGCCGCCCGAGAGATCGGCGACCGCCTCGAACACGTTGATCCGGCCGTACCCGAACTTCTCGTCCCATCCGGCCGGTCCCAGGTCATCGGCGGTGTCGCGCATCCGTTCCAGCACTTCCTCGTCATCGGTCAGCCCGAGCGAGAAGAGCAGCGCTCCGAGACCCGTGGCCTGCGGCGTCGCCATCGAGGTGCCGGCCTTGTAGCAGTACTCGCTGTCGGACCCGAAGCAGGTCGAGGCGATCTGGCTGTACCCCGAGCCGTTCTCGCCGTCGCCGCCTGGCGCCGAAAGCTCGACCTCGGGACCGAAGTTCGAATAGCTCGCCAGATCGTCCCCCCAGTCGGTGGCGCTGACCGCCACGCACTCGGGGAACCGGGCGGGATAGAGCACCGTGCCCTGGGCCTCGTTCCCGGCCGCGCAGAACGGCAGGACGTCGTGCGCCCGGGCGTATTGCAGGGCCTCCTGCTCGGTGAGCGAGACGTCCGGGCCGCCGAGGCTGATGTTGATCACGTTGGCGCCGTTGTCCGCGGCCCAGCGGATACCCGCCGAAAGAGCGGAAGAGGGACATTCCGCGCTCAGCCCGAAGAACGTGACGTGGCACACTTTCGCGATCAGGAACCCGATGTCGGGCCCGTAGGCGACCCCCGCCACCCCCACCTCGTTGTCGCCGGCGGCCCCGGAGATCCCCGCCACGTGGGTCCCGTGCCCCTGGTCGTCCGTCGCATCGGGATCGTCGGCATCGAAGTCGTACTCGGCGATCACCCGGCCGGTCAGGTCCTCGTGCGTCCTGCGGATGCCGGTATCCATGATCGCGATCCGCGCCGATCCGCTCACCGAGGGCCCCAGATGGTCGAACGCCTCCAGCCAGTCGATGTCGGCGTCGGCGGCGCCGGTCGAGGCGAGCGGGCTCCCGGGCGTGATCTCCACGTCCCCGTCGTTGTTCAGGTCCCACTTCAGCCCGAAGTAAGCGTCGGCCGGTATGCTGCAGCCGGTGCAGAGGGGATCCCCGAACGTCCGGAGATAGTCCGGCTCGGCAAAGACGACGCCCGGGTCCTTCCGGAGCGCCAGGGCCGTGCTCATCTCCCGGCCCCGCTCGACCCCGAGGACGTAGATGTCGTCCAGAACGCGCGCGCCGACCACCGCCCCGTGCGAGCTGGCGACCGACAGGCCGCGGCCGCCGGACTTGAACCGGACCAGAACGCGGCCGGGGACGAACCGTCCGGTGTTTTCCTGTCGAGTCGGGTTTACGACGGGGGGAGCGCTCTCCGATGGAGCGGTGGGAGCGGTCTCGCCGGAGCAGGCCATCGCCCCGAGCGCCGCCAGGAGAAGAAGGGATGCACAACGTTGGTAGGGCATGCACGCCTCCGGTCCGAGAATAGACGCGTCTCGGGGTCGTTCTGTCCGGAGAGGGTGGAGCACCCGCGGCCTGGAACGGGTCGCCGAGGACGGGACGACCGCGATCCGTGTACCAGAATCCTGGTCGAATCTGCCACGCCCGATCCCGGGCGTCCACCCCTAACCGGGCAGAGATCGTGCCCCCGTGCTCCGGTAGACCTCGACGCGACATGCCTCATCCAGGGAACCCCTGTCGTCGATCGGAGACCCGCGCTTCCCCATACCCGGCCTGCCGCCCTGAAAGAGAACGAAAGCACCGCCAGAACAGCCTCCAACGACCCTTCCACTCCGGACCGGCGTCCCCCCTCGGTGACTTGGGCAGCCGGGATCAAGGCCCTCCCCGGGAATCATCGGGCTCCCCCCAGCCGCCACCCCCCGGGGTCGAGATCGAGACGATGTCGCCGGGTGCCAGTCGGAGCACGGACTTAGCCGGTAGCCGCTTCTCGGTTCCAGCGGAGAGCAGCCTGTCCTCCCCCGGGGCACCGGCCTCCCCACCCTGCAAGCCATAGGGTCGGGAGACGCGGCGCTCGGCGATGAGCGTCCCCCGGCACTCGGCCAGGGCGCGGATGTCCCGGCGAATCCCGTCGCCGCCCGGATGGATCCCCCGCCCTCCCGACCCGCGGCGGATGGCGTATCGCAGGGCGCGCAGGGGGTAGGCGACCTCGAGCGCCTCGATGGGCGTGTTCCAGGTGTTGGTCATGTGGGAGTGGACGGCATCCGCCCCGTCCCGTCCCGGCCCACCGCCGGTTCCGCCGGCGATGGTCTCATAGAAGGCGAAGGGCTCCCCGCGGCGCGGATCGATCCCGCCGAGGGCCAGGTTGTTCATCGTCCCCTGCGAGGCCGCAGGCACGACGTCGGGGAGAGCCCGAGCGAGGGCCCCCAGCACGACGTCCACGATACGTTGCGAAGTCTCGACGTTGCCGGCCGCCACCCCGCTGGGGGGGCGGGCGTTGAGAACGGTGCCGGGCGGGGCGACGACGCGGATCGGCCGCAGGCACCCAGCGTTCAGGGGCGGGTCCTCGACCCGACGACCCTCCTCGCCGAGGGTGACGAGGAGGCTCAGGAAGCAGTACTCGACCGCCGAGCGGGTGATCGCCAGGACCGCGTTCACCCCGCCCGCGCACTCGGGAGCCGAGCCGGTGAAGTCGACCTCCGCGGCGTCCCCCTCGACCTCGATCCGGACCCGGATCGGGATCTCCCGGGTGCCGGCCCCGTCGTCGTCCAGCACGTCCTCGAAGGCGTAAACCCCGTCCGGCACACGCTCCACCACCGCCCGCATCAGTCGCTCGCCATAGTCCAGCAGCGCCTCGGACTGGCCGGCGATCGTCGTGGCGCCGTGGCGGGCGACCGCCTCGGCCATCCGGCGGCTCCCCGTCTCGTGGCACGCCACCTGGGCACGCAGGTCGCCCCTCCGCTCGTCGGGGGTCCGGACGTTGGCCAGCAGGAGGTCCCACACCGGGGTCACGGGCTCGCCGGCATCGAGGAGACGGACGGGCGGGATCCGGAAGCCCTCCTCGTGGATGTCGCGGGAGAGGGGCATGGACCCGGGGGTCGCCCCGCCCATGTCGGCGTGGTGGGCGCGGGCGGCCAGAAAGGCGAGCGGCGATGGCCGGCCCCCGGCGAAGACCGGGCTCACCGTGGTCACATCGGGCAGGTGCGTGCCCCCGCGGAAGGGATCGTTGAGGATCACGACGTCGCCGGACCGCCAATCCTGGATGGCCTCGAGCGCAGCCGCGACCGACATCGGCATCGCCCCCAGATGGACCGGGATCGCCGTGGCCTGGGCAATCAGGGCACCGCGCGCGTCGAAGACCGCGGTCGAGCAATCGCGACGCTCCTTGATGTTCGGCGAGTAGGCGGTGCGGACGAGCGTTTCGAGCATCTCCTCGGCGATGCTACCCAGAAGGCCGGCGAAGAAGGTCCGCTCGGCGGCCGCCGGCAGATCCGGGCTCACCGCTCGGTCCGCTCGATCAGCAGGTGCCCGTGCGCCAGGGGCCGCGCGCGCCAGCCCGCCGGGACCCGCGTCGTGGCGAAGGGTTCGACAATCAGGACGGGACCGTTCCATTCACTCCCTTCGCCGAGCGTCTCGCGGTCGATCACGGCCGGGCCTTCTGTTCGGCCCGAAGCGACGGCCTCGGCCTCGCGCCCGGCTCCGGATTGCGACCCTGGAGGTTCGGCAAGGGCGACCCGCCCCACCGCCCTGAGCCGCAGGGTGACCACCTCGACGGGCTCGTCGGTGGCGGCGTGGCCGTAGCGCCGGCGATGGGCGGCGTGGAATCGCGTGGCCAGGCGGGCGGGATCCGGCTCGAATTCGACCTCGAGCTCGTACGACTGCCCCCGGTAGCGCAGATCGGCCGAGCGCGACACGACGAGGCCGGTGGCCGGCAACCCCTCTTCCGCCATCTCGGCAAAAGCCCGCGCTCTCAACTCGTCGAAGACGGCTTCCAGATCCTCGATCCGGTCCTCCAGCCGTCGCAGGACGGTCCGGCCGTACTCGCGGACCACGTCGCTCTGCGCGGCGCCCAAGGCCGAGAGCACACCGGGCTCCTTCGGGACGAGGACGGCGCGCATCCCGAGAGACTCGGCCAGCTCGCAGGCGTGAAGACCACCGGCGCCGCCGAACGCGACGAGCGTCATGTCGCGGGGGTCGTGACCGCGGCGCACCGACACGACCCTGAGCGCCCGCTCCATCCCCGAGTCGACGACCGCGATCACCGCCCGGGCCGCCGCTTCGGCGTCGACGCCCATGCGGGCGCCCAGCTCTTCCATGACGGCGAGCGACCGGTCCGGTCGGATCGGCATCCGACCGCCGAGAAAGCGGGACGGCGCGATCCGACCCAGGACCACGTGGGCATCGGTGACGGTGGGAAGATCTCCGCGCCCGTAGCAGGCGGGCCCGGGGTCAGCACCCGCGCTCTCGGGCCCCACCCGGAGCGCGCCCCCATCGTCGATCCACGCGATCGAGCCGCCACCCGCGCCCACCGTGTGGACGTCGATCATCGGGATCTGAAGCGGATGCCCGCCGACGACGGACTCGCTCAAACGCTCTGGCGCACCCCGGACCAGGGCCACGTCGGTCGACGTGCCGCCCATGTCGAAGGTGATGATCCGGGGATCGTCCCCGAGTGCCTCGGTCGCCGCCGAGAGGGCTCCCATGACCCCGGCCGCAGGGCCCGAGAGCACGCTGTGGACGGCGCGACCGAGGGCCGCGCGGGCGCTCACCGACCCTCCGTTCGAGTGCACGACCCGAAGCCGGCTCACCCCGCGCTCGCCGAGACCTTCGGCGAGACGCGCCAGGTAGCGTTCGAGCACGGGCCCCACGTAGGCGTTGATCACCGTCGTGCTGGTCCGCTCGTACTCGCGGAACTCGGCGGACACGTCGCTCGAGAGGGACACCGGGAGCCCGCGGCGACGCGCGGCCTCGCCCACGGCACGCTCGTGGGCGGGATGAAGGAACGAGAAGAGAAAGCTCACCGCGATCGATTCCGCGCCAACCTCGAGAGCGCGGTCCAGCACACGCTCGACCTGGTCGGGATCGATCGTCTGCAGGACATCCCCCGAGGCGCCCACGCGCTCGTCGACCTCCAGCCGCAGCTCGTCGGGAACCAGTGGCGGCGGCTTCACGACCGCCAGGTTGTAGAGCTCCGCGCGCGCCTGGCGCCCGATCGCGAGGACATCCCGGAAGCCACGGGTCGCGAGTAGCGCGACCCGCGAACCCTTGCGCTCGAGGAGGGCGTTGGTGGCGACCGTCGTCGAATGGACGAGCTCGACCCCGGTCGATGAGGAGGGTGCGTCGTCGAGCAGGCGCGCCACACCGTCCAGGACGCCGCGCGCGAAGTCGTCGGGGGTCGAGGGGACCTTCCAGGTCCGGACCCCCGTGTCGTCGATCCGCACGAGATCGGTGAAGGTGCCCCCGGTGTCGCTCCCGATGAGGATGCGCGTCGACATCGGAAGGCGAAGCTAACAGATCACCGCTCCGTCCGGACCCTCGGCTACGCGGCTTCCCAGTCGCGCTCGAAGCGCTCGAGGAGGGCTTGCGCACCGAGCGCCCGCAGCCCAGCGGAGGCCTTGGCGCGGAAGCTTTCGGCTTCGCGCCGATCGCCGAGCCGCTTGAGGGCGCACGCGCTGATCGCGCAGCACTCGCTCTCGATCAGCCGGAGTCCGCGTCGCCGAGCCCGCTCGCGAATCTCCCCGGCGCGCGCATGGGCCGTAACCGGCTCGCCTCGCGCCAGCGCCAGCAGGGCGCGGATGCGGCCGATCTCGGTTCTCCCGATCTCGTCGCCGGCGAGGGCGGCCAGCTCGTCGGCCCGCTCCAGGTCCCTGGCCGCATCGGTCAGCGATGCCTGCTCGAGGTGGAGCTCGGCGCGACCGGTCCACGCGAGCGCGAGCAGGTACGGGTCCCCGTCCAGTCCCGCGTGGTAGACCGCGTCCTCGAAAGCGCGCTCGGCGTCCTCGAACTCCCTCGCCTGCCGGTGGACGATGCCAAGGTTGCAAAAGGTCTCGGCCTGACCGCGATAATCCCGGAGCCGCCGGTAGGCCAGCAGGGCGGAACGGTAGTAGTTCACCGCCAGGGTCGAGCGGCCCTCGACGCTGGCGATGGAGGCGAGGTTGTTCAGCGACCGCGCGATCAGCCGGTAATCTTCCTTGCGCACGGCGACCTCGAAGACCTCGCGAAAGGCGGCCGCGGCCGTCGGGTATTCTCCCCGCTCGAAGGCGATCGCGCCCTGGACGTTGATGGCCGAGATCCGGCCCAGCTGGTCTGGCTTGGATTCGTAACCCTCGAGGGCGGACTCCACGAGCGACCGGGCGGTGTCGAGATCGCCGAGGAAAGAGGCCGCGCGCGCGGCCTGCAGCTCTGCTCCCGGCTCGCTCCGTTCCGTCTCGCCCATGCCCTGATAGGCCCGGAAGGCGTCCAGGTACTTCCCCTTCCCGACCAGATCCTCCAGCCACGCGGCCGCGTCACTTGGAACGGGTCCGGACGCGGGCACCGGCTGCGGAGCGGGTTCCGCGCCGTCGCTCTTCATCGTGGCCCCTTGCGGGGCCCTTCGGCGAGACGGTTCACAAACATCCGTTTCTCCTTCGTGGCGCGCTGGAGGGCGCACCGGGGTCCCGGTCGTCGCGCGAGGCTGCAAACGCTGTACCGGCCTGGCGTCCCGGGAATCCCGCTTCCAAATCGGGGAAGCTGCCTTCCACTGCCTTCGGAATCCGGTTCCTCCAGTTGTGGAACGCCGTTGGCACTCCGACCCGAGGCGACCCCAGGGTCGGCGGGACAACGTGTTGTTCGGAGCCCGGTTGGCCGATTTGGGCCGACTGCCAGAGCGGCGCGGACCAACGAGCGACGAGCCACCTGGTCGACGATCGGCATCCTCGGCCTCGCGGCGAATCGCGACTCGATCTCGCAGGGAGTCCCTCGTTCTAAGGTCCCGGAGGTCCCTCGCAGCCGACGCCGTCCAGGTTGCCGTCGAAACGATGCGGATCTACGCCTGTCACGCGAAATCGCGCGTGAGGAACGTCCGCGCAATCCAGATCAGGCGGTGGCGGCGGGATACATACATCCGAGTACGATGGATGGCAACCACCGGCTGAGGCCGGTGTCTCGGAGGGTGTGATGATCCCGAGATCCAAGCGGCAGGTTCCGTCACGGAAGGCATCGGGCGCACAGCGGAAGGCCTCCACGCTGTAGAGGCCGATTCCCGACGTCCGGGCCGAATCGCCTGCGGCCCGAATCATGTCGACGTGTCGAACGTTGGGCGGAACCGGGTAGGCGACTGCGAATCCCTGCCGCACCATCATCGCGTTGACCATCCGGCCGTCCGGACGGTAGACGTAGGCGAGCAGCCGCCCGTACCGGTCTCGCCTCTCGACATCCAGCGCGATTCCCGCCTCCGATCCGACCGGGAGGATCGCCTCGAGAAACGCCTGGGCGGCACGGCCGAACGGCCCCTGGTTCTCCTCCGGGGCGTCGATCAGGAGCAGCCTGACCCTCTCCCCACCGCAATGGATCGTGTCCCCATCGACGATCCTCTCGACAATGCAGGTCGCGGATGGGGTCTGGGGGAAGGCGGAGGCCGCCGTCAGGACCGGAAGAGGCAGAAACGCGGCGCTCGACAGAACGGAGGGCAGCAGGATCCGCCTCACGCGAAGATGCTAGACGGTTTCCATTGTGCGCGCACCAGGATTACGAACCTGGGACTACCAGAGACTGACTTCATCACGGCCGCAGTTGCTTTCTGCCCCGCGCGTGAGAGAACATTGGTCGGGGAGGGGATTCATTTGGAGCAGGAAAACGCCAACGCCGTGCCTGATCGGGCCTGGAGGAGTAAGTAAGAGGGTCGCCGCTTGTCATGTCCCTCAGTCTCCGAGCTGCTGCAGCCGCTCGACCAAGTCCGCGGGCGGTGAGTAGACGTATTTCCTTCCCACCTTTCGCCTCACGAGCAGGTGGCGATCGGCCAGCTCGTGGAGGTCGGTACGCGCGGTCTGATACGCGATGTCGTGGCTGGTCTGGTGAGATTCAATCGTATAGCGCGTCCCAGGATGACGCAGCGCGTGGGCGGGCGGACCGCGTCGCCTGAGGGTGACCAGCCCCCAAGACCCACGGGGTGCAAACGCCAGGTCCCGAGAGGCCTCGACCTGCTGGATTGGAGGCCAGCGCTGACCTCCGCTGACCCACTGCCAATGTGGCGAATCGGGACGCTCTTGTCTCTGTCGACGTCACTGTGGCCCGCTGACGGCCCACTGGCAGGGCCGGTTATTGTGCGCTAACTTGTTGCAGTAAAGTGACTTAAGATGGTGGGCGCAGGAGGATTCGAACCTCCGACCCCCTGCTTGTAAGGCAGCTTCCCCCCGGGTTTCACGGTTCGTCGCTACTTCCCGCCTAACGGCTGAAACTCGTTGATTGACAAGGGAATCTACGTCGCGTAGAATAACTTTACGTTGCAGTCAAGTGCAGTCCGGTTGGACTCGCGTTGGACTCGACAGACTACGGGGAGGGTGCCATGCCGAGGGCGAACATCACCGACCGCTGGCTCAGGAGCGCGAAGTGCAAGGCGCTGCGCGAGCGCCGGCAGACCGACTATTGGGACACCAACCGCCCGGCCGGCTTCGGCGTGCGCGTCTCGCCGCTGACCGGGGTCAAAACCTTCGCCGTGCGCTACCGGTCGGGCGACCTGCGACGGTGCTACAAGCTCGGGGTCTACCCGAACACCACGCTCGCCCAGGCCCGTGAGGAGGCGCGGGAGCTTCTTCGCAGGGTCGGGCGCGGGGAGGACCCGGCGCGGGAGCGGCACGAGGCCCGGACAGCCCCGCCGCCCATGACCGTCGGTGCATTCCTGGATCACTACCTCGAGCGCCACTCGAAGCCCCGCAAGAAGTCGTGGCGGGAGGATGCCCGGCGCATCGAGCGGGTCAAGGCGAAGCTCGGGGATCGCTCGCTCGCTGATCTCACGACCCCGGACGTGGCCGCGCTGCACGCCGAGGTCGGCAAGACCGCGCCGGTCGAGGCCAACCGGATCGTCCAGCTCATGACGGCGGCGCTCAACATGGCGCGCGAGTGGGGCCACCTGCCCGAAGGCGCGCCCAACGCAGCGGCGCAGGTCAAGCGGTACGCTGAACGTTCGCGCGAGCGGTTCCTCACCCGCGACGAGCTACCGCGCGTGATCGAGGCGCTGGCCGACGAGCTGAACCCCTACGTCCGGGGCGCGTTCATGCTCATCCTGCTGACCGGGCTCCGGAAGTCGGAGGCCCTGCGGCTCGAGTGGTCGCACGTTGACCTCGACAACCGGCTCCTACGCATCCCCGAGACGAAGGCCGGGGGCGGTCGGACCGTGCCGCTCAGCGACGCGACGGTCCAGCTCCTCGAGGGCCTGCCGCGGGAGACAAGCCCGTTCGTGTTCCCCGGTCGGACCCGGGGGACGCATCTATCGGTGTCGAACATCAACCGGGCTTGGCGACGGGCGCGGAAGGCGGCCGGGGTTCCCGACGTAACGATCCACGACCTCCGCCGCTCGTGCGGCTCGTGGCTGGCCATGCAGGGTGTCGGGCTCCCCATCATCGGGGCGATCCTGGGCCACGCTTCACCCACGGCGACGGCGATCTACGCGCGCCTCCAGCCGGACGCCGGTCGGGAAGCCCTCGACCGCTACTCCGACATGCTGGCCGGACTCACGAAGGACGCGGGGAAGGTCGTCGGGCGGATCGGCTGAACAGAACTTGAGCCACCCTAAAGTATTGTGCAGCAACGAGTTGGGTTGACACGCGTGGTATAATGGTAGGGTGAGAAGGCGGCCCCGAACAGGCCGCGCACCCTACACCCCAAAGACGGAGGAACCCCATGGTCAACACGCTGCGCCGCACCCTCGAGGACGGGAGCCCGGCCATCGCTCGCACCCTGCCGGAGGACCAGCCCTTCGGACTCGGCCTCGACACGGACCGCATCAGCGGCCGCGTGTTGATGCGCCACGGACCGAATGGGACGAGCGAGCTCTGGAACAGGATCGAGGACGCAATGCCGGCGGACGAGTACGGCTGGCGCTCCATCGACGACGACGACGGATGCGCCTACCTCCTCGGCCCGAACGGGGCCGGAGGGCTGACGCTGTTCGACGGGTTCGAGATGGGAGAACGGACCACCGCGTAAGCCACGCTCTCACCCACCATGGCACCGAGGGGCCGTGCCTGCATGGGCGGCCCCCTTGCGCAGCAACGAGTTGAAGTCCGGTCCTGCTGCCGAGGTCCTGCTGCCGACGCTGGATCGCTCTCTCTTATGGATAGGGTATAACCAGTGTAAAGCTCTTTATTGGACAGAGTAGCGCCCGACCGGGGACCGGAAGGTGGCCTCACTTCGCTCAGCCGGGCCGTCGTCCACCACCACCCCTGACCACCCAGCTCCTCGACTCCTCGACCTCCACCAGCGACGCACCGCGACCACCAGGCCCGCGACTTCGAAGGCCCAGCTGGCCCACTACAACTACTCCACCCCCCCGGGGGGGGCCTCCCCCCCACCGGAGGACGGGATTCGCGGCGACGGCGGAGGCGGATGCCCTTCTGGAGACTTGGGCGACCGCGCCAGGGTCCCCCCTCGCCTCCCTCGAGCCATGCTTGACTTATAAGTCACGCGACGGTGCTACCTTTCATGTGGCTCATGGTTCGGCCACCATCTACGGCACGCGGCCATCGTGCTGGGAGGCGGCTTCTCGCGGCGAGCCAGCGGCGCCGGGCATCAACAACCGGGGTCGCCCCGCGAGCGACAGAGAGGGAGACCAGGGGACCGCACTGCCGCGAGGGTGCGTGTTGCTTCGGCTCCTTTTTTTGTTGTCTGTACCTGAACGTGGAGGAGAGAGATGAGCACCGAGAGATTACCGCGGATGCTGCGGACGGCGGAGGTCGCCGCGCGGCTCGGCCTCTCGAGGACGACGATCTGGCGGCTTTCGAAGGACCCCTCGAGCGGGTTCCCGCAGCCGCGGCAGATCTCGCCTGGGGCGGTCGCGTTCAGCGAGGAGGAGCTCGTGCAGTACCTGGCGCTTCTGCCGTCGGGCGGTGGGGTGATGCGGGGACGCAAGGCGGCGAACGATGGCGACGGGTAGCGCAGACCTCGAAACCGCGGCGGTGGACTACATCGGGATGCATCCCCGTTCCACCATCGGCGACGTGATGCGAGGGTCTCCGGCCTTCGAGGATGTGACGCATGACGACACGGCGGCGGTCGTGCTGGCGGCCGTCGAGCGCGGTGAGGTTGAGCAGGTCGACCGCGACGGAGCGGCCGTAGCGCTCTACAGTCGGGTGGCGCGTCCCCCGGACCGGCCTTCGGCACTTCCCAAGGCGGCACCGAAGCCGACGAAGCCCGCGCGCGCCTCGGCAGGGCCGACCACAACCAGGCAGCTTCTCAAGCCGATCCCCGATAGGGCTCCCGCCGCGATCGCCCGCCAGGAGCCGCCTGGTGCGGCCGTTTCCGTGCCCTTGCGCCGCGAGGCGCTGGACGAGGCCGAGGTCTCCGTGCTCGGGGCGGTCATGGTCGATGACGCCGGGCCTGTGGCCGATCGGGTCCTCCGCGAGCTGCCGGAGGAGGATTTCCGCCACACGTCGCATCGCCTCATTCTCCGGGCCATCGGGTCGCTCCGGGATCGGCGAGAGGGGACCGACGCCGTGTCGATCGCCGCCGAGCTCGAGACGGCGGGAGACCTCGACCGCGCTGGTGGGCTGGAGTATCTGGCGTCCATCCTGGACACCGTTCCCACGGCGGTCAACGTGGGGTCGCATATCCGCATCGTGCGGGAGGCGGCTGCGCGTAGGCGCGAGGAGCGGTACCGCCGCCAGCTCATCGGCGACCTGGAGGACCGCCGCCGGCCGGTTGCGCAGATCCTCGCAGAAGCAAGCGAGGAGTGGCGCGGCGCGGGGTGGGATAGAGACCGTGTCAGCGTCGAGGGCCTGTTCCGGCCTTACACGCTCACCGCCGCTCGCAGCGACAGGGCGGCCGCTGGTGCAGGTAGCTCGACCGGCTTCCCCGGGTTCGACGAGATGGGATTCCTGCTCCAGCCCGGCAATGTCTACGGCGTTGCCGGGCGCCAGGGCAGCGGCAAGACGGCGCTCCTCCTCGAAATGGCCATGCGTCACGTCGAGACGACCCCGGACGCCTGCGCAGTGGTCGTTTCTTTTGAGGGCCAGCGGTACGAGCTGTACCTCCGGCTCCTGCTCCGGCAAGTGGCCCGGAAGCGGGTCGAGGAAGGACAGGAGCCCGGCGCACCGCCACGGAGAGACGCCGACCGGTGGCTCGTGGCGGGCGAAATCCGCTACGACGACGACACGCGACCGGCCACCATGTTCAGGCGGTGGGAAGATGAGCTGGCCGAAGCGGCCGAAGTGCTGGACGCCCATATCGAGGCGGGCCGGCTCGTAATCATCGACGGCGACGACGTTCCGTCGGAGGACGGCGCCGGAGCCGTTACCGCGTCGCGCCTCATGGTTGCCCTCAGCCGGGCTCCGCGACGACCGACACTCGTTCTCGTTGACTACTTC
The DNA here is from genome assembly GCA_050732935.1 of Gemmatimonadota bacterium. Classification (GTDB taxonomy): domain Bacteria; phylum Gemmatimonadota; class Gemmatimonadetes; order JACCXV01; family JAHWKZ01; genus DASRVA01. The sequence continues at coordinate 48,199 of JBOHRW010000216.1, forward strand.
CAGAAAGTGCGGCCCGACGACCGGTCGGAGTCGCGGTACTTGCAACTCGCCACGATCAGCGACCGCCTCAGGCGGTACGCCAAGGGCGACGGCGACCCCGACCGAGCAGTCCCCGTCCTGACCGCCGCTCAGGTGAACCGTGACGCAGCCGACCGCCAGCCCGGACTCGACAACGTGCGCGAGGCCGACGACCTGGGGAACGACGCCGCCGGGCTGATCACCATCCGGATGCCCGACACCGACGACACGGTGAAGCGGATGACGCTGCGCATCGTCAAGCACCGGCACGGATCGACCGGCGGTGGGTTCGACCTCAACTTCCACGGCCCGACCGGCTACTTCGCGGAGCCCGACGCCGAAGCCGAGAAGGCCGCCAGGACCGCCGCCACGCGGACCCGCATCCGAACCGATGTTGCCCGAAACCTGGCCGAGAACCCTGACGCCTCGACCCGAGAGATCCGCGAGAACGTCAAGGGCAACGCGACCGTAATCGGTGAGGTCGTGAAAGAAATCCGAAATAGGGACGGAACCGGTGACGGAACCACTCTGTAGGGCCGGTTCCAAAGACCGGTTCCACCCGCATGGAACCGCCACGGAACCGGGGAACCGGTCGGGCCTCAAAGCCGGGGTGGTTCCGCCCGCCCGGGGGGTTAAGAAAGACCCCCCGGCGGAACCGCCCCGGATGACCCCCCGGCGGAACCGCCCGGATGAGCGACCTGAGGGGGAAACGGATGACCGTCGTTGCTGACACCGAAATGACCGTCCAGGAGGCCCTCGAACGGCTGGCCGCGGAGTATGGCGTCGAGCCCATCACCCACCCCGGCATCATCCGCCTGCGTCGTGGCGACGGGCAGGCCCCACCCCTTGAATCGTACCGGGAAGCGGGGGTCGTGCGGAAGCGCCAGCGCGACCCGGAGCTGATCAAGGAACTGCGGACGTGGAACGGGGCGCGGGAGCGGCAGCGTCGGTCGGCCGCCTTCGGGTGGGCCAGCCGTGAGACGCCAGCGGGATGCTGGGCATGGGCCGCCGGGCAGCGGCCGGACCTCCGGGTCGAACTGGACACGGCCTTTGATTCAATCCGCGCCGCGTTCGGTGAGCGCGACCCCGGCACGCTCTCGCTCGCCCTCTTGCGGTTCCGGGGCGTCATCCTGGCGGCGGTCTCCGCCTACCGGGCGACCCCGTGATGAGCGCCTACCGCTACAAGAGGCCCAGCGTGCCGAACGAGGTCCGCATCATCGGACGGCTGACGAGCGACCCCGAACCGGAGGGCGCAGGCGTGTTGCTGCGGCTCCGAGTCACCTACGGAATCAGCCGCGTCGAGCGCATGGTCCTGGCGACGGGCGGCGGGGCGGCGGCGGCCCGTGAGCTCCACGCGGGCGACCTGGTGT
>JBOHRW010000217.1:0-64582 GCA_050732935.1 Gemmatimonadota bacterium
ACTCGCCGTGACGCAGGTGGAAGTACTCCTCCTTGTCGACCTTGACGAGCGCGCGCTTCAGGGGGCCGTAGGAGGTGTTCTCGTGGACGTCCGAGAGCAGGACGATCCCGGCCCGGTCGAACAGGCCGTTGGCGACCGCCATCTCGGCCCAGTTCTCGAGCGCCTGGTCGAAGCCGTAGGGGTTCTTGAACTCGTTGGGCTCGCGGCCAAAGACGAGCTGCTCCTTGTCCTCGCCCAGGTCTTCGAGGAGCCGGTAGGCGATGTTGGCGTGCCCGAGCTCGTCCTGGATGACGGCGCTGACGGCGATGCGGCTGGAGATGGTCGGTGCGTCCTTGGCCGCCATGTAATACGCCGGAGCGCTCATCAGCTCGGTGTCGCCCTGGACGAGCATCTGGGTCTTGAGCGCCGAGAGATAGCCAGGCGTCATCTCGTCCATCGACTCGACCACGAAGCCGTTCGCGATGCGTTCCTTGAGGGCCTCGTCGTGGTTCGCTTCAGGCATGAATCACCTCACGGCAGAGTCTTCCAGATCTCGGCATACGTTTGTACCCAGCCGGCCCCCGGATGAGCCGGATGCGGCCCGGTCGCCAGATCGAGGTACGCATCGCCCTTGGTCGCGTGAAGCACGTGGGAGGACGGTTCCGCCGCTCCGAGCTGCACCGTCCACCCCGCCTCCTCCAGGGCACCACGGTACCAGCTGAAGACAGTGTCCGGCTCGCTGCGGGCGACGATCGTCACCGTGCTCCACGTGCCGGTCGACCCCCCGCGGGCCGTCGCGGCGACCACCGTGTTCTCGGGCGCGATCGGGAAGTCGGCCGGGAAATCGCGTGGCAGCTCGACCGGCGTGAAGTCGGGCTCCTCGTCGTCGGTGCCTGTCTCGACCGTATCCCTCGACGCGCCAGGGCGATTCTCGCTGGCCGGTCCGGCGTCCGCGGTCCTATCGTCTCGCTCTCCGCCGCAGGCGGAGAGAGAGCAGACCAGACCGAGCGCGGCGACCGCACGCAGGGTCATCGATGCCTCTCGGATGGCGACACGGACACGGAATCGAGGAGAGAGCGTACGGAGAGCCCGGAAGAGCGTCAAGGTGGACGGGTCTGGACGATCGGCCACTCCAGTCAGTCGTTGGCCGACTTCCTGTCCCTCCTGAAGGGTCATCGGATCGAGCGCGTGGCCGACGTCCGGCGCTATCCGGCCTCGCGACGGCACCCTCATTTCGACTCCGAGGCGCTGCAAACGGCGCTCGAAACGCACGGGATGTTTTACCGATGGTTCGAGGACCTGGGAGGGCGACGGAGCGGGTCGGGTTCCGGCTCGCCGAACGAGGGAATCGAGAACGCGGGGTTCCGCGGCTACACCGATTACATGCGGACCCCACGATTCACTCACGCCTTCGAGGCCCTGGACAATGTGCTCGACCTCGGACGCACCGCACTCATGTGCGCGGAGGCTCTGTGGTGGAAATGTCATCGGCGTCTCCTGAGCGATCTCCTGGTACACCGCGGGACGACGGTGATCCACATCCTCCCGGACGGTCGCACCGCCCGACATGAGGTCTGGGATCTCGCGCGTCCTACCCCGGACGGGTTAGTCTATCCCCCCATCCAATCCGGGCTCGAGATCTGACGGCGCCGCGTCGCGAACGAGGCGGGAGATGACGATGAGGGAGCTTGCAACCGGCGTTCACGGCTGGAGCGTACACTCCGAGCGTCTGGGATACGACCTGAACGGCTTCGCCTGGCGGGCCGACGGTCAGACCGTCGTCGTCGACCCACCGGAGCTCATCCCGGCCGCCGAGTCCTTTTTCGACAAAGTCGGCTGGCCTGGCCTCATCGTCGTCACCAACCGGACCCATTGGCGGGCCACCGACCAGCTCCGGGAGCGATCGGGAACAACGGTCGCCATGAGCGCCGTGGATGCGGACGCCGTGGAAGGGAAGGTAGACCGGATCCTGACACCGGACGAGGTTCTGCCCGGCGGCTGGCGCGTGCTCGACATGGCCGGCAAGACCCTCGGAGAGATCGGGCTGTTCAGGGAGGCGGGAGGAGGGGTCCTGCTCCTGGGAGACAGCCTGATCGGCGACCCGCCCGGCCGGCTGCGGCTCCTCCCAGACGCGAAGATCGACGACCGGAACCTGCTTCTCGCCTCGCTGTCCCGGATCGCGGCGCTCCAATTCGACGTCCTTCTCCTGGGTGACGGGAAGCCCGTCCTGAGCGACGCGGCCGACCGCGTGCGGGCTTTCCTGCGGTCGCTCCAGTGACCCGGATTCCGGACGCTGACCCGTAGTGTCAGCCGGTCTCCAGATCCTGTTCGTCATCGACCCTCTCGAGGCCCTGATCCTCGAGACCGAGACGTCGCTCCTTCTGATGAGCGAGGCCGCGCGCCGCGGTCACGCGCCCTGGATCACCTATCTGCGGGAGCTCTACCTGCAGGACTCGATGGCCCGCACGCGGGCGCGGCCGATTGCCATCGACGAGAGCGTCCGTCCGTTCTATCGCCTGGGACTCGCCGAGGATCGCGCGGTCGACTCGTTCGACGTCGTGCTCATGCGCAAGGATCCGCCCGTCGACGTGGACTACCACAACGCGCTGGCGATCCTCGCGCGGGCGAGGGAGCGGGTGCCGGTCCTCAACGATCCAGTCGGAATGTGCCGGAGCAACGAGAAGCTCCTGCCCCTCGAGATTCCCGGCGCCGCTCCGCCTTCGGTGGTCACCGCCGATCCGGAGGTCGCCGCCGCGTTCGTCCGTGAGCACGGAGACGTGGTAGTTAAGCCGCTCAATGAGTACAGCGGTCATGGCATCCGAAGGGTGCGCGTTCCGGAGAGCGCCTTCGACTCCGGCATTCTCGAGTCGCTGGCCGCTCAACCGGGCCGCCATGTGCTTCTCCAGCGCTTCCTCTCCGAGGTGGCGAAGGGAGACAAGCGGGTCCTGGTCCTCGATGGGGAGGCCCTGGGCTGGGTCAACCGGATCCCTCGCCCGGGGTCCTTCTACGCCAACATCCACCAGGGCGCGGTGGTGGAGGCGACGGACCTGACCGAGCGCGAGCGGGAGCTCATCAGGGGCGCCGCTCCCCTGATGGCGGAGCGCGGTCTGGAGATGACCGGGTTCGACTTCATCGGGGGCTGGCTCACGGAGATCAACTTCACGAGCCCCTCGGCCCTCCGGCAGATCGACCAGGTGATGAAGAACCGTCTCGAGACGCGGGTCGTCGACTATCTGGAGCGCCGCGCCGCGGAAGGCGTTCGGCGGACCCTGCCCGTTTGAGAATCCACTGGCCGCTGGCCGCGCGATGGAGAGGGGGCACCAAGGTGGAAGGACGCCAGCGAGAAGGCGAACCAGAGATAGAAACCCACCATAAAGAAGGGGGCGTCCGGATCGAACCGGACGCCCCCGGCACACTCAGCTCAGGCGCGATCAGAAGATGAAGGAGATCCCGCCCGAGAACTCCAGGTTGTTCGTGGCCTCGCTGTCGTCCTCTCCGCTCTCCACGAAAATGATGTTGTCGCGGACCTCGCCGCGCAGCGCCCAGGTGGCCGTGCTCGGCGCGCCGTTGTACCACTTCACGCCGCCGCCCACCGGAATGAGGAGGTTCGTCTCGCTGTCCTCGATAGGCTCGGGCACGTCTGACACCTTGATCGTTGCCGCTCCCACTCCCGTGCCAACAAAGAATCGGGCCGGACCCGACGCAGGGAACATGTACTCGAGACCTATGCTGTAGAGATACATGTTCACGTCGAAGTCATCGCCCTCGAAGTCGGCGTTGGAAGGGATCCAGTCGAAGTTGCCGCCCCACGCTACGCCGTTGGCGTACTGGAGCATCATCCGGGCGCCGAGGATACCGTCCGTGTCATCCACGTTGTCAGCGCTGAAGGCACCGCCGTGGAGGTTCAGCTCGTACCAGTTCTGAGCCCGTGCAGGTTCCGCCGTGAGCAGAGCGACCAGCAGCCCCAGGGCCGCGACCAACGATAGCCGGTACATCGGATCACCTCTCCGTTGAGGTCCATGATGACGAACTCGTGGATGCGTACCCGGCTCTCGACGGCCGTGTTCCGACCATCTCAGTAGTAATTATTGTCGGATCTGGTCGGATGAGGTCCATGCTACTAACGGGTGTCGTTTCCTGAGCGTAAACCACTCTTGGAAAGGGCCTCTAGCTACCGAAGAAGAAGGATATCCCACCCGAGAGCTCGAGGTTGTGGGTAGCCTCCGGATCGACGTCGCCCTCGTCCACATCGAAGCGGTCGCGCCAGATGATGTTGTCGCGAAAATCGGCGCGGAACGCCCAGCTCTGGCGGGTCGTCCGGCTGAACCACTTGAGGCCGACGACGAGCGGCACGAGGAAGTCCGTCTCGCTGTCGTCGATACCCGGCGGCGCGTCCTCGAGGCTGATCGTCGCGGCTCCGACGCCGCCCCCCACGAAGAGGTGGAGGCGGTTCGGCGACGGAAACGTGTAATCCACCTCGGCGCTATACAGGAACACGTTGATGTCGAGATCCTCGTCCTCCGCCGAAGAGCCCAGGTCGATCTGCGCGGCGGGGATCCAGTCCAGGTTCGCACCGAACCCCCATCCTGGAGCCGTGTTGTAGAGGAAGCGCAGGCCGACCATCCCGTCGGTGTCGTCGGTCTCCCCGAGTGAGCTCGCGAACTCGTCGTCGAGAAATAGCGCTCCGCCATGGAGGTTGAACTCGTAGTTGTTGTCGTGGTAGTGGGAAGCCGGGGACTGGGCCTGGATGGTGGGTGCCGTGAGCCCGAGCGCGAGCAGCGCTCCGAGCACGAAGCCGGCGGTCTTCATCGATCGCTCCCTTCGCCTTGGTTTGCGGGATGGAGCCATGTCAGGATTCGAATGCGAACGGTGGGGTGATCGAAAAGATAGGCGCGGCGTTTCCAGGCCGGCAACGCGGCCCTACCATGCACGGTGTCGCCTCGGGGGTTTCTGACGCCCGGGAACACCCCCAGGCTCTCTGGCGTGTATAATGAATAAGGATGTTCCGGAATTCCCGAGCGAGGAGGTCGATCTCGATGTTTTCCACAGCTATCTGGTCGCCGGTCCGCGTGTTGGCCCTCGCAGCCGGCCTGCTGCTGGTCGCCGGCCCGGTCCGGGCACAGGACCGGATCGGACCGGCGTCGTCCCTTCGCGTGGTCGAGCTCGTCGACACGTCGGGCGCGCGTCTCGAACGGACGATCCTCGAACCCATGCTCCCCGCTGAGGTCCTGCGACTCCAGATCGCGCTCACGCGGGCCGGGTTCGATCCCGGTGTCCGCTCGGGCGTCGTGGATATTGAGACGGAGACCGCCCTCCGGCAGTTCCAGCTCGCCCGTGGTCTCGAAGCGTGCGGCTGCCCCTCCTACGAGACCGTGCTCGCTCTCGGCGTACCGGTGCAGGTCGTGGGACGGGCCGAGATACGCCGGGCATCCGGGGTCCGTGCCGCGGATGGCAGCCCGGTCTACGTCCTGGAAGGCGACGGCTTCGTATCCGGTATCCTGCTCCATGACGGCTTCTTCTTTCACAGTCACAAGGATCGCTTCCACCGGCCGTTCTTCGGGAGCGGCGTGGTGGTGGGAGGCGAGCCGGCGCTGGGAGCCGGACAGGTGGGGCGGATGATTCCGCGCTCGTCGGTCGGTGTCCGGGAGATCGTGCGCCCTGCGCCGTCCGGTCGCGGCGGCACCATTCAGCCGGCGGTTCCCGATGCGGGCGGCGACGGGGGCTCCCGGCCGCCGAGGCCACAGCCGAATCAATAGAGCGCCGACCGGCGGTTCCGGAGGCAGGCCCCGGATCGGCCGGACACGAGAATTCCCCGGACAGACGAAGGCCCCCGCCCGACTCGGACGGGGGCCTTCGATCGTGGCCCGTCTGGCGCTGGCCCTATCCGGTCGTGCCGCGCACGCCCTGCTCGACCTGATAGGGCTGATACGTATCGGCCGGCGCGCACAGCGGCAGGTAAGCCTCAGTATAGGGCTGACGCGCTTCGACTCGCACGTAGACCGGAACGCCGTCGTACTCGCCGATCTGGACGAGCTGATCCATCCCGATCGTGGTCGAGGACCCGAACTTCACCCAGTTCCGTCCGTCGACCGAGATCGTCTCGTTGAAGCGGTACCAGTCGCGCCCGTCCGCGCAGGCCGCCGCCGGCTCCGGCTCCACGACGATCGGGCAGCCTTCGCTGTCGACCTCCTCGCCGAACGGCGTCTCGGGGCACTGGTCGCGGTCATCGGGAACGCCGTCCCCGTCCGAGTCCACCGGGACCGGGCAGCCGAAGCTGTCGACGGGCGTGCCGAGCGGCGTATTGGGGCATTGGTCGCGGTCGTCGTAGACACCGTCGCCGTCAGCGTCGGTCGGGGGCGGTGGCGCCGCCGGCCCGCCACCGAAGAAGAAGGAGATCCCGCCCGAGAGCTCCCAGTTGTTCTTCCACTCTGTATCGTCCTCGAGCGGTGTGGGGTCCACAGCGTCGATGTCGTCGCGCCAGATCAGGTTGTCGCGCGCGTCGATCCGCAGGGCCCAGGTGGGATCCTCGGCGTCGTTGTGGACCTTGAGCCCGATGCCGACCGGGATGAGGAGATCGGTCTGGCTTTCATCCTCGTCGTTCACACCTACATCCCCGAGACGGGTCGTCGCTCCACCCACACCGCCGGAGAGGAAGAAGTTGGTAATTCCCGCAGAAGGGAAGGTGTAGTCAATCGTTCCACTCCACAGGAAAAGACCGATATCGATGTCGTCTGGCTCGGGGTTTGTATCTGTCGGTGGCCTCTCGATCTGATCGGCGAAGACCCAATCGCCGTTGACGCCGATCCCCAAGCCGTTCTCCCAGTGGCGGGCCAGGCGTAGGCCGGCGAGCACGTCGGTGTCCGTGTTGTCCTCGTCATCATCATCGTCGATGCCGAGGTCGTAGGCGAACGCGCCGCCGTGAACGTTGAATTCCCAATAGTTGTGCTGGGCCTGCGCCGCGTGTGGCGTGAGAAGCGCGACCAGGGCCCCCAACATGAGTGCCCAAGCGTGTCGCATCGAAAGACTCCTTTGTGTCGGGAGAAGGGGTCCGCGATGGGGCGAAAGCAATATAGGAAGTATCTCGCTACCGGGGAACGGGGTCCGTCAGATGGATGACATCGGACCGGTCACCGCCTGCAGGATCTCACGGCGAGTCCAGCGGCGTCAGCCACTCGCTCTCGGGCAGCGGTCGCTCACTCCGCAAACCGAGCACTCCCGAAAGGATGAACAGCCCGCCCAGGATCTGGACGAGTCCGATCCGCTCGTCCAGCACTACGGCTGCGGTCAGGACGGTCACCACGGGCTCGAGCGTGCTGTAGATCGCCGCCCGTCCGGCTTCGACGCGCTGGAGACCGACCACGAAGAGCGTGATCGGAATCGCGGTGCTCACGATTGCCAGCAGAGAGATCAGCGCGAGCCCCCGGGCGCCGCCTCCCAGCTCGACATCGCCGGCGACGATCGCAACCGCGAAAAGGATCGCCGCACACGCGGTGGTGATGACGGCCGCGCTCCCGTGGGCCGGCTCGCGGTCGAGAATCCGGCGGCCGGTCACGATGTACACCGAGAGCGCGGCCATCGAGAGGACCACGAGCACGATCCCGAGGACGCTTCCGCCACGCAGCGCGCCGCCGGCGGTGAGGGCGCACCCCAGCGTGGCGAGGCCGGTGGCGACGAGACGACGCTTGCCGAGCCCTTCGCCGAGGAAGGCCGCCGCGAGCAGCACGACCACCACCGGATAGGCGTAGAAGACGAGCGTGGCCGTCGAAGCCGTCACCCACTGGAGGGCGAGCGTGAACAGGAGCGCGTCCATCGAGTAGAGGCCGCCCAGCCACAGGAGCCGCGGAAGCGACGAGCGGGACGGCAGCGGGCGCCGACGGAGTCCGAGGAGCAGCCAGACCGCCAGCGAGGCGATCGCGAACCGCCAGGCGACCAGAGGCAGGGGTCGAACACCGGCCTCCAGCGCGAGCTTGATGAGAACCGAGATGAAGCCGTAGCCGATGGCGGAGGCCACGATGGCCAGCACGCCGAGCCGATCCGGACGCATGGCACGGCAATCTACGGGCGTGTGTAAAGGACCGCGATTAGGATAGTGGTCGATGGAGATCGACCTCGAGCCTCGTGGCGACTTGGCCCTCGCGGATTCGGTCAAGCCGTACTTCCGCCACTTCCTCGTCTGCACGGGGACGACCAAGTGGCCGCCCAGGATCGAGGAGGCGGAGGGGCTCTTGGGACGGATGGCGCGGGATGTCCGGGCGCTCCGCGACCTCGTCGGGACGCCCCCCAAGCTGACCGCTACCGACGAGCCCAGCGAAGAGCACGGTTTCGACCTGCTCGTCTATCCCGATGCGATCCGCTACCACGGCGTGGACGAGAGGGCCTGGCCCGTCATCCTGCGGGAGCACGTCGAGGGTGGGGCGGTCGCCCGAGGCGTCCGGACCTCGTCCCTCCAGCGGCGGGCGGTGCTCGTATGCGTTCACGGCGCCCGCGACGAGCGCTGCGGATGCCGCGGCCCGGCGATCCTCCGCGAGCTGCGCGAGGCCGGCGCAGCCAAGGAACTGGACGTCGCCGTCCACGCCACGAGCCATGTCGGCGGGCACAAGTACGCCGCCAACGTAATCGTCTATCCGGAGGGGGTCTGGTACGGAACGGTGCGGCCCGAGGACGTTCCGATGATCGTCCGCGATCATCTCGTGGAGAACCGCTGGGTCGCGCCGCTCCTGCGCGGCCGCATGGCCGCCGGACGGTCCCGGACTCCGACCCGGGATAGCTCCGCGTGAGCGGGCCGCTCACCGTGCTCTCGGACGAGGAGACCCTCTTCGCCGAGACCGTGCGCCGCTTCGCCGAAGAGCAGATCCGTCCGCGGGTCGCCGCCATGGACGAGGCCGGCAGGCTCGATCCCGAGATCGTCGCGCCGTGCTTCGATCTCGGGCTCATGGGCGTGGAGATTCCCGAAGAGCACGGCGGAGCTGGGGCATCCTTCATGGTGGCCTGCCTGGCGGTGGAGGAGCTTTCGCGCGTCGACCCGTCCGTGGGTGTGTTCGTGGACGTCCAGAACACCCTCTTCAACAACTGCCTCTTGCGGTGGGGAACCGACGAGCAGATCGCCCACTATGCCCCGCGGATGGCCGCCGACACGGTGGGGGCCTACGCGCTCAGCGAAGCGTCCAGCGGCTCGGACGCCTTCGCCCTCAAGACCCGCGCCGAGAAGCGGGGCGATCGCTACGTCCTGAACGGCTCCAAGCTGTGGATCACCAACGGCGCCGAAGCGGAGGTCTACGTCCTGTTCGCCACCGTCGATCCCGACGCCGGATACAAGGGAATCACCGCCTTTTTCGTCGAGCGCGACTTCCCGGGCTTCATGGTGGGCAAGAAGGAGGACAAGCTCGGCATCCGGGCGTCGTCGACGACGGAGCTCCTGCTGGAGGAGTGCGAGGTACCGGAGGAGAACGTCCTCGGTGAGGTCGGCAAGGGCTACCGCGTCGCGATCGAGACCTTGAACGAGGGCCGGATCGGGATCGGGGCCCAGATGGTGGGATGCGCGAGGGGGGGGCTCGAGGCGTCCCTCGCGTACAGCCAGGAGCGGGAGGCCTTCGGCCGGCCGATCTTCGATTTCCAGGGCGTTCAGTTCGAGCTCGCCCGGATGGCCACCGAGCTCGAGGCGGCGCGACTCATGGTCTACAACGCGGCCCGGCTCAAGGACGCCGGACGGCCCTTCCTCAAGGAGGCGGCGATGGCCAAGCTGTTCTCCTCGCAGGTCGCGGAGCGGGTCACCGGCGCCGCCGTCGAGATCTTCGGCGGCTACGGCTACACCCGCGACTATCCGGTCGAGAAGCTCTATCGCGACGCGAAGATCGGGAAGATCTACGAGGGCACCTCGAACATGCAGCTCGCCACGATCGCCAAGGCGCTCGCAGGTTGAGCGCGGGTCCGAACCCGCCGACCCGGTCGGTAACGATCTCCCTGGCACCCGGCCGGGTGGCCCTGCTCCTGGTGATCGGGATCCTCGCCCTGGCCGCCGCAAACGTCCTGGCCGGCTTCTACCAGGTCTTCACGGGCGCCGACGTTCCCACCCTCATCGACGTGTCGGAGGAGTGCAACATCCCGACCTGGTACAATTCGGCGCTGCTCGCGCTGGCGGGGGGCTTGGCGGCGCTTGTCGGTCGAGCGGATCGCGGTCGGGAGGGCGCCCGCCCGAAGTACTGGTGGGGGATGGCTCTGGCCATGTTCCTCGTGTCGATGGACGAGGTGGCCGCGGTCCACGAGCGGATCGACGCCCTGGTGCCGCCGCGGCTCGTCGAGCCTTTCGGCGAATGGATCACCGTTCACCCATGGGTGATCTTCGGACTCCCGGCCGTCCTGCTTCTCGGGGCGCTGTACGTTCCCTTCCTGCGTGCGCTTCCAGATCGGACCCGGCGGTTCTTCCTTCTGGCGGCCGCCGCCTATGTGGGAGGGGCCATCGGGGCGGAGTCGCTGCACGGCGCCATCAACGTCTATTATGGCGGGGGCGTCTTCACGTCGCTCGCCATTCTCCTCGAGGAGTCTCTCGAGATGACGGGCGTGGTGATTTTCATCTACGGTCTCCTCGACCACCTGCGCCGGATCTAGGGTAGCGGAGCGAGATTCTGGGCCTGTGCTCCCACCGCGTCGGGACGCACGGCGGGTCGGGTGGGTGCGGTTGGCATCTCCGAGGATAGAAATGGTCGCCCGAGGTCGGTATACTGTTCAGTACAGCAAAAACGAGTTCATTAACGTCCTTCAATCACCAGAAACAAAGGGGGATCGATTCGCATGTCGCTGTTGAGCTTTTTCACGGCCGGGCTGATGGCGCTCTCCTCCGCGCCTGCCGACACCGTGCCGCTGTATGACGATCTGGGGGACCATCACTACGAGATCACCACCGACGTCGAGGCCACCCAACGGTATTTCGATCAGGGCCTTCGGCTGGTGTGGGCGTTCAACCATGCCGAGGCGATCCGGGCCTTCGAGGAGGCCGCCCGGCTCGATCCCGAGTGTGCGATGTGCTGGTGGGGGATCTCGTACGCCTACGGGCCCAACATCAACGCGCCGATGGACTCGACCAGCGGCGTGGCCGCCTGGGAGGCGATCCAGAAGGCGAGCTCTCTCAAATCGCATGCGAGCGAGAAGGAGGGGGCCTTCATCGACGCCCTGGCCCGGCGCTACGCCGAGGTCCCGCCCGTCGAGCGTGCGGCGCTCGACTCGGCTTGGGCCGAGGCCATGACGGAGGTGGCCGATCGTTTCCCCGACGACCTCGAGGCGGCGACGGTGGCGGCCGACGCGAGGATGAACCTGAGCCCCTGGAACTACTGGACGCCGGAGGGTGAGCTCCGGCCGGGACACGAGCGAACGCTGGCGCTGCTCGAGGGCGTGATCGCCGCGGACTCGACGCACCCCGGGGCGTGCCACCTCTACATCCACGCCGTCGAGGCCGCCCAGCCCGAGAGGGCGGTGGAATGCGCCGAGCGCTTGGCCGGCCTGATGCCGGGAGCGGGACACATCGTGCACATGCCGGCCCACATCTATATCCGCGTGGGGCGCTACAACGACGCGATCGAGTCCAACATTCACGCCGTCCATCAGGACGAGTCGTACATCATGGACGTGGGGCCGTCGGGGATCTACCCGGCCTTCTACTATCCGCACAACTATCATTTCCTCTCCTTCGCGGCGACGTTTGCCGGCCGGGCTGACATGGCGATCGAGAACGCCCGCAAGGCGGCAGAGAACATGGATCCCGAGCTGGCGCGACAGTTCGGCCCCGAGGCGGGCCGGCTGCTCGCCCACCCGCAGTTGACGCTGGTGGCGTTCGGGCGTTGGGAGGAGACGCTGGCGGAGCCGATGGTGCCCGCCGACATTCGCTTTGCGTCCGGTCTCGTCCATTACGCGCGCGGCGTCGCGAACGCCGCCCTGGATCGATGGGACGAGGCACAGGTCGAGCTCGACTCGGTGCGCCAGATCGCGACCGAGTTCACCGAGGATTGGCCGGCCACGGTCATGCAGGTCGCCGTCCACGCCCTGACGGGGGACATCGCCTACCGTCAGGGGAATTACGAGGAAGCCATCACCCACTACGAGGTGGCGATCGACCTGGAGGACGGCCTGCGCTACACGGAGCCCGCGTACTGGAACAGGCCGCTCCGACTCGATCTCGGCGCGGCGCTTCTGGCGGCCGGTCGGGCCGCGGACGCGGAGCGGGTCTATCGGGAGAACCTGGCGCGCTTTCCGGAAAACGGCTGGGCGCTCCAGGGGCTGGCGGTGGCGCTCGAGGAGCAGGGCAAGGCCGAAGACGCCGAGGCTGTCCGGGCCCGGTTCCAGGAGGCCTGGGTGGAATCCGACGTGACGCTCACAACGTCGCGTCTGTAGCCTCGGTCCGTCGGGGAGGGCGCCGATCCGCCCTTCCCGGCTACCGTGCCTGGATCGTGATCGTGCTCACGACCTGGTTGTCCGACGGGTCCGGGTCGTTCTGATCGAGCGCGGTGACCTGGATCGTCATCTGGAGGGTCGCCGTCACCGTCACCGTGGCCGCGGCGGTCATCGCTTCCATTTCGGCGGTGATGGTGGCGGTTCCGTCACCGATCGCCGTCACCGTGCCGTCGCCATCGACCGTGGCCACATCGGGATCGCTCGATCGCCAGGAGAGACCGTTTCCGGGCGCCAGAGGCGCGCCATCGCCATCGGTGACGGCGAGCTGCCGCTGACCGCCGATCGCCCCGAGGACGAAATCGGCCGGTGACAGGGAGATGGCGTCCGGGAGCTCTCCCCCTCGAGTCGCGTCGAAGGGTCCGACGCCGGAGCATGATCCCAACAACACGCAGGCCGCGGTCGCCACGATCCCCCAGGCAGCCATTCCTCGATCGGACATCGCTATCTCTCCTCTCCGCCTGCGGCCCTCAATTCGATTCCTCGTCCATGACCGTCAGGATCAGCGTGAGCGTCTCCCGCTCATCCGGGGCCAGGCTGCCCACGGACCACACACCGGTCGCCTGGTCGTAGGCCCCCTTGCTGGCGGTCGCCGAAGTCAACGCGAGCCGGGGCGGGATCCCCTGAACGAGCTGGACGCCGGTGGCGGTCACCGGTCCACCGTTCCGCACCGTCACGACATAGGCGACGTCGTCCCCGACGGTCGGGGAGTCGTCGCTCACCGAGACCTCGACCCCGAGGTCTGCGCTTTCGGCGGCGAAGGTGACGGTCGCCGTGTCGTCGATCGTCGCGCCGTTGACGGTCCCGGTGACCGTCGCCGTTCCGGGAGTCGTGATGGAAGTCAGGGTGGCCGTGTAGATGCCATTTCCACGGTCGCTGACAGGACCGAGCGTCCCCAAGGTCGTCGACAGGGTGACCGCGTCGCCGCCCGATGCGAGCGGCTCCCCGTTAGGGTCGATCAGCAGGACCGTGATCGTCGACGTGCTGGAGCCATTGGCGGGGATCGATGCCGGGTCGGCGGTGATCATGCTGTTCGCTGGCGAAGGGGCGCCCGCGGTGAACTCGACCGTCGCGGTATCGTCGATGCTCTCTCCATCGACCGTGCCGGTGACGGTGGCTGTGCCGCCCCTAGTCGGCGAGGTGAGGGTGGCGAGGTACGTGCCATCGCCTGCGTCCGAGACGGAACCCAGGGTCCCTGAGTCGGTGGACAGGGTGACTGCATTCCCACCCGACGGGAGCGGGTTTCCGGATTCGTCGCGAAGCCGGACGGTGATCGTCGACGTGCTCGATCCATCGGCCGGGATCGAGGTGGGGTCGGCGGTGATCTCAGAGGTCGCGCCCGAAGGCGGCCCCGGCTCGTCATCCTCATCGTCATCGTCGTCATCCTCATCGTCGTCATCCTCATCATCCTCATCGTCGTCATCCACGACGTCGAATGGGGCGCTGGTCGTGCTCGTGAGCCCGTCCGCCGTCGCCTCCAGAGTGTATCCCGCTCCAGGCTTGCTGACCGAGAGGTTGTCGAACGTGGCCAGGCCGCTCTCGGCGTCGTCATGCTTCCGTCCACCCAGCGTGGCTCCGCCGGGGTTGGAATGGAGCCCCACATCGATGCGTGCCGTGAATGATGCCACGCGGTTTCCGGATGCATCCACGGCTTCGACCGTGACCGCAGGATCGATGTGCTCGCCCGCGTCCACATCGGTGGGCTCCTCCACGAAGCGCAGGGCGGTCGCAGTCTGAGCGCGCAGGCCGGAAGCCGGAAGGAGCGCGGCGACGAGGCACCCGAGGACGAGCGCCGATCGCCCCGGGGGATGGGTCGCCGGGGAAATCATGAGCCTGCGAAATATGGGACATCGCCCGGGACACGACACCCCCCGACTACTTCGTACGGGGTAGGCTCCGGTCGGGTGCCGTCTACGGAGCCACGACGGTGATCGTCGTCACGACTTGGTTGTCGGAGTCATCCGAGTCGGATTGATCCGTGGCCGTCACCTCGACCGTGGTCTCGATTGTCGCAGCGACGGTGACGAGGGCGGCGGCCTCCTGTCCAGCAAGGGTGGCGGTGATGGTGGCCTGCCCGTCGCCGGACGCGCTGACGATCCCCGATCCGTCCACGGATGCCACTGCCTGGTCGCTGCTGGCCCACGACACCCCGTTCCCCGGAGGAATGGGGATCCCCTCCCCATCGACGACGCCGAGCTGACGCCGCGCGCCGATGGCGCCGAGGGTGACCTGGTCGGGGTCGATGGAGATCTCTCCTGGCGAGATCCCTCCGTACGGGCCAACGCCCGAGCACGTGGCCCCGGTCAGCAAGACCGCCAGAACGACGAATCCCCTGCGCAATGTCGATCCCTCCTTCGGGACCGGCGCTCGCCGATCGAGCCGGGGGTCGGCCACTTCCATCCGCTAATCCGAATCCGGGCCCAGGACGCGGGTCACGATGGTGAGCGTGGCCCGCTCGCCTTCGGCCAGCGCCCCCACGCTCCAGATCCCCGTTGTCGACACGTATTCTCCCTGACTGGTCGTGGCGGATACGAACTCCAGCCGCGCGGGCAAGGTCTGGGTGATTTCGACCCCCGTGGCATGGTCGGGACCCTGGTTGCCGGCCGTCACGACGTAGACCACCTGGTCCCCGATCCCCGGCGTCTCGTCGCTCACCTCGACCACGACCTCCAGGTCCGCGCTCCCGGCCGCGAACGTCACGGTGGCGGTGTCGGAGATCGAGGCTCCATTGACGGTGCCGCTGATGGTGGCGGTTCCCGGCGCGATGGTGGAAAGAAGGGTCGCCGTGTACGTCCCGTCCCCGTTGTCCCGCACGGCACCCAGGGACCCGAGCGTGGTCGAGAGGTTCACGTTGTCGCCGCCTGTCGAGAGGAGCACTCCTTCCGCGTCGCGGAGCTGGACGACGATGCTGGACGTGCTGGCTCCATCCGCGAGGATCGAGACGGGATTGGCGCTGATCGTGCTCGTGGCCGGCGAGGCCGCGCCGGCGGTGACGGCGAACGTCGCGCTGGTCGCACCCGCCGCCCCCGAGACCGAGAACCCGAGCCGGTAGCCGCCCGCCGATCGGTCGATCCGCAGGTCGTCGAAAGTCGCGACACCGTTCAGGAGCGGCTCGTTGACATCTCCCTGGAGGTCGGCGCCGGCGGGATTGACCGCCAGTGTGGCCGCCACGTTGCCGGTGAAGCCGGTCAGGGTGTTGCCGAGGCCGTCCACGACGCGCACGACGACCGGAGGCGTGATGGGCTCGTCGACGGGCGTGTCGGTCGGCTGCTCGTCGACGACCAGCGTGGGCTGGCCGACCAGCGCGAACGTGACGGACGCGGTATCCGTGATGTCCGCCCCGTTCACCGTGCCCGAGATGGTCGCCGTGCCGGCCGTGGTGGCGGAGGTCAGCGTGGCCGTGTACGTGCCGTCCCCGTTGTCGATGTCGGGGCCAAGGGTCCCCGACGTGGTAGAGAGCGAGACGTCGGCTCCGCCACCGGTCAGGGGGTTCCCGAACGCGTCCCGGAGCTGGACGGTGATCGTCGACGTGCTGCTCCCGTCGGCCGGGATCGTGGTCGGGTCGGCCGTGATCTCCGACGTCGCTCCGGAGGGTGCGGCCGGGGTGATCTGGAAAGAGCTGCTCGTCGCTTCCGTGAGCGGCGCCGAAGCGGCCTGGAGCGTGTAGGTCCCAGCCTGCTGTATCGAGAGGTCGCCGAAGGTCGCCACGCCATCCACTGCGGCCTTGCTGGTCGTGCCCATGAGCGCTCCCCCGGCCGGGCCCGTGGCGATCGACAGCGTCACCAGGCCGGTGAAGTCCGGGTCCACGTTCCCACCGGCGTTCCTGGCCTCCACGGTCACCGCGGGGGTGATGGTCTGGCCGGCCGCCCTGCTGGTCGGTTGCTGAGCGAAAGCGAGCTGAGTGGCCGGGGCGACGGTGAACGTGACCGTGGCGTCGTCGTCGAGGACCAGGTTGTCGACCGCGGCGGTCACCGTCGCCGTCCCGGTAGCCGTCGAGGTGAGGGTGGCGGTGTACGTGCCGTCGCCCCCATCGTCCACCGTGCCCAGCGAGCCGAACGTGGTGGAAAGCACGACGTCGGCCCCGCCGGTCGTCAGGGGGTTTCCGAACTCATCCCGGAGGAGGACGGTAATCAGGGCGCTGCTCACCCCGTCGGCCGGGATCGAAGTCGGGTCGACCGTGATCTCCGACTCCTCGGGGTCCGGGGGGCCGGGAGTGATCTGGAAGGAGGCGCTGGTAGCAGCCGTGAAGTTGTCAGCCGTAGCCAGGAGGGTGTAGGTGCCGGCCTCGTCGATGTTCAGGTCGCTGAAGGTGGCCGTCTCCAGGACTGTCTGTTGGGCCACGGTTCCGTCGAGCCCCCCGGGGCCCGAGGCGATGCTGAGCGTTACGGTCACGGGGAGAATGGCGCCCGGTGCGTGGACCACGACGTCCGGCATGATCTGCCCGGCTTCCGTATCGGTCGGCTGTTCATCGAATTCGAGCGCGATCTGCGCCCTCAGGTCCTTGACGAGCGGGGAGGCGAGCGACGTGATCAGGCAGGCCAGAAGGCCGATCGCGGCGAGGGTCCCCCGCCCCGGGGGTTGGGTCACCGGGGGAAACATGACACAGGGAATATCGCGAGCCCGGGCCTCCCGCGCACGGGCCGCTGATTGACCGGCCTCGCCCGCGGGCGTACACTGCGGAACAGCCCCATGACCCCTCGCACGGCCCTCGCTCTGGTGGCGCTCCTTTGCGTCCTGTCGGCGGCTCCGGACCAGGCGGTCGCCCAGACCGGCTGGGAGGCCAACGTCCACGCAGCGACCCTCGTCAACGATCTCTTCGAAGAGAGCGGGGACGGCGTCCAGGTGGGCGGCCGACTGGTCTACACGACCCCGTGGCGGGTCACGGTGGGCGGCAACTTCGATTGGGCACGGCTGACCGATGTCGGACTGGGTCTGGTGGACGGCGCGACGGCCGACCTCCTTCTCTACAGCGGCCAAGTCGGATACGCGGTGCCCGTCGCCTCGCGGGCGGATCTCATGCTGGCGGCGGGGATCGGCGGGGTCACCATCCGTCTGCGGGATGTGCCCTCCTCGACCGGGGTGCTGACCAGCAGTTCGGGCCAGCTCGTCCCGGTAGGGGTCGGGATCAGGCTCCGGAACCGGGCCGTCGACGCCTCGTGGGCGTTCCGCGCCGACGTTCGCGACGACATCATCTTCCTGGACGTCCAGGACCCGGCGAGCGGCGATGTCGACCAGGAGCCGCGGCACAACTGGGAGATCTCGGCGGGCGTCTCGTTCCTGTTCGGCGGCGGGGAGCCGACGCCGACCCCGACCGACACTCGACCCGTGGAGCGACGGCCCGTCGAGCCGCGCCCGGAGCCCGAGGCCGACCGTCCGGCCCAGCCGAGGCCGGTCGTCCAGGGCGACGCCGACCGAGACGGGGTCCCTGACCGCCTCGACCGCTGCGTCAGAACGCCGTCGGATCTGGCCGTCGGAGCGACCGGATGCCCGATCGACATGGATCGTGACGGCGCGCCGGACCGCCGCGTGGCGCAGGTGCCGCCCGATCGGCCTCCCGCCGACGAAGGGCCCGAGCCCCCGGAGCCTTCGGACGAGGTCGAGCCGCCCCGGGTGGGTCCGGGCGACACCGATCGGGATGGCGTCGCGGACGCCGCCGACAGGTGCGTGAACACACCGATCGGCTCCGCCGTCGACGAGCGGGGCTGCCCGCCTCCTCCACCGGCGGCGGAGCCCGGCCCGGAGGTCGAGGCGCCTGCGGTGGAAGATGAGGCGAGACCCGCCGACGAGCCGCCCGTCGATGAACGGCCCCTGGACGAGGCGCCCCCAGACGAGGCGCCGGATGAAGGCGTGGAGGCCGCTCCGCCAACCGCGTGCCTGGATGGACGGCCGTGGGATCGCCCAGGGGTCACGATCGCATTCGATGGTCGCCTTTGGGAGCAGCTGGGTCCACCCGAGCCGATCACGCTGAGCAACCTGAACCGGGTCGGCGAGTTCGACGGGGTCCCGATCTACGTGGGGTCGGTTGCCGAGGAGCCGTACACGGACCTGTGGGTGCCGCGCTGCAGCGGGGCCTATCAGCTCTACGTGGAGGAGGGGAGCGCGGAGTGAGGCGGATCGGGGCCGGGGTGGCGTCCAGGATCGCGGTCGCGGTGGTTCTCGGATGCGGAAGCGGGACGGTGGCGCCTGACGACATCCCCGTTTCCGAGAGGGATCTACGGATCGCGGTCGCGAGCGGGGACCATCAACTGGGAGAGGTCGGAACAACGCTGCCCGCCTTCCTGGTCGCGCGGGTGACCGACGGGGCACTCTTCCCGTAGAGGACGTCCGGGTGCGGTGGGAGGCCGTCGAAGGAGATGGGGAGCTCAGCCTGAAGGGGAGCCTCACGGACCGCACGGGCCTGGCCGCCGCGGTCCTCTTCCTGGGGGACGAGCCCGGCGAGCTCGTCGTCCGCGTGTTCCTCGAGAACAAAGAGGAGGCGCGGTTCACGGCCCGAGCCGTCGAGGTCGGCGCGCCAAGGCCTTCGGTTTCTCCTGCCTCCCGGGGACGTTAAACGCTGGCCGCCCGGCCGTTGTTCTTGAACCAGTACGATACCTCTGTCGCCTGCCCGGTTCGACCTCCGCGCCGGGTGGGCGATCCATGCCCGAGCCGTGCACCGCGATCGGATGTTGGCTGGCGCCGATGCGGGATCGGTGAGGGAGCCGGGCGGGTTTTCCCGCCCGGCCTGATTTCAGGGCTTCGGGCCTCTCGAATCTACGGTCTGGTGCGCGGGTTCGCCTCCCGGCTCGATAGCGCCGCCTCCAGGCCCCGCATAACTTCCTCAAGCGTTCCGCATTCCCACGTCGCGCTGGCGGCGGGCATCCCCCTCTCGTGGAAGGAACCGGATGGCATGGGCCTCTGCTTGACCCGAAGAATCATCGACGAGCATCTCGTCGACGGCGATCCGTCGACGCCGGGTAACGAGATCGGCATCCGCATCGATCAGGTGCTGACCCCCGACGCCACCGGCGTTCTCTGCTACCTGCAGTTCGAGTCGATGGGGCTGGAGCGCGTGCGCGTGAAGCGCGCGGTGGCCTACGCCGACCACGTCGTCTATCACTTCGACGAGAAGAACGCCGCCGACCACCGCTACCTGCAGACCGCCGCCAACCGTTACGGCTCCTGGTTCTCGCTGCCGGGCAACGGCATCTGCCATCAGATCCACCAGGAGCGCTTCGCCGTGCCGGGGGAGACCCTGCTCGGCTCCGATTCCCACACGCCGACCCAGGGCGGGCTCGGCATGATCGCGATCGGGGCCGGTGGGTTGGACGTCACCGTCGCGTTGGGGGGTGGAGCCTACTGGCTTCCCATGCCCGAGGTGGTCGAGGTGCGTCTGGAAGGCGAGCTGCCCGAATGGGTGACCGCCAAGGACGTCATCCTGGAGATGCTGCGCCGGATCTCGGTCAAGGGCGGAATCGGAAAGATCTTCGAGTACACGGGGCCCGGCGCGGCCTCGCTCTCTCCCTACGAGCGATGCACGATCGCCAACATGGGAACGGAGCTGGGGGCGACGACCTCGGTCTTCGCCACCGACGACCGGACGCGCGACTACTTCGAGCGGCTGGGCCGTCCCGAGGACTTCCGCGCCGTCGAGCCCGACCCCGACGCCGGATACGACGACCGGATTACGATCGACCTGGCTTCCTTGGAGCCCCTGGTCGCGTGTCCGACCATGCCCGACCACGTGGTGCCGGTGCGCGAGGTCGCGGGGACGCCGATCGACCAGGTGATCGTCGGATCGTGCACCAACGGGGGCTACGAGGACCTGCGGGCGGTGGCCGAAATCCTGAAGGACCGGCGCGTCAGCCCCGGCACCAACTTCGTCATCGCGCCGTCGTCCAAGCAGGCCCTCGAGACGCTGGCCCGGGAGGGACTCGTGGCGGACATCCTGGCGAGCGGGGCCAACCTGAGCGAGTCCACCTGCGGGGCCTGTATCGGCGTCGGCCACGTGCCCGCGCCCGGCCAGCGGAGCCTCCGCTCCTTCAACCGCAACTTCCCGGGCCGGAGCGGCCTCAAGGGCGACCAGGTCTATCTGGCGAGCCCGGAGGTGTGCGCGGTCTCGGCGGTGACAGGTGTGCTCACCGATCCGCGCGACTGGGCGCGGGAGAGCGGAAACGGGCACGCCCCGGAGAAGCCGCTTCCCGAGCGGTTCACGGGCTCGACGGCCGGGCTCGTGCCGCCGGCCGGCGAGCCCTCACGGATCGTGGTCAGTCGGGCCTCCCACATCACCGATATTCCGCTGTCGCATCCCCCCGACGACACGCTCTCGGGCGAGGTCCTGATCGTCACCGGAGACGACATCACGACCGATGACATCGTCCCGGCTACGGCCGAGATGCTGGCCAACTGGGCCAACATCGACGCGGTCGCGAGCTTCATCTTCAAGCGCCTGGATCCCGAGTTCCCCGCGCGCGCGTTCGCGAAGAAGGGCGGCTGGATCGTCGGCGGCGCCAACTACGGCCAGGGCTCCTCCCGCGAACACGCCGCGATGGCTCCGATGTACATGGGCGTCAAAGGCGTGATCGCCAAGTCGTTCGCCCGTATCCACAAGGCGAACCTCGTCAACTTCGGCCTGCTGCCGCTCACGTTCGTCGATGCGGCCGACTACGATGCGGTCGGGCAGGGAGACGAGCTCGTGATCGAGGGCGTCCACGCGGGCGTCGACCGCGGGCGGGTCGCCGTGCGGAACGTCACACAGGGGACGAGCTTCGACGCCGCGATCGAGCTGACCGAGCGCGAGCGCGCGCTCCTGAAGGCAGGTGGGGTGCTGCCCTACACGCGGGAGCACGGCGGCCTGGCGGCCTGAGCGCTCCTGGTCCCACCGGGTTCCGTCAGGGCGAGACGACGCGGCCGGGCAACGCTCCGGTCGGCTCGCCATCCCTGACCACGACCCGGCCGTTCACCACGACGTGCGGGATGCCGATCGGATAGCGGTGCGGGTCCTCGAATGTCGCCGTGTCGGCCACACGGGCAGAATCGAACACGACGAGATCGGCGGCCCGACCGACGGCGATCGTTCCGCGATCGCTGAGGCCGACGATGGAAGCTGGGAGCGAGGTCATCTTCCGGACCGCCTCCTCGAGCGGGAGCGCACGCTCCTCGCGGACGTACTTAGCCAGCACGCGCGGATAGGTTCCGTACGCCCGCGGATGGGGGGTGCCCTCCGAGAGCGGTCCGGTCGAGCGCCGGGCGCCGGCGTCCGAGCAGATGGCACCCAGGGGGTGCACGACGAACCGGCGGGTGTTCTCCTCCGACATCCCGTGCCCGACGATCGAAACGCGGTTCCTGGAGTCTGCGAGGAGCTCCACGGTGACGTCGTAGGGATCCGCGTCCCGCCCGGCGGCGTACTCGCCGAGACGTCGGCCGACCGCGCCCTCGTCCGCTTCACCGGTCACACTCGCGATCTGGATCGCGTCCCAGTCGCCCATCATGGCGATCTTCTCCGCGACCGCCGCCCGGATCGTCGTTTCCTGCCCCGGATCTTCCAGCCGCGCCAGAAACGCCTCTGTCCCGCCCTCCCGGACCGCGGCTGGGAAGAGGGAGGCGAGGCCCGTGGAGTACGCCGTGTAGGGATAGCGGTCGAAGTGTACCCGACGGTCCGCGGCCGCGGCCTCCAGGGTCTCGATCAGCGACGTCGCCTTGGGCCAGTTGCGCCGGCCCTGGGCCTTCAGGTGGCTCGCCTGGAACGGCACCCCGGCCGTGCCGGCGATGGCCAGCCCCGCGGCGAGCGCCTCCTCGACACGGTCGGCCTCGTTCCGCAGGTGGCTGGCGTAGGGAAGCCCCGTCCCGACGAGAGGCCGCGCGAGCGCGACCAGCTCGTCCAGGTCGGCGAAGGCGTTGGGCGTGTACTCGAGCCCGCTCGAGACCCCCGCTGCTCCGGACACCCGTCCCCGCTCGATCTCGGCGACCATGCGCTCCAGCTCCGCAGGCGACGGCGGGCGGTCGTCATTGCCGATCACAGTCTCGCGGACGGTACCCGAGCCGATCATGGTGGCGAAGTTGGCGAGGTGACCGCGCTCGGAGAGGAGGCGGAACAGCTCGTCCCACGACGTGAAATCGATCTCCACGTCGTATCGCTCGAGGGTGTTCCGACGGCGCTCGTCCCGCATCGCGTCGCTCACCGGGGACGGAGGAGCCGTCCTGGCCAACGATCTCGGTCGTGACGCCCTGGCGGATCTTGGAATCGGCGAGATGATCGACGAAGATCCCGAGGTCGGTGTGGCCGTGAATGTCGACGAATCCCGGGGCGACCACGAGCCCGGTGACGTCGAGGACAAGCGCCGCTCCGGCCGCGGACAAGGTACCGAGCGCTTCGATCCGGCCGTCCCTCACGGCGACGTCGGCCGCGAAGGCCGGTCGGCCGGTCCCGTCCACGACCCGGCCGCCGCGCAGCACGAGGTCGAGGGGAGGACGGGCCTCGATCCGTCCGGTCGACCAGCCGCCAAAGGCGACCTGACCGGCGGCGACCGCGCCAAGCTGGAGGAAGCGGCGCCGATCGATCCCGCGCGCGGTCCCCGCGCTGTCGTGTCCCCCGGTCTCGCTCATCGCGCGGCAATCTAGCATGGTCCGTGGCGAATCCGCGTGCGTGCTCCCGACATGAGATTATATTGCCGCGCGATGAGAACGTTCGTCAGGGCTTCGATGCTCCTCGCTGGTCTTGCCGCCTGCTCGGGCGGCGAGTCCACGGGCGAGCCCGTCGGCGAGCTGGCGGTGTACGAGGAGGAGCGGGGCGTCCTCTTCGTGGAGCCGGAGAGCGTGCGCGACTACACGGAGGCGGCGAACGACGTCGTCTTCGTCGACAACCGGAACGCGTTCAGCTTCCAGCAGAGCCGTATCGCGGGCGCCCGCCTCATCCCGACCGGCGAGATGGCCCGCTCGGTCGGAAGCCTTCCCCTCAACAAGTGGATCGTCTTCTACTGCACCTGACCCGACGACGGCTTGAGCGTCCGGGCGGCGCAACTCGCGGAAGAGAACGGATACGAGAAGGTGGCGGTGCTGGAGGGCGGCTTGGGGGCGTGGACACGGGCGGGGTACCCGGTCGAGTCCGGCTCGTAGCCGGGCGCGGGCGCCAGCCTACGCCTTGGTCAGGACCATCGAGCCGACTCGCGCAACGGCCTCGAAATGATCGTCGTAGCTGAGAACGATGGCTCCCGCCTGGGCGGCCGTGGCGGCGATCCAGATGTCGTTGGTCGGGATCGGGGTCCCGATCCGACGCAGGTCGACCACGATCTCGGCATAATGCCGGCTGACCTCGTGATCCACGCCCAGCTCCTCGACCGACGGGTTGGCGAGGAAAGCACGCAGCGTCTCTTCGTTCTCCTCGCGACGGCTGCCGAGCAGGAATCCGACCCGGAGCTCGCCCAGCGCGATCGCCGGCATGCCGATCCACTCGGCCCGGTCGATGAGTTCCACCACGCGGGCCTCGCCGCGCTGGAAACGACTGTAAGCCGAGGTGTCGAGGCAATAGCGGCTCACCCCCAGAGTTCCTCGTCGACCTGTTCGAACGGCGCGGTCGCCTCCTCGAACTGCCGGAATTCCTCCTCGGTCCACTGCCCGGCCAGGCGCGCAAGGCCGTTGCTCCGTCTCGCACCGATACCGAGTCGCTGACTCAAGAGATCGATCACGATCGCGTTGATGGATTTCCCGCGGCGAGCTTTCTCGCGTTTCAGTGCGTCGTGCAGGTCCTCAGGCACGTTCCTGATCGTCAAGGTCTTCATCGGCTCGTCTGCCCTTGTCGTCATTGAGTGTAGTCTATGACTTCAGAAGAGTGCAGTCAACCGGCCGGCGGGCGTAAACGTCCTAAGGGTTAGCCCCTGGAGTCGGCGGGACGCGCCAAGGCGTCAAGACCTCAGCGCCGGGGGTTGGATTTCGAGCCCTCCAAAGGCACATTCCAGCCCCCGATGGCCGACCCGACCTCCGCCGAGCTCCCCTCCTTTTGCAAGTCGCTGTTCGGCGGCGTCATCGCCGACGAGCTGGTCTTCCCCTACCCACGGCTCCCGAGGCACGAGGCGGAGACGCTCGAGACCTACCTCGAGGACCTGCGCCGATTCTTCGACGCCAAGGTGGACGCCGCGGCATTCGACCGCGCCGCCGGGGTGCCGGAGGGGGTGATCGAAGGGCTCGCGGAGCGCGGCGTCTTCGGCCTCTACGTGGCGACGGCCTATGACGGTCTCGGCTTCAGCCAGACGCAGACGGCGCGCGTCATGGAGTTCGTGGCCTCGCGGGACGCCGGGATCGGCGTCCTGCTGGGCTCGCACCTCTCGATCGGGATCAAGGGGATCCACTTCTATGGGAACGAGGGGCAAAAGCGGCGCTGGCTCCCGCCCTGCGCCAAGGGCGAGACGCTGGCTTCCTTCGCCCTCACCGAGCCCGACCACGGCTCGGACGCCGCTCATATAGAGTCCCGCGCCGAGCGGGCCACCGACGGCGAGGGCTGGATTTTGAACGGCCGCAAGATCTGGATCGGCAACGCCCAGCGCGCGGGCGTGATCTCGACCTTCGCGCAGACCCCCGTCGAAAAGGATGGCCGCACGGTCGACCGCGTAACCGCGTTCGTCGTCGAAGGCGATCAGGAGGGTCTCGCCAGGGGCCGCACCTGGACCGACGAGAAGCTCGGCATCCGCTCCTCGACCCAGGCCGAGCTGATCTATCGCGATCTTCGGCTGGCGGACGACCAGGTTCTCGACCGTCCCGGGCATGGGTTCAAGGTCGCGATGAACGTGCTGAACGGAGGCCGGGTCGGTCTCGCTGCGAGCGCGGTGGGGGGCGCGCGCACCATCCTGGACGCGGCGATCGACTTCGCCACGACCCGCCGCCAGTTCGGCCGGCCGATCGCGGAGTTCGACCTGATCGGCGGGAAGCTCGCCCGGATGCGTCTCGAGACCTTCGTGGCCGAGTCGATGGTGTACCTGACGCTTGGGCTCGTAGACCGCGGCGACGTCGATTACAGCCTCGAGTCGGCGATCTGCAAGATCTACGCGTCGGAGATGATCTGGCGGGCGGCCGACGACGCCGTCCAGATCGCCGGGGGGCGGGGCTACATGAACGACCGCCCGTTCGAGCGGTTCCTCCGGGACACCCGCATCATGCGGATCTTCGAGGGGACGAACGAGGTCCTGCGGGTCTTCGTCGCGCTGGCGGGAATCGAGCGCCTCGGCGAGTACCTGGAGGGTGTGGGGAGGGCGCTCCGGGAGCCGATCAAGGAGCTGGGTGTCTTGACCGAGTTCGCCTTCCACCGGATCCAGGACGCCGTCGGCAGCCGCCGCTCGAAGGCCGTGGTGGCGGATCCCCTGGCCGGCTGCCTTAGGCAGGTCGAGCGCTTCACCGGCATCCTGCACGAGGGGGCAGAGTCGCTGATCCGGACCCATCGCGACCGCCTGGTCGAGGAGCAGTTTCAGCTCGAGCGGCTGGCCGACATCGCGATCGACGTCTACGCGCTGGTGGCATCGATCGCCCGCGTCCAGGATCGGATCGAACGAGAGGGGGAAGCGGCCGCTCGCCCCGGGATCGACCTCGTCCGGCACTTCTGCCGGGAGGCCGGCGCGCGGATCGAGCGGAATCAGGCGCTCCTGTCGATAAACCGGGACGAGCGTGTCCGCCGGATCGCGGGCGAGGCGATCGCCGAGCGGAAAGGGGCACGGGGATGAGCGAGTCGACCGACGCGCCCCCGCAACCCTTGCGTAGGTTTGCCGAACGATCGTCCATGCTGCTACCGTCCCCCCCATGGCCATCCCAGCGGAAGATCCCATCGCGGCCGTCGACCACCTGGTCGACCGGTATCGCACCGAGTGCCTCTGGTTCCTGCGCGAGGACTACTACCCGCGCACGGATGCCGAGCGTCTGCGGATCCTCGGCTACATCGAGCGCTACGGAGACCGGGAGGCCTGGCGCACTGCCGCGGACTTGCGACGATGGCTCTCACGAGCTTCCAGCGTGACATCCTCCGGCTCCTAGCCCGGGAGCGGATCGCCGCCGGCGAGCGCTACGTAGCGGGCGGGGTGGCCCTCGGCGAACTCCTCGCCTCGCTGAGGATCTCGCGTGAGATCGACCTCTTCCATGACGCGGCGGAGGCGGTCGCAACCAGCTGGGAGGCCAACCGCGCGCGCCTGGTAGCAGCCGGCTGCGAAGTCGACCACTCCGTGAGCGCCCCGCCTACGTCGAGGCGCGTGTTACGCGCGACGGCCGGTCGGCGCGTTTGGAGTGGGCGCGGGACAGCGCGTTTCGCTTCTTTCCTCTGATCGAGCACGAAACCCTGGGGCTCACCCTCCATCCGGTCGATCTCGCCACCATGCCCTCCGACGTGGCCGGGCCCGGCGGGCGACGATAACCTTGCTCTCCGCGTGCTTTCGGAAGATCGCCGAACGGAGGTAAACATGACCCGCCGCATGGTCTTCGTCCTCACGCTGGTTCTTACGGTCGCCTGCGCGAGCGGTCCCCGCACCGACGAGGTCGTCACCACCCGACAGGACGAGGAAGCGCCCCGGGCGCAGCCGGTCGCCACCGTCGTCGCCTCGACCGAAGGCGCGACCGATCTGCCGCCAGCCGCGCTCGCGCCCGATATCTCCCCCGAAGGGCTCGAGGCTCGCGTGGCGAAGTTCGCCCCGGTCGAGCTGGACTTCGACGACGCCCTCCTCGATCTCGATCAACGGTTCGTGGTGAGGAAGCTGGTCGAGGCTTCCGACATCCTGGGAGAGATCTTCCGCGAGCAGGTCTGGCGCTCCAACCCGGAGTACGCGGCCGAGCTGGCGGCGGCGACCGGCCCCGGCCTGGACGCCGCCCGCGAGTACTACGCCATCATGGCCGGCCCGTGGGATCGTCTCGAGCACAACCAGCCCTTCCTCGACGTCGGCCCCAAGCCCCCCGGTGCGGGCTATTACCCTCCTGACCTCACGAAGGGGGAGATCGAGGCGTGGCTCGAGGAGCACCCGGCACAGCGGGACGCCTTCACCTCCTACTACACGGTGATCCGACGTGGTGTCGCCGGCCGCGCGGCTGACCCCGCGGAACGCACGGCCTTCGAAGGTCCCGTGCTGCTCGCCGTGCCCTACAGCACCGCCTACGCCGACGAGCTGGAGCGCGCCGCCGCTCTCCTCGACGAGGCGGCCGGCCGGGCCGGGAACGCATCGCTCGAGGACTTCCTGAGCAAGCGCGCACAAGCCTTTCGCACCAACGATTACTATGCCTCCGAGGTCGCGTGGATGAAGCTCGAGGGGAACCTGATCGAGCCCACGATCGGGCCCTACGAGGTCTACGAGGACGAGCTCATGGATGGAAGGCGGCGTTCGAGTCGTTCGTCACCCTCAAGGATCCCGAGGCGAGCACGGACCTGGAGACGCTGGTGAGCCACCTCCCGGATCTCGAGGCCGCGCTTCCCATCGACGATCGATACAAGAGCCTCGACCGGTCGTTCGCGTCGCCGATCTCGGTGGTCGACGAGATCTACACGTCCGGGGACACGCGAGCCGGGGTCCAGACGCTGGCCTACAACCTGCCCAACGACCCGCGCGTATCGAAGGAATACGGCACGAAGAAGGTGATGCTGAGAAACGTCATCGAGGCCAAGTTCGAGAAGATCCTGGCGCCGATCGCGGAGCGGCTGCTCGAGCGGTCCTTGTCCGACGGGATGGAGGCGCGACCGTTCTTCATCTCGATCGTGATGCACGAGTTGGCTCACGGGCTCGGTCCGCGGGTCGTCCACGGAACCGAGACGCCGGTCTCGGTCGCGCTGGGGACCAGCTATTCGGCGATCGAGGAGGCGAAGGCCGACGTCGTCGGCTACCTCTCGCTCGAGAGGCTCGTGGACGAGGGGGTCTATCCGGAGGACTTCCGCCGCCAGGTCACGATCTCGACGGTCGCCGGGCTCTTCCGCTGCGTCCGCTTCGGGACCGGCGAGGCGCATGGCAAGGGCTGCGCGCTGCAGCTCGATCAGCTCGTCGAAGCGGGGGCCATCACCGTGGGGGAGGACGGGCGGTTCGGGATCGACTTCGAGAAGGTCCGGTCGGCCTACGAGGACCTCGCGCGAACGCTTCTGACCCTGGAGGCCACCGGTGACGCTTCGGGCGCCGAGCGGCTGCTGGCCGAGCGCGGCACCGTACCCCAGGAGATGGAGGCCGCCCTGGGCGCGCTGTCAGACGTGCCGGTCGACATCCGGCCGCGCTACACGGTCGTGGACAAGATGCGGACATGGGAGGATACCCAGTGAGAAGCGCCATGACGGTCGGCTTGACCCGGGATCTGCGCCCCCTGCGCCTAGCCGCCACTCTCCTGGTCGTGATTCTGGGCACGGGCTGCGGCGAGCAGCCCCCCGACGAGGACGCCTCCGCGCCCGGCAATCCGGCCCCGGGCGAGCTCGCTCAACCTCCGTCAGCCGGCGCACCTCGCGCGTCCCAGCCTGGCTTCTCGCCGGACACGATGCGTCCGGATGCGGCCGAGGAAGACACCCTGGCCATGCTCGACGCCGCCCCGGCGACGAGCGACCTGAGCGTCGACTCGATCGTCGGTCAGTATCGGAACCACTACGCCGCGGAGCTCGTCGAGATCCGGACCGGGGACGCCGGGGCCGAGGAAGTGGACGCCGTGGAGGCGGCCCAGCGACGCACCGCCCTCGACTTCGGCTACGTGGAGATGACCGCCTGGTCGGACATGGTGGCCGACCTCACCGAAGCCCAGCGCACCGAGCTGGCGCGGCGAGTCGAGCAGGCGAACCGGGAGCTTGCGCAGGAGGTCCAGCGTGAAGATCCCGGCGGGGAGCCCTGACGCCCTGACCACCCTCCCTCCCCGGGCCGGGGGCACCGACGTCGATCGGACAGGCCGGCTCCGGACCTGGGGCCGCTTCCTGCGCTTCGAGCACACGCTCTTCTCGCTCCCGATGCTGTTCGCCGGTGTCCTGCTGGGCGCCGGTCTCGACCCGCCGGGGCGGCTCCTGCTGCTGGTGCTGGTGGCCGGGATCGGCGCCCGTACGGCGGCGCTCGGGCTGAATCGCATCATCGACCGGCGGCTGGACGCCGAGAACCCGAGGACGGCCTCGCGCGAGCTCCCGAGCGGCGCGCTCGGGCTGGGCGAGGCGCGGGGACTCACGGCGGCCGGGATGGTGGTCTATCTGGGGGCGGCATGGCTCCTGGACCCCGTGTGCCTCGTCCTCGCGCCGATCCCGTTGGCCGTGTTCGTTGCGTATCCCTACCTCAAGCGCGTCACACCCTGGTGCCACCTGGGCGTCGGGTTGGGGCTCGCCATGGCGCCTCTCGGGGGATGGTTCGCCGCCCGGCTCTCGTTCGACGGTGTCGAGACGGCGCTTCTTCTGGCCGGCTTCACGCTGGCCTGGGTGGCCGGCTTCGACGTCATCTACAGCACGCTCGACGAGGGTCACGACCGGGCCGCCGGCATCCGGTCGCTGCCCGCCCGCTACGGTCGCTCCGCCGCCCTCGGGATCTCGCGGTGGCTGCACGTGACGGCCTGGCTGCTGTTGGCCGCGCTCGTCTTCGGGTGGCTGGCCTGGCCTCCGGCGCTCCTGCCCCTCCTCGGCGTGGGCGTCCTGCTCGCCTGGGAGCAGAAGAAGGCCGACGACATCGATCTCGCCTTCTTCCGCATCAACGTGTGGGTCGGCTTTGTCGCCCTGGGGACGGTCGCGGCCGGGGCGTCGCTCTAGGGTCCCGAGTCAGATCGCGCGACTTTTGACTCGCCACAAGTGTTTCCCCCCCCCAGAACCGAAGCGGGCGACGCCCGGTGTCGGGCACCGCCCGCTGGCGTCAAGGGAGGGTCCTGGGCTTTGCCTACTGCACCGTCACGCTGGTCGTGTCAGCCAATCCGCCGGACTCGGCCACGACCCCGGTCGAACCCGCCGCCACACCGGTGACCAGGCCGGTCCCGTCCACCGTGGCCACCAGCGAATCCTGCGACGAGAAGGTCACCGACGGATCGGTGATCGCCGCCCCGGTCGTGTCCTGGACCGTGACGGTCAGCCGCGAGGTGTCGGCCACCGCGAGGGTGAGGGAATCCGGAGCCAGCGTGACCAAGCCGACCGCCGCGCCCGCCTGCACCGTGACGCCGACCTGCGCGGTCAGCCCCTCCGTCTCGACGGTGATCACGGCGTCTCCTTCGGCCATGCCCGTGATCACGCCGCTCTCGTCCACGGTCGCGACCGTCTCGTCCGAGCTGGTGAAGGTGATCACGGGATTCACGACGGGAACATCGTCGCTATCAAGCACCGTAACGGTCACGTCCTGGGTCTCGTCGATCGCCAGCGTCACGTCGCTCGGCTCGACGGAGAGAGCGGCCGCTTCGCGCACGAAGATCGTGGCCGTCGCGGTCTGAGGGCCCGCTTCGGCCGTGATGGTGGCCGTGCCCGGCCCCTGGGCGGTGACCAGACCGGTGCTGGATACCGTGACCACGCTCTCGGCGCTGCTCGTGAACGTCACGTCCGCGTCGAGCGTATCGCCGCCCGAGCCCACGACGATCGCCTGCAGCTGGACGGTCTCGGACACCGACAGGCTGTCGGCGCTGGGCTCGAGGACGATCGAGCCAACGGGAGGACTCACGGGATCGTCCTCGCAGGCCACGGCGAGCATGGAGACGAGCGCGAGCGCCGCGGCTCCGATGGCGGTTCGGGATCGCATAGGGGCTTCCTTTCGAATGAGTGACTCGAAAAATCGAAGATCGAAGGAGTCAGTATCCCTCCGTGACCGGCGTTCGTCTGTCATTCAGGCGACGACCCGACCCCTAGCGCGGTGACAACGGATGTGGAGATTGGGCAGTGGGTCAGCTAAACCGACCCACCAAGCGGAGACGGTCTCCCGTTGCTGCACCTCCGGCACGCCGATAGCTTGCCCTTCGATGCGCACCGTCGTGGCGATGACCGGGGCGTCGGGGTCGATCTTCGGCCTCGAGCTCATGCGACGCCTGCCGGGCGAGGTATACGCGATCCTCTCCCGCTGGGGGCAGCACGTGCTCCGCGAGGAGATGAACTTGGGTCGCGAGGACGTGGAAGCGATCGCCACACGTCTCTTCTACGACGCGGATCTCTCCGCACCCCTGGCTTCCGGGTCCAACCGGTGGGAGTCGATGATCGTCCTGCCGTGCTCGACGTCGACCGTCGGGAAGATCGCCTCGGGGATCGCCGATTCCCTGGTCACGCGGGCGGCCGCCGTGACTCTCAAGGAAAGGCGACGCCTGGTCCTCTGTCCGCGCGAGACCCCGCTCTCCGCGGTGATCCTTCGTCAGCTCGCCGAGCTGGCCCGGGACGGGGTGACGGTCATGCCCGTCTCCCCGGGATGGTACGGACATCCAGGGACGCTCGACGATCTGGTCCACGACTTCGTGGATCGCGTTCTCCAGATTCTCGGCGTCGAGGTGCCGGGAGGCTGGCGGGCGGAGGAACTGGAAGGTGCACGGCGGTCACCGCCAATCGAGAGCGTGCCCGGTGGCAAGGCCGGGACTCGGACTGGAGTGGCGGAGGGCGATGCATTCGATCTGCTCGATACCTCCATGGTACCGATCTACGCGGCGATGACTCCTTCGCGCCGATTGGCCACCGCATTCGGCGCCATCGATTTCATGCGTAGACGGATTCGAACGCACCTGCGGCAGCGGAATCCCGACTGGACCGACGAGCAGATCGAAGCCGAGCTGGCCGCGAGGATCCGGCGTGGAGCTGGATGAGCTTCTGGAACATCTGGTCCGCGCGCTGGAGGATCTGAACCTACCTTACGCCTTGACAGGTTCGATCGCGTCGATGGCGTACGGGGAGCCACGTACCACCCTCGATATCGATGCGGTGGTGGACGTCTCGCAGGAGAATCTCCCCGGTCTTCACCGGCGATTCCCCGAGCCGGACTTTTTCCTGGACGAGGTGGCGGCGCGTCGCTTGATCGCCGATCGGCAGCAGTTCCAGATCCTCTGTCCTGCGTCGGGCTTCAAGATCGATATATACATCCCCCGATCGGCACTGGACTGGAGTCAGATCCGGGAGAGCAGACGGATCGAGGTGACGTCCGGTCTGGAGGCCAGGCTCTCGCCCCCGGAACAGGTGATCGTCAGCAAGCTGATCTTCTATCGGGAGGGTCGCTCGCCGAAGCACCCCCGGGACATCGCCTCGATGCTGCGGATCTCGGGCGACACGATTGATCTCGCTGTCATCGAAGACTGGGTGGAGGAGCTCGGACTCGCCGACACCTGGGCTACCCTACTGGAGCGCATGGAGGAAGCTTGACCGACCGTTGACGTTTCCCGACCTCCAATCCTTTCTGTGGTTCTGCGAGTCCAAGGGCGATCTCTCCCGTGTCCGGGTCGAAGTCGATCCCCGCTTCGAGATCAGCGAGATCGTGACGCGGGTGGTGCACGCGGACGGCCCCGCACTCCTGTTCGAGCGGGTCAAGGGCTCGCGCTTCCCGGTGGCCGCGAATGTGCTCGGCAGCGACCGCCGTTGCGCCTGGGCGCTGGGCCGGGAGCCGGAGGCGATCGGGGCGGAGCTCCTGGCCGCCGCCGAGCGCCTCCTGCCGCCCCGACCGCGAGAGATCTGGGCGGCGCGGCAGGTGCTCTTCCGCGGAAGGCACTTCCGGGTCCGACGGACCGCGAGCCCGCCATGGTCCACCGAGGGGGGCGGGCGGTTCCTTCGCGATGACGGTCGTCCGGTCACGCTCGACGATCTCCCGATCCTCACCTGCTGGCCGGGAGACGGCGGTCCGTTCATCACCTTCCCGCTCGTCGTCACCGAGCATCCGGTCACCGGGGCCCGGAACCTGGGCATCTATCGGATGCACGTCTATGACTCCGCCCGCGCCGGGATGCACTGGCAGATCATGAAGGGGGGCGGGTACCACTACGCCGCCGCCGAGCGCCTCGCGCAGCCGCTCCCGGTGGCGGTCGCCCTGGGAGCGGACCCGATCACGCTGTTGGCGTCGGTGGCGCCGCTTCCCGAGGGCATCGACGAGCTCGCGTTCGCCGGCTTCCTGCGCGGGACGCCCACCGAGCTGGCGCGCTGCGGCTCGATCGACATCCAGGCGCCGGCGAGCGCGGAGTTCGTGCTCGAGGGCGAGGTCCCGCCGCGGGAGCGCGCCCCGGAAGGGCCGTTCGGCGATCACTTCGGCCACTACTCCCACGCGGCCCCGTTTCCAGTGTTCCACGTTCGACGGATCTCCCACCGGGAGCGCCCCATCCTCCCGGTCGCGGTGGTCGGGAAACCGCCCCAGGAGGACAAGGCCATGGGGGAGGCGGTGGCGGCCGTCGTGGGGCCCCTGATCCGCCTCGTCCAGCCCGAGGTGGCCGGACTACACGCCTGGTTCGAGGCGGGCTTCCACAACCTGCTGGTGGTGGCGGTCCGCGAGCGCTATCGGAAGGAGGGGGTGAAGACGGCGCTCTCTCTCCTTGGTCAGGGACAGCTCGCGCTCACCAAGGTGGTTGTCGTGGTCGACGACGACGTCGTGACGGACGATTGGGACGCGGTCCTCGAGGTTTTCCGGCGGTACTGGGCGGCTTCGGAGGACGCGCTGCTCCTGCCAGGCGTACCGCTGGACACGCTGGACTTCACGTCGTTCACCATGAACTTGGGTTCGAAGCTCGTCCTCGACTGCACGCGGGGCGCCGGTGGGATCTCGGGCGACGAGCCCTCCGCTTCGGTCGAAGGTGCGGCCGGGATCGACGAGCTGCCGGGAGGTGGGGCGGCGCCGTTCGTCGCCCCCGATGAGCAGGAGGGGCGGGTCGAATCGTGGCGCGCCTACGGAGGGTCGGCGGGTCCCGGATCTACCGATTCCCGCGAGGCGGCTGGCGCCGCTCTGCTCGTGGTCCAGGTCCGCGAGCGGGACGGCCGGAGCGGACGACGGGTCGCCGAGGCGCTGGCCGCGAGCCCCCGCCTGGGCCAGGTGAAGTGGGTGGCGGTCGTCTCCGAGGATGTCCCGCTCGACGACCGGACGCTCCTCCTGTGGGGGATCTTCACCCGTTTCGACGCCGCCCGGGACGTCGTGTTCAGCGAGATGCGGCTGGATGGCGCCTGGCTCCGCTACCGGGGCCGGATGGCCATCGATGCCACCTGGAAGCCGGGCTATCCCGAGCCGATCGAGATGAACCCTGAGATCATCGCCCTCGTCGATCGGAGATGGGGGAAGTACGGGATCGGTCGCGGTGCCGGACGTAGCTGACGGTCGCACCGGACGCAGCGCGTGTAATTCCTCGTACGGACCCTTGGCGCCGAACTCCGTAACCTGTGAGCGTTTACCAGCGGACTCCGGGAGCCTGGAACAGACGTGAGGAGATGACATGGACATCGACATCAAGCACGACCCGAAGGGACAGCGCTTCTTCGCGGAGCTGGACGGCAAGGAAGCCAACCTCCAGTACAGCCAGTCGGACGAGAAGACGCTCGATTACGAGAGCACGTTCGTGCCCGTCGAATACCGGCAGCAGGGAATCGGCGAGCGGATCGTGATCGAGGCTCTCGGCTTCGCCCGCGACAACGGGTACCAGGTGATCCCGAGCTGCCCGTTCGTCCGGCGGGTCCTGGAAGAGCACAGCGAGTACGACGACGTGATCGCGCGCAAGTAGGCGCGACGCGTGAGCGTGTTGCCCTGCGACAGGACGCCGGCGAACTTCGGCGTCCCATGAACCCGGCGAACGCCACCGCCCACCCGCATACCGCGGCGGTCCTCGACCCCGTGCGGGTCGAGGCCCCCGCGATCGACTTCCTGGACCCGGCTCTCGAGCGGATCTGGGACCGTGTTCTGGCCGGCGAGCGTCTCGACCACGCTGACGGGATGGCGTGCCTCGAGACATGGGATCTGCCGGCCCTCGGGATGATGGCCGACCATGCCGCGCGCCGCCGCCACGGCGACAGGGTCTATTTCGTCCTCAACCGCCAGCTCAATCCCACAAACATCTGCGTCCTGGACTGCGGCTTCTGCGACTTCGCCGCGCGGCCCCGGAACGATCCCAAGGCGTACGAGATGAGCTGGGACGAGATCCTGGCCCACGTCACCGACGACATCCGCGAGATCCACATCGTGGGCGGGCTCCACCACCGCTGGCCCTACGAGAAGTACGTCGAGATCGTGCGCCGGATCCGCGAGAAGAGCCCCACGATCACGATCAAGGCGTGGACCGCGGTCGAGATCGACTTCTTCGCCAAGATCGGGAAGCGCTCGATCGAGGGGGTGCTCGAGGACATGGTCGAGGCCGGCCTGGATGCCCTCCCGGGTGGCGGTGCGGAGGTCTTCAGCCAGCGGGTCAGGGAGGAGCTCTTCAAGCACAAGATCGGCGAGAAGGAGTGGTTCGCCGTCCACGACGTCGCCCACCGGATGGGGATTCCCACCAACTGCACGCTTTTGTATGGTCATATCGAGAGCTACGAGGAGCGGGTCGACCACGTCCTCAAGCTACGTGCGCAGCAGGACAGGACGGGTGGCTTCCAGGCCTTCATCCCGCTCGAGTACCAGGTGGGCGAGACGCGGATCGTCGAGCGCCAGGCCTCGGCCATCGAGGACTTGAGGACGATCGCCATGAGCCGGCTCGTCTTCGACAACATCCCGCACGTCAAGTCGTACTGGGTGATGCTCGGGGAGCAGACCGCCGAGATGGCGCTGAACTTCGGGGCCACGGATCTCGACGGGACGATCGGGGTCGAGAAGATCGCCCACTACGCCCATGCGGAGAGCGCGGTCGGCCACACGGTCGAGCGGCTGGTGGCGATGATCCGGGCGGCGGGGAAGGTCCCGGTGGAGAGAGATGCGCTGTATAGGGAGATACGGGCACACGAGTAGGTGCGATAGGACCCGGGGGCAACCGCCAGGCCTGAGCCCTGTCACGAGTTCATGCGCTTGATCTGATGCGTTTGCAAAGTCAATGAGTTAGAGCTGCGATGATATGCAGCCGCCGTTGGCCCTTGTATGTGGATATACGGAACTAGATATCCTTAGTTAGACTGCGGAAGAGGAGGCTGAGATGAGACGCTGGGTCGGTCGCTGGATCATCGGGGTCGGCATCATCCATGCTGGGGTCGGAGTCGTCATATTTCGAGAACGCCTGTTGGCGATCCTCCACGACGGTGTATGGAACGCCGTGGACGGCCATCCTGGTCGACCGCTCGCGTTTTGGTTCGTATTCCTAGGTTTATTTACGATCGTGTTCGGGAGCCTCGTCGATTCGATGGAAAGCCGCGATCTTTCGCTTCCCCGCTTTGTGAGTTGGGCATTCTTCGTCTTGGTGGTTCTCGGAATCGTGACGATGCCCGTGGGCGGCGGATGGCTGCTCCTTCCGGCAGGGCTCGGTCTGGTCGTGCGTTCGTATCGACGAGGAACCAACGCCGCGCCCGCAGTCTAACAACCGGTTGCAGCGGACGGTCCGCTCCGCGGCCCGCCGCTGAACCGGAGCGTTAGGCCGATCAACTCCAAGGGTTGTCGGCTTCGCGCGATAGTTTCCTGCTTGGGCCTGAGATGCTAGGGGAGGGGAAGTGGCCGACAATCCGCCGTTCGTTACGGCCTACGGAAACATTACAAAGGCCCTGACCAAGATCCAGACAGCGGCTGTACCCCCTCGGTTTACGCAGGACTTCCTTGCCACAAAACTGGACCTCAAAGGGGGATCGCCGAAACCGGTAATTCCTTTCCTTAAGCGGGTCGGGTTCTTGGGCACGGACGGGGTCCCTACCGAGTTGTACAAGCGGTTTCGGAACCCTAAGCAACGCGGACCGGCGGCGGCCGCCGCACTGAAGAAGGGGTACCGAACGCTTTACGAGATCAACGAGTACATCCACGAGGCGAAAGATGATGAACTTAAGGGCGTCGTGGTTCAAATGACAGGTGGGGAGCCAGAGTCGAGCACCACAAAGGCAATCATCGGATCCTTCAAAGCGCTTCGGAAGTTCGCGGCCTTCGACGAGAACGAAGAGCCAGAAGAGCCGGAGGATGTTGAGGAGTCGGAAGAGGAATTGCCTGAAGGGCCCGATAACAAGATCACGACGACGAAACTTGGTTTGTCGTACGCGATCAATCTGAATCTTCCCGCAACCTCGGACGTAGCGGTGTTCGACGCAATCTTCAAGAGCCTGAAGGAGCACTTACTTAAGTGACCGATGACCACATGGCATTTCGTGACCGGCTCAAGCTCTTTGCAATGAACAATCAGTTACTTGAAAACGGCCTGGATGCGGTGGAGCAAGAGCATGCCATCGATCTCGGTCGAGGGCATCAGTGGACTGTGGGCCAGGACAAGGACTACTACCCACAACTTGACCAAGCGGTCCGCACGGAGGCGCGTGCAATGGCGCCGCACTACGAGATTTTCTACTCGCTCGAGAATTCGATTCGAAGTCTCATCTCGGAAACACTCGAAGTAGCCGAACCTGCGGGATGGTGGGAGAGCGGCCGCGTCCCGCCAACGATCAAAGCAGCCGCTGAGGAGACGCGAAGGCGAGAGATTGAATCTGGGATGACGCCACGGTCTGCAGAGCCCCTCGACTTCACGACTTTCGGGCAGCTCGGGGAAATCATCAAAACCAACTGGGATGTCTTTGGGGGCATGTTCAACAGCCAGAGAGCCGTTGAGCGCGTAATGGCCAACTTGAATACGCTTCGTGGTCCGATAGCTCACTGCAGCCCACTTGCTGAGGACGAAATCGTGAGGCTTCGTCTCAGTGTTCGAGACTGGTTCCGCTTAATGAGCTAATGGCCGGACGCTTACGGCCTAACTCGCTTCAGGAGCCGACCGAGGGCTCGCTGTCGCTCGGCACTCGGCGGGTCAGCAGCAAGATTCGTTGCGCCTTGCGATCAGGAGGCACGTCGCATGTTCAAGCTCGTCGATAGGCGCAAAGGCTACCTTTTCGCGAGCAGCGACCTACGCCAGATCATCGAGACTGCGCTCTCCAGAATGCATTTAGAGGTTGAAGGGCTTGAGGCCGATCGATTCTTGAACACGGCACCAGCAGATCTGGCCTCATACCTAGTCGAGAAGTCCACGATTACCGCACCAGTCTTACTCCGAGAGCAGTGGACGGTCTCGGAGGCAGAGACAAAGGTAGACGTCCGCTACGACAGTCGCCGTTGGATCGATGACCGGTCTCGCCCAGTCTTGGTGCCCGGCCAACGGATTGAAATCGAGGTGCCCGTTGAAGGCTCCATCGACCTGTTGTATGCGCGGGCAAGCACCTTCAGTTCTTCCCCGCCGCGCGCTGAAATACGAGGGAACGCCGTCGTTCTTGTCTTTGAGATCCCACACGACAGTGGTGACCGAGACATCAAGCAACAGGCAGAGCGAACTCTAAATGAGATCGAGCAACATCTCACCTGGATCCGGAACGATCTAGCGGGTTACAACTCCAGCCTTCCCGGCGCCGCCGACGCAGCCATCTCCGGCCGTCGGGAACGCCTCCTTGCGAATCGAGGTCGAGTCGCGGCTCTAGGCATCCCCCTTAAGCGACGCGAGAACGCCCCAGCTACGTATGCTCCACCAGAGGTGCGCCGCAAGGTACTGTCTTCACCGCCACCTGCGAGTTCAGCGCCCTTCGCCCCGGAACCGGCGATGGACGGGCCCACCTACGAGCACATTCTGAACGTCATTCAGAACATGGCCCATGTTATGGAGCGCAGCCCAAGCGCGTTTCGGAATATGGCCGAGGAGGATATACGCCAGCACTTTCTGGTACAGCTCAACGGTCAGTTCGAAGGCAGCGCCACCGGAGAGACTTTCAACGTCTCAGGCAAGACAGACATTCTCCTGCGTGTGAACGGGCGCAACGTCTTTATCGGCGAATGCAAGTTCTGGAAGGGACCGAAGCAATTCGGCGAGACTATCGGCCAACTGCTTTCCTATACCGCATGGCGCGACACAAAGACCGCGATTCTCGTCTTCAATCGGGACACCTCTCTCAGCACGGTCCTCGGCGGTGTTGACGCAGAGGTCAAGAAGCACGAGCAGTTCAAGCGGATCGTTCAATGGTCGCATGAGTCCGGATTCCGGTACGTGCTTCATCAGACAAACGACTCCAACCGGGAACTGGTCTTGACCGTACTTGTGTTCGATGTGCCTAAGCCAGAGTAGTCTGAACCGAGCGAGGCCCTGATCCTAGTTAGAACGCCTCGTTTGCCGCAGGGGCGGGGCGACCGCAGAATGGGATGAGGCAAGGCATGCAAAGGATCGAAATTGAGATTCCCGTTATTCGGCCTGGCGGAACGATGTTTCGGGTCGACAGCGACTGGCAGCACAACGCTGTAATCCAGACCTATCATCCCTCGTGGTACGTCTACGCCCACGCTTATCGCATGGGTGCCGATCGCCTAGTTGCCTCGGCCATGCAGGACCGCCGTGACATAGACTATCTCGTCTTCCCCATTGCTTTTATGTACCGGCAGTATCTCGAGCTTGGTCTAAAGGCGCTGATCCTTGATGCGGAGGAGTTGGCCAACACCTCATCGGCGGATCCCTACGGACACCGCCTGGACGTGCTATGGAACCGCTGCGAGCGGGCATTGCTAAATCTGGAGAATCCACCATCTCTCGTGGAACGAGACGTGATCGGGAAATCTATCGATCAGTTCGGCACCATAGACGCGTCTTCGGTGGCGTTTCGGTATCCAGTTACGAAGGACGGTCATCCAGTACAACTCCCGACGACGCATATCAATCTCCGCGTACTCCGGGACGAGATGAAGAACGTCGGGAATGTCATCGAGTCCCTTTTGAACGGCCTGAGCGCCATGGTTGACCTAAAGCGTGAGTTCGAGGGTGAATGCGGGATGTAACCTCGCCGTTCAGACCGCGGCGGCCGCATGCGGAGCCCGGTGTTCTAATGTGAGGAGGACGGACTCGAGTGCCCGTCCCTGTCGCGCGGGCAGAAAACTTGCTGCAACGGCCTCGAAGCAAGAAGGCTTCGAGCTCAGTGTTGAGGCGACACAAGGCGAACGAGACTCGAATCTCGTTGAAGGTCAGACTTTCCGCGGTCTCGACAATGTCACAGCAAGGGTGTCATAGAGGTCACGACCCGCCGTCTAACGAGTGAATGGACCTGACGGTGCGGCTGGCTCCTCAACCGGGAATGTTTGACATGGGGGAGGGCGTCGGTGATTTGAGAGGAACTCAGGTGGCCGCGCGGCAGGCGATTCGTGAATCCGTTAGGCGATCATGGGAGAAGAGATGGCTCGTAGGAAGGTGACCGTCATTCCGAATCAGGTTTTTGTGGGCCTGCCCTGGCGAAACGTGCGCCCTCGGTACGAGAAGTGCATCGACAAGCTCGAGCAAAGGTACCCTCTGCATTTCACCATCGTGGGTCGAAAGGACGCACAGGACGCCGAGGACCTGCTCCAGGTCATCACCGCTCGTATCGACGCGTCGAGCTATGCTATCTTTGATGCCACTGGCGGGAATGCTAACGTGTCGCTTGAGTACGGATACGCCGAAGCTGTAAACCTTCCGCGTGCC
Source organism: Gemmatimonadota bacterium (assembly GCA_050732935.1). GTDB lineage: Bacteria > Gemmatimonadota > Gemmatimonadetes > JACCXV01 > JAHWKZ01 > DASRVA01. The sequence goes on from JBOHRW010000217.1 coordinate 40,846, forward strand.
CTGTACCTCAGCACCCACAAGGCCGCCGGGGGAGGCAGCAGAGGTACGATCATCTCTGATCTTGGCGGTAAGCGACGTGTGGAGTATAAGAATGAGCAGAGTCTTCGGACCCGCCTCGACACCTTCTGCAAGGATCACGATTACACGAAGCGCTTCGAATCCTTCTTGCAGAAGCGCGTCCGTCCGACGAAGCCCGGAGAGAAGAAGAGACAGCGGACGCTCGCACTGAAGTTGATACACCACCTGGACGACAAAGCAAAATTACGACGAGCCGATATAGCGCAATCACTCCAAGCAAGTGGCTACTCCGAGAAGGAGATCTCCGATATGCTGACCAAATTGCACAAAGAAGGACTACTGAACGTAAGTCGCGGGCGGTTCTCGGACGTGCGGGTCGCGTAACACGACCTACAGCGGATCGGCTACATTGGCCGTTAATCGCCGAACTGTTGGACACTACGCCAAATCCGAAATCCCCGCCGGGGACCAGGACCTCATGAACCACAGCCAGATAGTCAGCTTCATCTGGGGTGTCGCGGATCTCATCCGCGACACCTTCAAACGCGGCAAGTACCAGGACGTGATCCTCCCGCTCACCGTGCTGCGGCGGCTCGACTGCGTGCTGGCTCCCAACAAGTCGAAGGTCCTAGAGGTCCAGGCTAAGTACAAGGGCAAGATCGAGAACCTCGACCAGCTGCTCCGGCGCGCCTCGGGCTTCGCCTTCTACAACACCTCCCGCTACGACTTCGAGAAGCTCCTGGGCGACGCGCCGCACATCGCGCAGAACCTCCGCAACTACATCGCCAGCTTCAGCCCCAACATGCGGGAAGTACTTGAGAAATTCGACTTCAACAACACCATCAGCAAGCTCGACGAGGCGGGACTGCTCTTCCTTGTCGTGCAGAAATTCGGCGAGGTGAATCTCCACCCGGACGTCATCGACAACCCGACGATGGGCACCATCTTCGAGGAGCTGATCCGCAAGTTCAACGAGGCCTTGAACGAGAACCCGGGCGAGCACTTCACTCCTCGCGACGTGGTCCACCTGATGGTGGATCTTCTGATCGCAGGAGACGAGCAACGGCTACGCAAAAAGGGCGTGATCCTAACGGTATACGATCCGTGCTGCGGCTCGGGAGGGATGCTGACGATCACGAAGGAGCACATCAAGGCAGGCGAGTGGTGCGGGCGAGACCTCCGGAAGCCGCCCGTAAACCCGGGGGCTGACGTCCATCTCTTCGGGCAGGAAGTGAACCCAGAGACCTGGGCGGTCAGCAAGTCCGATCTCTACATGAAATCGGTCGACGGCCGCGACGCGGAGAATATCGCGTACGGGAGCACCCTCTCGAACGATCGTCATGCGGGCACGGCCTTCGACTACCTGATCGCCAACCCGCCCTACGGCAAGGACTGGAAACGCGACGAGGTCGCCGTACGGGCCGAGCATGAGCGGGGCGCCGCGGGACGCTTTGCCCCAGGGCTCCCACGGATCAGCGACGGCCAGCTCCTGTTCCTCCTGCACATGCTGGCGCACATGAAGGAGCCCAAGCAGGGCGGTTCGCGCGTCGCCATCATCATGAACGGCTCTCCGCTCTTCACCGGAGACGCCGGGAGCGGCGAGAGCGAGATCCGCCGCTGGATCCTCGAGAACGACCGCCTCGAGGCGCTGATCGCGCTTCCCGAGCAGCTCTTCTACAACACGGGGATCGCCACGTATGTCTGGGTGCTCACCAACCGGAAGCCTCCCGAGCGGCGCGGCAAGGTCCAACTCATCGACGCCACCCGCTTCTGGACTTTGCTCCGAAAGAGCCTAGGGGCCAAACGGAGGGAGATCCCATTTGAGAAGAAGGAGGACATCCTCGCGCTGCTCCAGAACTTCGCGGACGGCGAGACCCGCAAGATCGCGGAGGACGGCGAGGAGCGCGAGCTCGTGGTGAGCCGGATCTATCGCACGACCCACTTCGGCTTCCGCAAGATCACGGTCGAGCGACCGCTCAAGCTGGACTTCCAGGCGACGCCCGAACGGATCGCGCGACTCGATGAGGAACGCCCCTTCAAGAATCTCGCCGTCTCGCGCAAGAAAGGGGCGGCCAAGGCCAAGGAGGAGGAGGAAGGGCGCGCCCAGCAAGCCGCCATTCGCGAGCTCCTGGCGAACCTTCCGGGCGAACTCTACCTGGATCGAACCGAGTTCGAGGCGGTCCTCGGGAAGGCGGCCCGGAAGGCCAACCTGAAGCTCGCCGCTCCGATCAAGAGGACCATTCTCTCGGCACTCTCCGAGCGCAACGAGAGCGCCGAGATCTGCCGCGACAAGGACGGAAATCCGGAGTCCGACACTGAGCTTCGGGACACCGAGAGCGTTCCCCTCTCCGAGAGCGTTGAGGCCTTTTTCGAGCGCGAGGTAAGGCCCCACGTCCAGGACGCGTGGATCGACATCAGCCGGCGCGACCCGCAGGACGGAGAAGTCGGCATCGTGGGTTACGAGATCAACTTTAACCGCTACTTCTACGAGTACCGCCCACCGCGGTCGCTGGAGGAGATCGAGGCCGACATCCAGCACGTGGAGAGAGAGATCGTCTCGATGCTGCGGGAGGTCGCGGGGTAGCTCGTACCGAAACCTCTGCACCACCAGCGCCGGTGTCTGCGTGTGTTCCCCCTCCACGGGTCCGTGCCAGTGGACACAAAATGTAGGGGATTGCGCCTAACCCCCGACGCTTTGTATCATCCACCCCGTGAACAAGCGGGATCAAGCCCTGGCGATCATCGAGGAAAGGGGCCTCGTCCGCCCAAAAGAGCTCGAGGCCCGGGGTGTGTCGCGCGCGCTGCTCTATCGTCTGGTTCGCGAGGGGCTCGTCGAGAGGCAGACGCGGGGCGTGTACGCTCTGGCGCGCCACACACCTACAGCGGAGCATACACTAGCGCAGGTGGCGAAGCGCGTTCCGGCGGGCGTGTTCTGCCTACTCACCGCTCTACGCTTCCACGGCCTCACCACCCAGGCGCCCGCCGAGGTGTGGATCGCGCTACCCGAGAAGGCGCGGATCCCCCGACTCGACTACCCCCGGCTGCGGGTCGCGCGCTTCTCGGGGGCCTCGCTCACGGAAGGGGTCGAGACGCACCAGGTCGAGGGCGTCGAGGTGCGCGTCTACTCGCCGGCGAAGACCGTGGCCGACTGTTTCAAGTACCGCAAGAAGATCGGCATCGATGTGGCCGTCGAGGCGCTTCGCGACTTCACCCGACTGTATCGCGGGGGCGCGACCGATCTGGCTCGGTTCGCTCGCATCTGCCGGGTCACCCGCGTGATGCAGCCCTACCTGGACGCCATCGCATGAATCCCACCAAGCGGAACATCGCCGCTTCGGTCGCTGCGCGCCTGCTCAACGAGGCCCGACGTACTGGTGACGATTACCAGACCCTGCTCACAGCGTACGCGTTCGAGCGGTTCCTGTACCGCTTGGGCCTCTGCGAACTGCGCGATCGTTTCGTGCTCAAGGGCGCCATGCTCCTCCGCCTGTGGTCGGACAATCCGTACCGTGCAACCCGCGACCTGGACCTCCTGCGGACAGGCGACGGATCGTTTGATGCCATCCGGGCAGACCTCCGGACCATCTGCACGGTTCCGGTGGACCCCGACGGCATCGCCTTCGAAGTCGATTCCATTCGTGTCGAGGCTATTCGGGCCGAGGACGAGTTTGCCGGTACCCGCGCGACGCTGCTTGCGCGTTGTGGCTCCGCGCGCTTGTCCCTGCAGGTGGACATGGGCCTCGGCGATGCCGTTTGGCCGCCTCCCCAGCCCATCGTCTATCCCTCGCTGCTCGACTTTCCGGCACCCGAGGTGCTTGCGTACCCGCGCGAGGCGGTCGTGGCGGAGAAGCTGGAGGCGCTGGTGGTCCTCGGCGACCGCAACAGCCGGATCAAGGATTTCTTCGACCTGCACCACCTCGCGAACCACTTCGCCTTCGATCGAGGGACGTTGGCCGATGCTGTGCGTCGAACCTTTGCCAGACGCGCCACACCCATTCCGGCCGAAGCGCCGATTGGTCTCACTCGCGCATACTGGGAGAACCCCTCACGCCCAGCTCAGGTGCGCGCCTTCGCTCGGCGTTCAGGTCTAGAGATACCGGAGGACCCCGGTCACGAGCTGGCAGACCTCGTCGGCGCGTTCCTCCTGCCGATACTGGACGATCTCCGACGGGGCGCCGAGGAGACTGGATCGTGGGCTGCCGGGGGACCCTGGCGGCTGATCACGCATGCCAGGCAAGAAAGCCAAGCCGATGTCTGAGGCGCTCGCGCAGATCAGGGGGGCGCGACCCCGGCGCTACCGTCCGTACACGAGGTGCAAAGATTCCGGCGTCGATTGGCTTGGGCAGATCCCGGTGCATTGGGAAGTGAAGCGGCTCAAGTTTATTGCGCCAGCAACCATGGGTAAGGTAGACGTCAAGCCGGATGACGCGGTCTATATCGGCCTCGAGCATGTCGAGTCATGGACGGGTCGCCTGCTACTCGATAACCAACCCGATGTCGTAGACAGCGTCGTGACATCGTTCAAGGCAGGCGACGTGCTCTTCGGTAAACTTCGTCCCTATCTGGCTAAGGCGGCTCGACCAGACTTTGACGGAGTCTGTACAAGCGAGATTCTACCGCTTCGGCCGGCAGCCCGGTGCTCTCAAAGCTACTTGATGTACTGCCTTCTGAGTGCACCGCACATTCGGTTCCTCGACTCCCTTACCTATGGCACCAAGATGCCGCGACTCAGCCCCGCGCAGATCGGAAACAGCTTCGTGCCAGTTCCCCCCCTTGAGGAGCAGCACGCTGTTGCCGGTATCCTCGACCGCGAAACATCTAGGATCGACGGGCTCGTGGCGAGGAAGGAGCGGCTGATCGAGCTGCTCCAGGAGAAGCGGACTGCCCTCATCACCCACGCCGTCACCCGCGGCCTCGACCCGAGCGTCCAGCTTATGGACTCCGGCATTGAGTGGGTGGGGGAGATTCCGGAGCATTGGGAGGTAAGCCGCATCAAATGGGTTGCTCGGATGGAAAGCGGGCATACACCGGACAAGAAGATCGAAGCTTACTGGCGTGATGGAGATGTGCCGTGGCTCTCACTCAATGACACTGGATTCCTGAAGGATCACGACTACATATCTGAGACGGCTCACTATACGAATGAGCTGGGGCTGAGGAATTCCTCCGCGCGCCTCCTTCCTGCGGGAGCCGTAGTCTTCTCGCGCGACGCAACGATCGGACTGTGCGCGATTACTGAACGGCCAATCGCGGTATCGCAGCACTTTATTGCCTGGCTATGCGGGGGGAGGCTTCTGCCGGAGTACCTGCTGCGAGTCTTTGATGCAATGCAGGGTGAGCTTGAGAGGCTAACGATGGGCGCGACTCTACGAACGATTGGAATGCCTCATGTAAAGGAGCTAGCAACTCCAATCCCGCCCGTGTCAGAGCAAGAGCAGATCGTCGCTGTCATCCGCACCGAAACCGCCAAGATCGATGCCCTCATCGTCAAGGTCCGCAAAGCCATCGACCTTCTCAAGGAGTTCCGCACCGCCCTGATTTCCGCAGCCGTCACAGGCAAGATCGACGTCCGCGATGGGGTACCGTGACCTTCTCCCCGCGCTTCTCGATCTCCAACGCCAGCGCCGAAGCGCTGACGCAAATCGAGCGGGCGCGGGGGTTTCTCGAGGCAGCGAGGCTCTCGGAGGATTGGCTCGCCTCCATGCGCTCGCGCGCCTTCGTCCTCGAAGCTCACCACACGACCCACATCGAGGGGACCCGGCTGACCCTCGAGCAGTCCGAGCAGCTCCTCGCGGGCCATGAGGTGCCGGAAACCGATCCAGAGGATGCGCGCGAGCTCCTCAACTACCGTGAGGCCTTCGAGTTCGTGAGCGACTGGCTCAAGGATGGCGAGGCCATCACGGAGGGTCTGATCCGAGAGATCCACAGACGTCTTGTCGCCGGCGTACGTGGGGGGTCGGCGGCTCCCGGAGAGTATCGCCGCGTGCAGAACTACATCGTGAACATGGCCGCGGGCGAGACGGTCTACGAGCCGCCTCCCGCCCACGACGTACCGATCCTGATGCGGGAGCTGGTCACCTGGCTGAACGATCCGGGTCAGGTCCACCCGGTGCTTGCCAGCGGGATGGCGCAGTTCCAGCTCGTCCACATCCATCCGTTCCTCGATGGAAATGGCCGGACTTCGCGGCTCCTCTCCACGATCTGTCTCTATCGAAGCGGCTACGACTTCAAACGGCTCTTCACGATCAGCGAGTACTACGACCGCGATCGCGCCGCGTTCTATCGCGCTCTCCAGGGCGTGCGAGAGGCCGGCATGGATCTGACAGGCTGGCTCGACTTCTATACCCAGGGGCAGGCCACGCAGCTCGACGAGGTCAAGGCGCTTGGCGAGCGTGCGATTCGGCGGGACGTGCTCGTCCGCGAGCATGGGCTCTCGGAGCGCCAAGGGCTAGCCCTTGGGCACGTGATGGAGAACGGGTCGCTGACGATCAAGGACTACGAGGCGCTCTGTCCGGGCGTCAGCCGGCGTACTTTGCAGAGAGATTTGAAAGGGCTTGTGCAACGGGCTCTCTTGAAGACCAAGGGCGCCACAGACCGTCTTCAATACGTTGGAGGCAAGTCACTTACGTGAACTTGCGACAAACTTGCGGCAGAACTTGCGACAGACTCGCGACGGGACTTGCGACATGACCCAAAGAGTCTCAGAGCGCGCCTTTGAGGAGGCGATCGAGTGCGCCCTCCTCGAGCACGGGCCCGACGCCTGTCCAGGCGACGCCACGGCGGTCCGGGAGCCACCGCCGACCTTCGACGGCGATCCTCTGCCGGGGGGCTACCGGAAGCAAAGGCCCGAGTACTACGACCGCGCGCTCTGCCTGATCACGAAGGACGTGATCGACTTCCTCCTGGCCACCCAGCCGAAAGAGTGGGAGAGGCTCCGCCAGCATCACGGTTCGGAGGTTAAGGACCGCTTTCTGTCGCGCCTCTCGCGCGAGATCGGCCGGCGGGGCGCGCTCGATGTTCTGCGGAACGGCGTCAAGGACTCGGGCTGCAAGTTCCGCCTGGCGTTCTTCCGCCCAGCGAGCGGCCTGAACGAGGAGACGCGGCGGCTCTACGCCGCCAACCTCTTCTCGATCGTCCGTCAGCTCCGCTACAGCGAGCGGGGAGAACCGAGCCTCGACCTCGTGCTCTTCCTGAACGGGATCCCCCTCTTCACGGCCGAGCTCAAGAACCCGCTGTCGGGCCAGGACGTCGAGGACGCGATCCGGCAGTACCGGACCGATCGCGACCCGCGCGAGCCGCTCTTCGCCTACGGCCGCTGCCTCGCCCACTTCGCGGTGGATCCGGAGCTGGTCTTCGTGACCACCCATCTCCGGGGATCCGCGACCCGCTTCCTGCCCTTCAACCAGGGGCGCTTCGGCGGCGCCGGAAATCCCCCCGTGCCGCCGACACGAAAAGGGTACGCGACCGCGTACCTCTGGGAGCGGACCTGGGCGCGTGACAGCGTCCTCGACCTCGTCCGCCAGTTCATCCACGAGGTCGAGGAGGAGGACAAGCGCTCGCTGATCTTCCCGCGCTACCAGCAGCTGGACTGCGTCCGTCGGCTCGTGCGTCACGCCCGGAATCACGGCACCGGGCAGCGCTACCTGATCCAGCACTCGGCCGGGAGCGGGAAGAGCTTCACGATCGCCTGGCTCGCTCACCAGCTCTCGACCCTCCACGACGCCGAGGACCGGCGCGTCTTCGACTCGATCGTGGTGGTGACGGACCGCCTGGTCCTCGACCGCCAGCTCCAGCGGACGGTGCGCCAGTTCGAGCAGACCCTGGGGGTGGTCGAGAACATCGACCAGACCTCGCGCCAGCTCAAGGAGGCCCTGGAGTCGGGCCGGACGATCATCGTGACGACACTACAGAAGTTCCCGGTGATCGCCGAGCAGATCGAGCAGCTCCGGGGCCAGCGCTTCGCAGTGGTCCTGGACGAGGCGCACTCCTCGCAGACTGGGGAGAGCTCGAAGAGCCTGAAGCAGGCGCTGACCGCCGGCAGCCTCGAGGAGGCGGAAGCGGAGGAGGCCGGTGCCGGGACGCCCGAGGAGGAGATCGAGGACGCGGTTCACGAGGAGATCCGAAGGCGCGGGCCCCAGCCCAACCTCTCGACCTTCGCGTTCACGGCGACCCCCAAGCCGAAGACCCTGGAGCTCTTCGGCCGCAAGCGCCCGGACGGGCAGTTCGAGCCCTTCCATCTCTACTCGATGCGTCAGGCCATCGAGGAGGGCTTCATTCTGGACGTCCTCGCGAACTACACCACCTATAAGACCTATTGGCGGCTCCTCAAGAAGATCGAGGACGACCCCCGCTACGACCGGCGGAAGGCCCAGTACCTGCTCAAGTCGTTCGTCGACCTCCATCCCCACGCCATCCAGGAGAAGATCCGCATCATGGTGGATCATTTCGCCGGAAAGGTGCAGGGGGAGATCAGCGGGAGGGCCAAGGCGATGATCGTGACGCGGTCTCGGCTCCACGCGGTTCGCTACAAGCGGGCGCTGGACCGCTATCTGAAGGAGAAGGGCCACATGTGGAAGAGCCTGGTGGCGTTCTCGGGGACGGTCGAGGACGGGGGGAAGAGATACACGGAATCGGGCATGAACTCCGCCGGCGAGGATCACGTGATCGGCGAGCGCCAGACGGCCCTCGAGTTCGGAAAACCCGAGTGCCGGTTCCTGGTGGTCGCTAACAAGTTCCAGACGGGCTTCGACCAGCCGCTCCTCCACACGATGTACGTGGACAAGAAGCTGGGCGGGGTGAACGCGGTCCAGACCCTCTCGCGCCTCAACCGGACGCACCCGGGCAAGACGGGCACCATGGTGCTCGACGTCGCCAACGAGGCCGAGGAGATCCGGAAGGCCTTCGAGCCGTACTACGAGACGACGCTGCTGTCCGAGGAGACGGATCCGAACCTGCTCTACGAGGTCCAGGGGCGGCTCCTGGGGTTCGGCGTGTACACCGAGGTCGATGTCGCGGCGTTTGCGCGGGTGTACTTCGACTCTAAGACCACCCAGGACCAGATCTACGCGGCGCTGGAGTCGATCCGCGAGCGGTTCGGAGAGATCACCCCGGAGGAACAGGCCGGCTTCTGGGGCCAGGTCACCGACTACGTCCGGCTCTACGCCTTTCTTTCCCAGGTCCTGACCTTCGCCGACCCTGACCTCGAGAAGCTCTACGTCTTCGCCCGTTATCTCCGGCGGCTCCTGCCGGCCGACCCTGAGGAACTCCCCCGTGAGGTGCAGCAGAACATCGACATGGAGTCCTACCGCATCCAGGAGATGAGCCGCGGCAGGATCAAGCTCGAACGCCAGGCCGGGAAGCTGGGTCCCATGCGCAGCAAGCCGGGCCACGGGCGCGGGGAGGAAGAACTCGAGCCCCTTTCCCAGATCATCGCCGAGCTGAACGAGCGGTTTGGGCTGAACCTCGGGCCCGAGCACCGCATCGCCCTGGAGCGGATTCGCGATGCTCTTGACGAGGACGCCGGCCTCGACGCCAGTGCGCGGGTCAACACGCGGGAGAACGTGCGTCTCACGTTCGACCCCAAGGTCGAAGACAAGATCCAGGAGATCGTCGACACCAACTTCGAGCTCTACAAGCGGATCACCGACGACCAGGCCTTCGGCCGGGCGCTCAAGAACCTCCTCTTCGACGACTACATCCGCCGCCATCGTCGTGTGGAGGAGTTGCTGAAGCTCCAGGAGTCCAAGACGCTGGAGTTCAAGTCGAGCCTGCGCTGGAACCTGAAGGAGGACTGCAAGGACGACCGCCACGTCACCCACGCGGCCCTCAAGACGATCGCCGCCTTTCTGAACACTGAGGGCGGTGACCTCGTGATCGGTGTGGCCGATGACCGCACCGTCGTTGGCATCGAGCCCGACCGGCTCGAGAACGACGACAAGTTCATGCGCCACCTGGCCCAGGTGGTCAGGAACGGTCTCGGGGTTCGCGCCGGGACCTGCATCGATCCCAAGACTCAGATCGTGGATGGGAAGACGGTCTGCCTGGTGAGCTGTCAGCGGAGCCCGGAGCCTGTATTCCTGAAGTGGAAGGGGCTGGAGAAGTCCAAGAGCGGGGACCTCTTCGTGCGCAGCGGCCCCAGCACAATCCCGCTGGAAGGCGATGACGTCGAGGAGTTCATCACTACGAGATTTCGTGCGACGGTCGGGCCAGGCGCAGGGATAGCACCAGTTGACGAACCTCGGACACCAGCATAGACGGAGAGAATGCCAAAACTACGCAGTCTCGAAGCCATCTTCCGAGAGCTCAACGCTGAAGGGATCCGCTACCTGGTGGCCGGGGGAGTCGCCGTCAACGTCCACGGCTATCAGCGAATGACACAGGACCTTGATCTCATCGTGGATCTCGCACGGGAGAACGTGCTGGGTGCCCTAAGGGCGCTTGGAAAGCTGGGGTACCGGCCGGTGTTACCGGTCGAGGCGGAGGATTTCGCGGATCCCGCAAAGCGGCGAGCTTGGGTGGAAACGAAGAATCTGCAGGTCTTCTCGCTGACCAGCGAGGAGCACCAGGACACGACCGTCGACCTGTTTGCAGGCGATCCCTTCTCAGGTCGGGACGAGTACGCCCGCGCCGTCCTGGTGGAGATTGCTCCTGCCCTCGAGGTGCCCTTCGTGCACTTGGCCACCCTCATCGCCATGAAGGAGGGGACGGGACGCGCCAGAGATTCGGATGACGTCGAGCACCTTCGTGAAATCCAGACGGATTTGGAAGCTGGACCGGACAGGGTCAGGGAGACGGGGGGCTGGGTAGCCGCCACCTGGGGGGGAAGCCGCCGCGAGCAACTGCGGAGAGCGCTTCGGCTGAGTGCATCCGAGCGGCTCGAGGGGCTGGAGGCCCTGACGGAGACGAGCGAGCGGCTGAAAGGAATCGCCAGGCCGGATGGCGGCCCATGAAACCGTCGGGAGGGCCGTGACCAGCAGCGCTCAACATCGTGAACGGCTACGGGAGCTCGTCGAATTCACGGCGTCCTCGTTGGACACCGACTTCCCCTCACCGTTCGGATCCGCGGTCTACGACGAGCGAAGTGGCGGACTGATAGCTCAGGCCTACGACACCGTCATCGAAGCGCGCGACCCCACGAACCACGCGGAGATCAACGCCATTCGCGAAGCCACGAAGAAGCTCCGATCGCTGTCGCTTCGGGGATGCATCCTGTACAGCACCTGCGAACCATGCCCCATGTGCATGTCCGCCAGCATCTGGGCCGAGATCGATACGGTGGTCTTCGGCGCGTCGACATTGGAAGACGCCGATCGGTACTGGCCGCAGGCATCGGACATGTCACCGCTCGATCTCGTGGCCCGCATGCGCCGGGAGCCGCGATGCGGGCTCGTACCTCACGTCGAACGCCGCCTCTGTCAGGACCTCTTCCGGCGATGCGACGAGGCGCGAAGGGAACGCGGCCTGGAGCTTCCTCCCCACCGCTGAGCGAAGCCCTTTGTCTAGCGCCCCATCTGCCGCAGCCAGCTCTGATAGACCTCGTCGGCGAGATTCTTGGCCAGCACGCCAATCCGCTCGCGGGTCAGATCGAAGGCGCGCGCCTGAACGAGCCGGTGGAGGTCCTCGAGTGGCGCGGCGATCCCATTGCAGTGGCCGCGGCCGAGCTGGAGACCGACATCCCGGGCGATCTCCTCGAGCTGGGCCTGGCTCTCGAGATCCGCGATGTCGAGCGCCTGATAGCCGAAGTCCCAGGAGTGGACCCACCACTGGCTCTCGTCTCCGGCGCCTTCCTCCCATGGGAGATAGCCCAGGACCTGGGGTTTGATCCTTCCCAGCCTCGCGGTGGGCAGCAGGATCCGCAGCATGCCACCGGCGGGTGCCTGGAGCAGGCAGGGCGCCGCGACCTCGCCCATGGGCTTGATCTCGACGATCACGTCGTCCTCCGACGCCTCGGTCGCGCCGCGGATCCGCAACAGGAACTTCGTGTCCAGGGCGCTTCCGACCCCGATGTCGATGGAGCCGAGACGTTCGATGCCGTAGAAATCGTCGAGGGCCGCGGGCTGAAGCCGCAGCATCAGGTGCGCGAACAGCGTCCAGCGATCCACGATCCGCGTGCGGGTCTCGGGATCGGGGGCTTCCATCAGAGATTCCGCCCATTCCAGGTAGGTTGTCCGATCGAGCGGCGCACGGCTCCGCGCCCGCTCGACCCAAGCCGGTGGTGGAACCGGGGAATCCGGGTGTGTGAGTCCGGTGGCGTAGGCACCGAGAAAGGCCTCCACCGCCGCGTCGGGCTCGCAATCGAAGCCCGTGCTGCGGCAAGCGAAATGGATCGAGGACGCGAACCGCACGAGATCCACGACGGCCGGGCCGATGCCCGCCTCGTCGAAGTCATCGAGCCCGTGCGCGGTCGGAGTGATCGCGTACTGCTCGATGTGGGCGTCTCCATGGAGGTTCACGAGCGGCATCTCGCCGGCCAGAGCCGCGAACTCGGCGCACACCCGCTGCGAGAAGGAATTCGTCAGCAATCGGTAATACGTGTAGGGATCCGACCGCACGCGCTCGAGCAGGTCGGCACGCTCGGAGAGGATGTCGAGCTCGGCCCGGGTCAGGCTGAGTGAGGAGCCGGGCACGGCCAGCTCCGAACCGCTCCCGGCGCCGGAACGTGACGCCGAGCACCCCGTCAGGGCGATCGCCGTCGTCAGGCAGAGCACGACCTGTCTGCTCATCCATCCTCCGGTCGCACGATTCGTCGTCGCGGCTCGGTCCTGTAGATTAGCACGCTTTCCGGAGGAGCGTCCTTCTGAAGGTCGCCAAGATCCCCTATCTGAACGCCCAGCCGTTCTATTACGGCTGGGGCGACGAGCCGCCCTTCGAAGTCGTCTCGATGGTGCCGAGCGAGCTCGGGCGCGCCGCCTCGGAGGGCTCGATCGACGCCGGCCTGATGGCGGTCGCCGACTACATCGGTCAGGAAGGGACTTTCGAGCTCACGTCGCCGCCGATGGGGATCGCCGTGCGCGACCATGTTCGCTCGGTCGTCCTCCTCTCGCGACGTCGGGCGCGGGGCCTCGACGGCCGGAGAGTCGGCGTCACGCGGGAGAGCTCGACCTCCCGCCGGCTCCTCGAGCTCCTGGCCCGGGCGCGGTGGGAGGTCGAACCGGAATGGGTCCGCGAAGACGACATCGACGGCGATCCCGGCGAAGCCGTCGACGCCCTGCTGCTCATCGGTGATCGAGCGCTGGAGGCCGTGGCGGATTCGAAGCGCCGCGGATGGGAAAGAGTGATCGATCTCGCGACCGAGTGGCGGGAGTGGCAGAAGCTCCCCTTCGTCTTTGCGGTGTGGGCGGTGCGGACGACCCTTCCACGTCGCGAGCGCGAACGGTTCGCCGGATTCCTCACGGGTTCGCTCGCCGTGGGCAGCGAGCACCTCCTGGAGATCGCCACCGCTGCCGCGGGAGAGCTCGGCACGAAAGAGGATCTGGCGGCCTACCTGGGGAACTTCGTCTATCGGCTGGGCGCCGAGGAGCGCGCGGGCCTGCGGCGCTTCCGCGACCTCCTCGCCGATCACGACATTCTGGAGTATCGGCAAACGCCGGTATGACAGGCCCGATCCCTGCCGGTCAGGTCCCGGCGAGTCGCCTGTCCCCGTAGTCGCGGAAGACCCACACCAAGAGCAGCCCGGCCACGAAGCCGCCGATGTGGGCCGCGTACGCGACGCCCCCGGTCTGCTCGGTCCGGGCCATCTGCCCGATCCCGTTGATGAACTGCAGCACGATCCACATGCCGATGACGAAGATCGCGGGCATGTGGGTGATCGCCCGGAAGACGAGCACCCGGACCCGTTGCCGGGGGAACAGGATGAGGTAGGCGCCGAGGACGCCCGAGATCGCACCGCTCGCTCCCAGGCTCGGGATCTGGCTGTCGATGTCCATGAAGATCTGGGCCAGCGCCGCCGCTACCCCGCAGATCAGGTAGAACACCAGATACTTCACGTGGCCCATGGCCTCCTCGACGTTGTCCCCGAAGATCCACAGGAACAGCATGTTGCCGCCGATATGCATGAAGCCGCCGTGCATGAACATCGAGCTGAACAACGTGGTCCAGAAGGGCCCCGGATGAGTCGGCGGCAGATCCGTCTGCTGGCCGTACTCCACCGGCACCACCGACCACTTCATGAAGAAGCTCTCGATGTCGCCGTGCATCAGCTGGATCAGAAAGACCAGGACGTTGATGCCGATGAGGGCGAAGGTGACGATCGGGGTGATGTGCATGCCCGAATCGTCGTCGCCGAGCGGCATGACCATGGCGTTTACCTCCGTCCGGGTGAAGGCCGTGCGTCCGTGGGGGAGCGTCTCGACTCGAGCGGAGTCATTCTAACACGCGGGCCATAAACCGTGCCGGCGGGAACCGTGTTTTTCTCGGACGGGACGTTAGAATCGATGCATAGCTTCCCGCTCACCTGGATGTGTCTCGTCGGGGAGGTATCATGCGAAAAGCCTTCTGGACGCTCGGCTTCGTGCTGGTGCTGGTCTCCTGCGACGAGACACCCGCCGGGCCCGAGCCCATCGCAGAGCTGCCGCGTCAGCTCACGGCGGAGGAGGTAGCGGCGGTCCGGGCGGGCAACGACTTCGCCTTCCGCCTCTTCCGAAGTCTCACCCGCGCCGCTCCCGACTCCAACGTCCTCATCTCGCCGATCAGCATCTCCTTCGCGCTCGGAATGGCGCTGAACGGGGCGGACGGGAGCACACTCGAGCAGATGAAGGTCGCGCTCGGCCTCTCACCCCTCACGGTGGAAGAGATCAATCGCTCCTACAGCGGGCTGATGGCCCTTCTCCTGGGTCTCGATCGTTCCGTCGACATGCGGATCGCGAACTCGATGTGGTTTCGGGAAGGCTTCCCGGTGGGACCCGAGTTCGTCGCGACCAACCGCGAGGTCTTCGACGCCGAGGTCGCGACCCTCGATTTCGCGAGCCCCGAAGCGGTGAAAGCCATCAACGACTGGGTCCGGGAGAACACGAACGGACGGATCGAGAAGATCATCGAATCGATCCCCCCGGACTACGTATTCTATCTCATCAACGCGATCTATTTCCGGGGACTGTGGACGTATCCTTTCGATCCGGAGAGGACACGCGAGGCGCCGTTCCACAGGCTCGACGGAACGACCGAGCCCGTGCCGCTCATGGGACGGGATTCGCTCTACGTGTACCTCGAGACCCATCGCTACAGGGCGGTCGAGGTGCCGTACGGCGGAGAGGCCTTCGCGATGACCGTCGTGCTGCCCGCCGAGGGGACTACGCCGGCCGAGCTGATGTCGGACTTCGACGCGGCGGACTGGGAGATCCTCGTCACCGGGCTGACGAGCGAGCGCCTCGTTCTCTCTCTGCCCCGCTTCGAGCTCGAGTACGAAAGGAAGCTGAACGAGATCCTGGCCGAGCTGGGGATGCCGGAGGCCTTCACGCCTGCCGCCGACTTCAGCCGTCTCTCCCCTGTGGGGGTATGGATCGACGAGGTCCGGCACAAGACCTTCGTCCGGGTGGACGAGGAGGGCACCGAGGCGGCGGCGGTGACCTCGGTCGCAGGGCCGACCTCCGCCCCGCCCGCCTTCCGCGCCGATCGACCGTTCGTCTTCGTTATCCGGGAGCGGTTCAGCGGTACTATCCTGTTCATTGGACAGCTCGTCGATCCGGAGGGGTGACCTAGACCCCGAGCCGCTCCCGCGTTCGCCGACCCCACTCGAGAAGGACGGCATAGTCTTCGGCCAGGGTGTCCTCCGTGAGCCAGCCGACGCCCGTCTTCTCGCCGATCTTGCGCGCGGCCTCGATATCGGCCCACCCGTCGAGCATCGGCTCCGGCGGCGGGCCCACCGCTTCGCCCGAGAGATCGACGAGCTCGAGGTTGAGCCGGAGCTGCTCGCGGCTCTCCTCCAGGGTCCGCTTGACGCGCGCGTCGACCCGCAAGTCGCGGTCGATCCAGTCGCGCACGTGCCCGCGGCTCTCGATGAGCCGCCGCGCCATCGACGGCGTGACGATCTTCGGGATTCCGTCCGCCGTGTCCCCCGACAGGGCCAGGAAATCCGCCACGTAGGCCGGCGTCACGCCCAGGATTCCCCGGACGTCCGAGAAGCGCACCGTCCCGCGGACCCGGCCCTCCATCCTGGTCGAGCCCGAGAGGAGTTGCATGAAGTCTTTGTCGTCCGAGCGGATAACGAGCTCCTCGTCTCCCTCGAGCCTGTGGGCCACCGCGGCCAGCAGCTCGTCGGCTTCGCGCCCGTCGGTGCGGAACTGCACGGCGCCGAGCGCCGAGAGCACGGCGAGGAGTGACTCGTAGTCCGCCCGCCCCGCGTGGTCCCAGATCTCGGGACGGTTCCGGTACGCGGGCCAGCGATCCCGTTTCCACTGTCGCTCCGCGTTCCAGAAGAGCGCATAGGTGTCGTCCGCCTCCCTCACGAGAGGGCGTAGCATCCTCGGCACCTGGAAGGTGAGCGGGAAGTCGATCCTGCCCTTCAGGGCGTGCCAGGCGGAAAAGGCGATCATGCCGGCGTCGATGAGCTGCACGAAGCGATGCCTATCCCGGACGCCGCGGGAGTGCAAGGGGCGCTAGGACTTCTCCCCCCAGATCTGCTCGAGCCGTTGCGCACGCCGACAGTTCCACTTGTAGAGCTTGTAGCGGATCGGATTCTTGTCGTAGTAGTCCTGGTGATAATCCTCGGCCGGATAGAACTCGCCCGCCGGCACGATCTCGGTGGCGATCGGCTCGTCGAACCTGCCGGATCTCTCCAGGGCCTGCTTCGAGACCTCCGCGAGGCGCCTTTGCTCCGACCCGTGGTAGAAGATTGCCGAGCGGTAGGAGTCTCCACGATCGCAGAACTGCCCGCCGGAGTCGGTGGGGTCGATGTTGTGCCAGAACGCGTTCAGCAGCGCCTCGTAGGTCGTCCGGGACGGGTCGTAGACGACGCGCACGGCCTCCGCATGCCCGGTGCCGCCGGAGGACACTTGCTCGTAGCTCGGGTCGGGCGTGTCACCGCCTGTGTAGCCGGACGTCGTCGAGACCACGCCCGGCACGTGATCGAACGCCTCCTCCACGCACCAGAAGCATCCGCCCGCGAAGGTGGCCTCGGCCGTCTGCGGATGATCGAGGTCGGCGGGTGTGCGCCGGGGAGAATTCCCGGATCGGTCCAGGACGGCCGCGAGGCCGAGACCGGCCAGGGCCAGGGAGAGAACGATTAAGCCCGCCGAGCGCATGGGTTTCCGCCTTTCTTCAAGTGATTCGTCCATGGAATACATACGATGTCCGGGTTCGTTTCAACCCTCGACCCGAAACGCCATACACGCTACCGTGATTCCCGAGGCGGAATTCTTTCGACGAGAGAGGCAAGCGATGAAGAGGCTGTTCCGATCGGCGATGCTGCACCGGGCGCTCCTGACCACGCTCGCCGTCGGTCTTGGCGCCAGTGCCGCGTGTGCGCAGAGCCAGGCCGATGCTTCCGGGGACATCGGGGACCGGAAGCCGAGCGAGGAGGTGCTCAGAAGGACGCTCACCCCGCTCCAGTACGAGGTCACCCAGGAGGAGGGGACCGAGCCCGCCTTCCGCAACGAGTACAACGACAACAAGCGGGCCGGGATCTACGTGGACATCGTGTCGGGGGAGCCCCTCTTCAGCTCGCTCGACAAGTACGATTCGGGCACCGGCTGGCCCAGCTTCACACGGCCCCTGGAGCCCGACAACATCGTCTACCGGGAGGACTGGAAGCTGATCTTCAAGCGCACCGAGGTCCGTTCGCGGCACGCGGATTCCCATCTCGGTCACGTCTTCAACGACGGGCCGCCGCCGACGGGACGCAGGTTCTGCATGAACTCGGCGGCCCTGCGCTTCGTGCCGCTCGAGAAGCTCGTCGAGGGGGGCTACGAAGAGTATCTGCCGCTCTTCGAGAAGGGCGGGAAGACGGAAGGGCCGAGCCCAAGGAGCTGAGCGGCCGCCCCCGTCGGTGGACATGCGTGGGTCCGGCGCGGAGATTCCTTCGCCATGCTCAAGATCATCCGTACGAAGCTGGCCGCCGGCGAGCGGCTGACGTCCGCCGAGGGGGAATGGCTGCTGACCGTCGCGCCGCTCACCGCATTGGGGGCCCTCGCCAACGCCGAGCGCTTCCGGCGCCATCCGGAGCGCGAGGTCACTTACGTCATCGACTCGAACCCCAACTACACCAACGTCTGCAACGTCGACTGCGTGTTCTGCGCCTTCTATCGCCACGCGGACCATGCGGATGCCTACACGCATTCGGTCGAGGAGGTGCTCGAGAAGGTGGCCTGGGCGGCCGAGCAGGGGGCCACGACCGTGCTCCTCCAGGGCGGGGTCAACCCCGATCTCCCGTACGCGTACTACCTGGATCTGGTCCGCGAGACGGTGGCGCGGTTCCCGGCGGTCACGCCGCACTACTGGAGCGCGGTCGAGATCCAGGGGATGGCCGAGGTCGCCGGGAAGACGCTCCAGGCGGTGCTCGAGGACCTCTGGGAGGCGGGCCAGCGTACGATCCCTGGCGGTGGCGCCGAGATCCTGGCGCCGCGCGTCAGGAAGAAGCTCGGGATCAGGAAGGGCGGACCCGAGGCGTGGCTCGAGGTCCACGAAGTCGCCCACCGGGTCGGCTTCCGGACCACCGCGACCATGATGTACGGCTCGATTGAGACGCCGACCGAGGCCATCGAGCACCTGGAGGGCGTGCGGGCGCTTCAGGACCGCTCGCTGGCGCTCACGAAGGCCACGCGCGCCGACCGGCCGGGGTCCTTTACCGCTTTCATCCCGTGGTCGTTCAAGCCCGGCAATACCCCGCTCGAGAAGGTGAAGCGAGAGCCCGAGGGACCCGCCGCCTACCTCCGCATGATCGCCACGAGCCGCCTCTTCCTCGACAACGTGGATCACGTCCAGGCCTCCTGGTTCAGCGAGGGCAAGAAGGCGGGGCAGGTCGCGCTCCACTGGGGGGCCGACGACTTCGGCGGGACCTTGTTCGAGGAGTCGGTCCACGCCGAGGCGGCCTTCGTCAACACGACGACGGTGGAGGAGATCCGCACCCTGATCCGCGAGGCGGGGTTCGCCCCCGTTCAGCGGACGACTCTCTACGAGCGGCTGCCCGAGACCCGGCTCGAGGACATTGTGCAGCATGCCCCGCGCCGCGCGGGTCACGGCGGGCCGTCGGGACCCCGTGACGCGGAGGGCGGCCTCGATCCCTACGCCCTCCCGGTCATCGCCTGAGCCCCCGGGGCCCGGCGATCCGTCTTCCACCATTCGGCGCCAGGCTGCTGTGAGCGCCACCCCCGTCGTCTCGTGCGCCAACTGCGGTCGCCGGTTCGCGGGCCGCTGGTGCCCGAGGTGCGGCCAAGAAGCCTCCGAAGTCCGGCGCCCGTTCTCGCAGATCGTGGTCGAGTTCCTGGGTGATTTTCTGGCCTTCGACGCCCGCATCCGGCGCACGGCGGTCCCGCTCTTCCTGCGCCCGGGCTACCTCACCCGGCAGTACGTGACCGGACATCGGGCGCCTTACGTGCCGCCTCTCCGGCTCTACGTCTTTCTTCGCGGTCTTCGCTTTCTTCGCGGTCTTCGCTTTGGCGAACGGGGGCCCGATCCGCATCGTGGCGGGCGGGCAGTCCGGCGACGGCATCGTGAGCTTCGACTACGGTTCAGGGGCGGAGGTCTCCCCGGTCTACGAGGAACGCTGGTGGAAGCTGGCGCTGAAGTTCGTGGCGCTGGGCCTTCTGTACATCGTCCTAGGGGGGGTGGTTGTGGGCAGCGTTGCCTTCCTCTCGGTCCTCTTCCTCTGACCGTGGGGGGCTGCTCAGCCTCCGGGGCTTCGAACTGCCGTTTCTGATCGGCGCGGCGCTGGCCCTCGCGGCAGCTGGGGTCGAGTGGCGCTGGGTGCCGGAGACCGTGAAGAGGGGACCCTGACGAAGCCCACCGGGGTGCTACCCGCAGTCGCGGGTCTCCTGCCGCTCGACGTAGACCGGGTGACCGGCGTGCCGTTCGAGGGAGACCGCCGTCACGGGTGCGGTCAGCGCCTGGGTCGTGAGGCAGCCGGCACCGGGGGAGACCTCGACCACAGTGACGTACAGGCTGTCGGCGGCGGCCCGCACGCTCTCGATCCGAATCGCGTAGCCGCCGGTCGATCGCCGGCCCATCGCCGCCACGATGACCATCCGACGCTCGAAGTCGATGGCGGGCGGCTCGGGCGGGGGGATCCGGCCCGCAGCCAGCTCGCTCCACAGCTGGCGCCACTCCGATTCCGAACGAACGACCTCGCGGCGGCGGTCCTGGATCCCGCTGCGGGCGGCCTCGGCGACCGCTTCGATCGGCTGGACTCGCAGGGTGTCGGCCGTGGCGGCTGGCTCGGGGAGCGGCGGATTCTGCGCGTTCGTGCAGCCGGACAGGAGAACGGCCCCCAGGACGCCGACGATGCGCCAGCCAGCCGCGAGCATCCCGGGTGCCTCGCTGCGAGGCACTACACCAGCTCCCCGATCTCGACCGGCGGGACGAGCTCCGCGGCGGCCGCGCGTTCGTAGAGGGTCTCTAGGGCCCGCCGGCCCT
Source organism: Gemmatimonadota bacterium (assembly GCA_050732935.1). GTDB lineage: Bacteria > Gemmatimonadota > Gemmatimonadetes > JACCXV01 > JAHWKZ01 > DASRVA01. The sequence continues at coordinate 61,426 of JBOHRW010000217.1, forward strand.
CGTCGCCCATGTTCCGGGTGTACTCGTTCACGTACATGCGCACGAAGCGGCGGGTCCTATCCGGATCCAGGCCACGGCCGTAGTCGAGCGCGTACGCGACGGCCTCGTCCTCGTGCTCGAAGGCGTAGTCGATCGAGGCCGCGAGCGCCTCGGCGATCTCGCCCGCCAGCTCGCGTCCCAGGTCGCGGCGTACGACGTCGAGACCGAGCGGAAGGGGCAGCCCCGTGTCCTCCAGCCAGACGGCGCCGAGATCGCCCAGCCTGGCGAGCCCCTGGTCGGCGTAGGTGACCTGACCCTCGTGGATGACGAGACCGGCGTCCACCTCGCCCGCCAGCACGGCGTCGGGGATGCGGTCGAAGGCCATCGGCACCGCGTCGAATCTGGGCAGGTACAGTCGGGCCACGAGGTAGGCGGTGGTGAGCACCCCGGGGATCGCCACCGCTCGGCCGCCCAAGTCGGCCATTGAGCCGGGCCCGTCCGGGCGCGCCACCACGACCGGCCCGTAACCGCGTCCCATCGAGGCTCCACAGTGCATGATCCAGTAACGATCGGCGACCCTGGGATAGGCATGGGCGCTGATCGCTGTGACCTCGATGGCGCCCTTCAGCGCCTTTTCGTTCAGGCTCTGGATGTCCTCCAGGACGTGCTCGACCCGGAAGTCCCGGATCGTGACCGCACCCCGCGCGAGACCAAAGAACATGAACGCGTCGTCGGGGTCGGGGCTGTGCCCGAACCTGAGCGTCCGCGTGTCGCTCGTCGTGGTCGACTCGTCTGGCATGGGAGGACGGGAACGTACCGGCCGCATACGGGGCTGGCAACGAAGGGGCGACGGGCCTACGATACCTCGTCCTTCCGTTCACCCGCACCCCAACCCGTCGGGGGGAACTGCGTGCCGCGCGTCCGCTATATAGCGATCGATGGGGTGATAGGGGTTGGAAAGACCTCGCTCGTCCATCGGTTCCAGGCCGAGTGGGGCGGGAGACGCTTTCTGGAGCTGGTCGAGGAGAACCCGTTCCTCACCGGCGGCTTCTACCGGGACATGGAGCGTCTGGCCTTCGACACCGAGCTGTTCTTCCTGCTGGCCCGCTTCCGCCAGCAGCGCGAGCTGGCGAGCGCGCTTGGCATCGGTGACGGGCCGGTACTGAGCGACTACCTGTTTGCCAAGAACCGGATCTTCGCGCGCATCACCCTGTCGCCCACGGATTACTCGATCTGGAAACGCGTGTACGACTCGCTGGAGCCCGAGACCCCCCGCCCGGACCTGGCCATCTACCTGCGCTCGCCGACCGATCGTCTCCTGGACCGCATCCAGCTCCGCAACCGACCGTTCGAGCGGGACATCACCGCCGACTACCTCGATCGCGTGAACGCCGGATACGATCGCTTCTTCGCGAAGTACCCGGGCGAGCTGCTGACGATCGATCTCAGGTGGCTGGACTTCGTCGGCAGCGAGGCGGACTTCGCGGCGATCCGGGCCATGGTCGAGCACAAGATCGGCACGATCGAAGCCGGGCAGGGGGAGCTCGATCTGCTCGCCGGTCGGGACCCTGCCGGCGTGACCGGCGAGGGGCGCGCGTGAAGGTGTTCTGCGCCGTCGCCGGGAACATCGGCTCGGGCAAGTCGACCCTGACCCGGCTCCTGGCGGAGAGGTTCGCCTGGCGCGCCTACTACGAGCACGTCGAGGGCAATCCCTATCTGTCCGACTTTTACGCCCGGATGCAGCGCTGGTCGTTCCACCTGCAGATCTACTTCCTGTCGAAGCGATTCCAGCATCACCAGGAGATCCTGGCCGCCCCGGACTCGGTCATCCAGGATCGGACGATCTACGAGGATGCGGAGATCTTCGCCCGTAACCTCCACGACATGGGCCACCTGGACGACCGCGACTTCGAGAACTACCGGGAGCTGTTCGCCGTCATGACGCAGTTCCTGAGGCCCCCCGATCTGCTGATCTACCTGCGCACGTCGGTGCCGGTGCTCCTCGAGCGCATTCGATTGCGGGGACGCGATTTCGAGCGCGAGATCCCGGCCGACTATCTGGAGCGGCTGAACGCGTATTACGAGGATTGGATCGCGGGCTTCGATCTCGCTCCACTGCTGGTCGTCGAGACCGACGCGCGTAACCTGGTGGAAGAGCGGCAGGAGCAGGAGATCGTGGCGCGGCAGGTACAGCGGAAGATCGAGGCGACCCGCGGCTTCGCGCTCCCGCTGTAGCACGAGGACCGCTGTGCCACGCGCGTGCCCGTGTTCCTCGCCCAAGTTCGTGGTAGCATGAGAGGGCAGGGTTCCGGAACGGACCGTTCACGAGGCGGGTAAGGCATCCAGGGAGGGACCTTCATGAGGCGTGCGGTTTTCGACGTTCCGATCCTCGCCGGAACGGCCCTCCTCCTCTGGGTGGCCCCGAGCGCCGCTCAGCAGGATCCGGCCCGGCTTGCCGAGAGCCGCGGCGACAGCCTGATGCGGGCCTTCGAGACCGCCGCCGCGGTCGACGCCTACCGGTCCGGGCTCGCCACGGTGCCCGGCGATCCGATCCTCCTCCGGAAAGCCTCGCGTGCCCTCCTCAACCTGGCCGAAGAGCGGCCGGGAGAGGACGGTGACGAGGGCGCGTACCGCGAGGCGGTGGAGCTGGCGCGACAGGCGGTGCGAGTGGCTCCCGACGGGGCCCGCGCCCATGCCACGCTGGCCGCCGCGCTCGGCAAGCTGGCCCTCTTTCAGGGGGGGAAGCGGAAGGTGGAGCTGGCTCGCGAGGTCCAGACCGAGGCCGAACAGGCGCTGCGGCTCGATGCCTCCGATTTCGCGGCCTACGTCGTGCTCGGGATCCTGAACCGCGAGCTGGACACGCTGAACCCGTTCCTGAAGGCGTTCGCCCGGACCTTCTTCGGTCGCTTGCCCGAGGCCTCGGTCGAGAACAGTGCCGCGTACCTGGAGCGGGCCGTCTCCCTCGCTCCCGACTACGTGACGCCGCGCGTGGAGCTCGCCCTGACCTATCTCGAGCAGGACCGCGAGGACGCCGCCCGGGAGGAGCTCAGGCGGGCGATCGCCCTCGCGCCCCGTGAGCGCCTCGACCAGCTGCGCCAGAGAGAGGCGCGGGAGCTGCTCGAGGAGATCGAGGACTAGCGATGCGCGAAGCCGTCCTGGTCGTGGTTGTGGTGGCGGG
>JBOHRW010000218.1:0-36893 GCA_050732935.1 Gemmatimonadota bacterium
AGCGAGTCCTCGCCGAAGAGGTCGATCTCCACACCGTCCTCGAGCTCCAGCTCGGACGGATCCACGTAGTAGACGTAGTTCTCCGGGGTGTTGTAGCCGGCGGCCCAGAAGAGGTTGGTCGCGACGACCTCGGCGCCGCTGGCGAGCTCCGGGTGCTCCGCCGGATCGAGCTTGACGATGTACGTGATCCCGTTCGCGTCCTCGACGTTGAATTTGGGGGTCACCCCTTCGGGATCGACGTCGGTCACGGTCAGGGGGGGCACCGGGCCGTCGATGGTCTGCGGCCCGCGGCGAACCTCCTCCGGAGCCAGCGGCGCGACCGCGTTTCGGTTCGTGAACCAGGTCGAGTTCACGACCTCGTCCTGGGTGTCGGCGTTGAGGGCTTCGCCGTCGGTGGTGAACGGCTCTCCGATCGGGCGGATCACGAACTGGTGGGCGGACTCGTAGACGAGCGGGATCTCGTTTTCTACAGGCTCCAGGATGGCCAGGGTGTCGGCCGTGGGACGCGGGGCGTACTGCCAGGGCTGCACGGTGCGCCCTCCGCAGGCGCCGGCGAGGAGCCCGAGGACCAGGAGCGATGGTGCGACGAAGAGGCGCATCACCGGCCGTCCGTGGTTGATGCAGAGCTCAGTAGCGGGCACCGACCAGCTCGTAGTCGTTCGAGCCGGGGATCCAGCGGAGCCAGAACGTGGCCGGTCGCGGCGCCCGCCGGCCTCCCTCATGGATCTTCCAGACCCGGAGGCGCGCCAGGATGTCGTCGAGGTCCCGGTCGGGACGCAGTTGGCCCGGAAGGGCGAGGTCACCCCGGTACGTGCCGCCCGGGGCCGGAAGCTCGATCCGCGCCTCGCTCGCCGTGCCGGACTGGTCGAGATCCGCGGCGTCCCAGTCGAGCCGCCATTCATACTGCGCCGGGCCCCCGAAGTGCCGGATCCAGAGATCGTCGAAAACGAGAGCCCGGCCCTCGATCCGTGGCTCGTCCAGCGGCGAGACCTCGGCGAACCAGTAGCGCCCGATCTTGTCGCGGCGCCCCTCGAGACCGTCCAGGACATAGGTGCGGACCGCGGGGTCGGACCATTCTGCAGCGTCCATCGCACGCTCGAGCTGCGGGTCGGTGAACGACATCACGATCTTGGCCCCCCAGTAGCCGTCGCGCGCGTCGACGGCGTCGAAGGCGGGGTTCGGCATGTTGGGCCGCCAGTCGCCGGGATCGAAGGGATCGACCTCGTACCACCCGATGTTGGGCGGGTTCTGGGGCACCTCGTCCTGCCACGGCCGCTCGTAGAGGCCGAGCGAGACGAAGCGCATTCCCATCGCGCTCAGATCCAGCTCGTTCTCGTTGCCGACCCGCCGGCTGTGGGGATGGGCGCCGCCCGAGCCGAGCGAGGAGCCGTTGTCGAGCATGTAGTGGCGGAGATAGCCGAAACGGCGCGCCGCGTCGTCCTCCGGGCTGTCGGGGTCGAGGATGAAGAAGTCTTGCGTATTGCCCTGCTTCGTATCGGTCTGGTTCAGCCACGAGGCGATGACGTAGTAGCCGCGGACCTCGCGCCGCAGCTCGTGGGGGATGACGTCGTTCGGATCGTCGGGACGGATGCCGATCCAGCTGAACGGACCCTTGGGGATTCCTTCTACGAACTTGCTGGCCGAGGTCCGGATCGTTCCGTCGGGTCCGACCGGGTAGCGGTCGAGGAGGACCTCCGTGAGCTTGCCGGCGGTGAGCTCGACCTCGTCCGGTTCGTCGGCCGCCTTCTCGTACTCGACCACGACGCCGTCCTCCACCACGTCGATCTCCACGCCGTCCTCCAGCGTGATGGCGCCAGGATCGAAATAGTAGACGTAGTTCTCGGGCGTGTTGTAGCCGGCCGCCCAGACCAGGTTCGTGGCCAGGACGTCCGCCCCGCTGGCCATCTCGGGCCATTCCGGAGGGTCGAGCTTGATGAGGTAGCGGTCGCCCTCCGAGTCCTCGACGAAGAAGCCGAAGTTGACGCCCTCGCTCTTGTTCGAGGTGATCGTGAGCGACCCTGGCGCGGGACCGTCGCCCGTATGGGGACCACGCATCACGGCCTCGGGCATGAGCGGATCGACCGCGTTACGGTTCGTGAACCATGTCGAGTTCACGACCTCGTCCATGGCATCCACGTTCGCCGCCGGACCGGGCGAGCCCAGCGCGAACTGGTCGATCACGAACGCGTGCGTCGCCTCGTAGATGATGGGGACATCGCGCTCCGCCGGCTCCAGGATGGGGAGCGTGTCGGCCATCGGACGGGGTGCGTACTCCCACGGCTGGACCGAGGCACCGCCGCAGGCGGCGGCGCCGAGGGTGGCGACGAGGAGTGTCGCGAAAGGGATGGTGGATCCGGCGAGCCGCGGCGATCTCGTCAGAAGAAACGGCCGCATGCTAGTAGATGTCGCTGAACTTGAAGTTCAGGCGGGTCGCCTCGTCGCTGCGCGCGATCCCAGCCCGGAACACGAAGGCCTCGCGCACATAGGCGCGGAACTCGAGGCCGTACGAGTACTTGTCACCGAACTCGAATTCGTCGAGGACGGCGTCCAGGTCCTCGCCAACCTCACCGAAGTCGTAGAAGATCGCGGTCTCGATCGCGCTGGCTTCGTCGTCGTCCGGAAAGTTCTCGTGCCAGATGCGGTAGCGGTATTCCACCGTGCCGTATGCCGCCGTCCGATCGGTGAAGCGCCACGTATCGTAGCCCCGCAGCCGGGTCGAGCCGCCCAGGTAGGGCAGGTAAACGAACGGGATCTCGTCTCCGTCGTCCTCGGGCTCGGCCTGGTCGAAGCCCACCATCGCCGACAGGATGTGCCACTGGCTGCCGAGCGGGAGGTGGCCCTGGACCTCTCCGCCATAGGTGATCCAGTTGAAGTCGAGGTCGTTGACCGAGCTGTAGCGCGCGCCCCGCGCCTTGACCCTCACGCCGGCGACCGGATGGCCGGGCGAGTCGGTGAGATCCAGCACGATCTCCCCGAACGGACCCCACAGCTCCTGCTGGGGGTCGAGCACTCCGGGAAGGTCGGGGAACCCGTCGACCGGATCGGTGATGTCGGGCTGGTCGTCCGACCAGCCTCCCGATGTGAACGACTTCTCGTAACGGACCCCGCCCGAGCCCCAGACACCGAACCGCGGCGGAACACCGCCCCTGAGCTCGGCCCCAAAGTGCTCCCAGTCGTAGTCTACCTCGTCGTCCGGGTCCGAGTCGGGGCCGAGGCCGAAGAAGCGGTCCTTCGTGTCGAGGTCGTAGAGGCCGGTCAGGCGGATGAACGGCCGCCGGCTCGGGTCGTTCCAGCCGATATAGGCGGTGTGCTCCTGGTAGGCCCGCCACGTGGCGGCCGCGGTGAAGCCGGTCTTGAAGCCGGTCGGATCCGCGAGGTTGCTGTGCAGTCCGAAACCCAGACCCCAGAAGCCGGATTTCGAGCCGAGCGACCCGAAATGGTACGAGACATGGCCGGGCTCGCAGGTGGCGGAGCCGATGCCGGCGGCCATCGAGCCGCACTCCTCCTCGCGCTCAGCTGCCCAGTTGTAGAAGATGCGGTCCAGCAGGCGGAGGGGTGCGCCCAGCACGGTCCAGAGCGGGTTCCGACCCGTGTCCACCCCGGGCGGCACCTGCGGTCGCCGCGGATCGTCGGGCGGGGGAACGGGAGAGGCGGCCTCGGGCTCCTGGCCGAGCAACGGCGCCGTGGCCAGAGGGATCGCCAGAGCGAGCAGGACGTACAGACCGAACCGACAGAAAAGATTGCGCACGACCCCTCCGGAGAAGAGGTGACCCGTATTCACCCGGCCTGGCGAATGCCGCAATCTAGGGGTCCGACCCTGCACCCGTCTAGGCGTAGGCATTTCTACCGGAAATGGCGAGGCGCGCGGCCCGGGTGGGCGGGGTCGGAGAGGGGCGGGCCGGAAGCTGCGATCCGGAGCGGCCCGGCGCAGGCGGGATTATACTCTATCGGAATGGAGATCGACTGGGAGCCACGGGCCGAAGAGGTCTTCCGTCGGCTGCTCCTCCAGCTTGACCGCCGTGACCGTAAGGACCATGAGACGCGGGCCCGGGAAGCAGCCGAGATCCACGCCCGGACCCACGGCGTCCGGCGGGTTAGCCAGGACGCCGCCGTGGTCGGCTTCGTCAAGGCTGGAGGCACGATGATGAAGACGCAGGTGTTGAACGCCTTGCGCCGGGTCGGGATCGACCCCCGGCAGTACGAGGAATTCTTCTAGCCGGAGACTTCCTCCAGCCGAGGCGATCGACTCCGGTCCGCGAAGCCCTCGCGGTTGAAGGGGAGCCCGCCCCCGGATATCTTCAACCCTCCCATACAGGGCCTGTAGCTCAGGTGGTTAGAGCGCACGCCTGATAAGCGTGAGGTCGGTAGTTCGACTCTACCCAGGCCCACCAGGACACGGGAGCCCCGCCAGGAGTGGCGGGGCTTCTTCGATAGGATGAGAGCGCCGATTGTCCGGACCGTCGAAGACCTTTTGGCTCATTTGCCACTGGGGAAGACGGTCAGACCGATTTCCTGCGGCGCGACCTCCGGCCGGCCCGCGATCTCGACCCGCAGCGTCGTTGCCCCGACGCTGCCGCCCGAGACGTCGGCGATCATCGTGTCGAAGCCCGGCTTGGGGCTCACCGTGGCGATAGCCAGGTTCCCGGTCGACCACGAGAAGTGCTCGACGACCACCTGGCCGTTGGCGTCCCGGGCTTCGGCCACGACCTCGCAATCCCCGCCTTCGATGACCCGCAGGGAGGGACCCACGAAGCAATTGCCTCCAATGATCGCGACGTGTTCGGCCCGCAGCCGTTCGATGGCCGGAGGCAGATCGTTGCAAGCTGGACCAAGCAGACCGAGGAGCGAGAGAACGGTCGCGCCAGCGCAGGACAGCCGCGCTCTTCGTATGGTCATCGATCTGCCTCCTGCGTGAGAATCAACGCCGGCTGGCGCGGATTTCCCAACGCGCCATGGTTTCGCCGGGCTCGCCGTCGCAGGTCGCTCGAACGTCCACTGTGCCGCCGAAGCTCTGGACCCGCGTCAGGTCCCCGAAAGGCCGGGTCGTGAACGATCCCTTGAAGTTCCCGACCGCCCCCGCCGAGGAGCACCCTATGACAGCCAACGGATCATGCAAGCCCACGACGGAGAACGTGATGGTCGGGCCGCGTATCGCGCCCAGCAGCTCACCGAAGCGATGCGGGAGCGAGGAGCAGGATCCGGACGCATCGATATCGATGGTCCCGCCGAACGCGAGCCCGACCTCCGAGCTGATCTTGGCATCCCCGGTGCACCCGGACCCGCGGGCGGTACCGGGCACGCTGAAGGTATGGCTGATCGTATAGTCCCCGTTGAAAACGACGATCGCGGGCGGGATGAAGGGGTCAGGGTTCCCGACCGGGTTCCCACAGGCGGACAGCCAGACGGCAACGAGCGCGGCCAACCCGGCGAGCGCCTTCGCGTGAACCCGGGCTCTCGTCGTTCCCTTCACCTTGCCGATCGGCGGAAAGGCGTCCCAACGCTCGTCCACTACGCCGTCGCGATGCTTGATCCGCAGATTCACAGGTTGTTTTGCCGTACATCCCCCTCGATACCCGTCATCACGACAAACCATCCGCAATCGGCTTACGCCGGGGGCCTCAACCCCCTACGCGCCATGTCAACAGACGATCTGGAAACCAGACCCATGGCTGTACCCGAAAACGTGTGCCGTTGACCAGGGGTTTAGTACCGTTAGCGAGCAGTTGGCGACCGCTGGCCACCCATGGCAGGGCGTCCGTCGGGACGGCGGGCAAGGCGGTATTCGCCCGGGGTCATCCCGAAATGCCGCTTGAACGCCCGCGTGAAGTGGCTCTGATCGGAAAACCCCGCTTCGAGGGCGATCGCGGCGATCGGAAGATCGCCTTCCAGGAGACGCTCCGCGCTCCACTCGAGACGTAGCCGGCGCACGTAGGTTCCCAGCGGGATGTTGAAGTGCTGCCGAAAGACGCGGGCGAGATGAACGGGATGGACGCCGACTTCCTGGGCGACCTCCGCGATCTTCGGGGCCTCGCGGAAGCCGGCATGGACCAATTCCCGCACCCGCTCGAGCCAGGGCGGTGGACCGGCCGCGTCCTTTGGTCCGGCAACCGCGCGGACGGCGCTCGCCAGCATGTCGAGGATCAGGGCCTCGATGGCCAGCGGCGCGGCGGAATCCCCCGCTCGGAGCTCGCGGGTGACCCGCCGGGCCAGGGTCTCGATCCCTCCGTGGCGGAAGTTGTTGACCTCTTCGAGCAGCGGGACCACCGGCTGTAGGAGCTCCGTCCGATCGTGGTCCGGCTGGATGATCAGCACCCGCGCACCGGCCGACTCGATCCGGTTGGCGTGCGTCTCGCCGGCGGGCTCGGTGAAGACGGTCGCCGGCGAGCATTCGTAGCTGCGCGACCGGAAGACGTCCTGGAAGGATCCCTCCAGCATGACCGCGAAGACGGTCCATTCGTGAACATGCGGCGGAAGCACCTGGCCGGGTTGGAACCAGGCGTCCGTGATCCTGAAGCCATCGACGTCGACGACCTGGAACCGCGGACTCCCCATGTGGACGGGCACAGTGCGGTGGGCCACGTCCGGTAAACGAATGGGAGAGGAAACGGGTTGGGAGGGCGGAGGGGCCCTGCCCCCTCGGCTTGGCTCCAGGATGGCACCCGGAGCGGAGGCTTCTATCCGCGAGGGTGGGCCCCTTTCCCCTACAGGGCGGTCATTCCGAGACCTGGATGTTCCCGTTCACCTCCGCAAGGAAGATCGGATTCGGCGGCGTGGGGCTGTTGCAGAAGGCCTCGTTCTCGGCTTCCGTGCCGAACGCGGATCCGGTCGACAGGTCGGCCGGGGCGCCGGCCCCCTCGCCGTTGTCGATCGACTGGAACCAGATGAAGGTGCCGGGTGGAACGGTCGGATCGTTGCTGAGAAGAAGCTCGCCGCCGAACTTGACCCGGTTCCCGTCGTACACGTTCATGCACGTGACGGTGGCGTTGAAGCGGAACCGCTCACCCTGGAAGATCTGGTGGTAGTTGATGTGCCCCTTCACTTCCCCGTCGGCGAACTTCGTCGCCTGGAAGCCGAGGACCTGAGGAATGGTAAAGCCGAAGACCTCCAGCGTCATGCTCACACCGCCGCTGGCCGATGCGACGATGGGACTGGCCGCCTCCTGCAGAGCCCGGTCGGTCGTTCCGGGCTCCGTCGGGAGAGCGGGGTTCTCGGAGCCGCACGCGGTCAGCAGGACGGCTCCCAAGGCAAGGCCGAGCAATTTCCCGTGGATCATCGATTACCTCCTCATCTCTCCGACCAAGGCCGAATGAACGCCTTTCGAGAGGAGGATAGGAAACAGGGACCCGGCTGTCTTGCCGTTTTGCAAGGGGGGCTTGAAGAACCGCAACATAGGTCGGAGGATCCACGGGTGTCCCCCCCCCGGTCATCCGACCGCGAGGGCCCCGTTAGTGGAGAACGGCGAACGGGTCGATGGGGATCCCCCTCCACCACCGGTACCCGATTGCCGTCTTGAAGATGGCGAAGTGGAGATGAGGGACGTCCGGCGGGGCGTTCCCGCTGGTACCGACGTAGCCGAGGATGTCGCCGCGCTCGACCTCCTGTCCCTCGTCGAGCCCGTCAGCGTAGCCTTCCAGGTGGGCGTAGTAGTACACGAACTCCCCCGACGGATCGTACTGATAGACCACGATCCCGCCTCCGCCCTGGGAGGGATCGAGGCTCGCGATCGTACCGTCCTCGACGGCGACCACGGGGGCGCCGCGGGGCGCCAGGATGTCGAGCGCCTCATGCACGCGGTCGCCGGGCCGGGCGTCGTCGTAGTCGTCGCGCAAGTCGTCCCGGTCCATGTCCGCCACCGGGAGCTCGAGGTCACGGTCGCGGAGAGTCTCGACCAGGGTCGCCAGCGAGTCGTCGTCGATCTCCGCCGATCCGGGAGCATCCGAAGTCGAGTCGGTCGGAGCGGGAGCGCCACGCCGCATGTCACCCGGCTTGGGGAGGGCGGCGCGAGGTCGGCGCTCGGGATCCCGCGGGACGACCGAAGCCGCGACCTCCAGCCCGTCGCGGACGCTTTTGGACTGGTCGGCTCCCGTGGGCATCAGCGCGATGACGACGAGCACCAACGCCCCGCCGGCCGCGAAGCCGGCGATCGCGCTGAGCGCGTTAAGAAGGTTCGGCAGTCGTGTCATGGCTTGAAATAAGACCCCACGGGCCCCGCAACGTGCCGTTCCGGCCCGGCTTCCGGCGGGCCGGGTGCCCGCATCCGCCCGAATCACTATATTCAAAGTTTCCCTCCAACCGACCCCTGTTATCGCAAGATCCGAGGAGGTAGACCCGACATGGTTCGTTCCTGGAAGACGATGGGCATGTGTTCCGTTCTTGTCCTGGCGCTGACGGCCTGTCAGCAGCAGGCCACCGAACAGTCCGGTGCGACCGAAGAGGAGATCCCAGCCGGTGCCACGCTCGAAGCCACGATCGAGGAGAGCAACACCGCCTTCGAGCAGGCGATGCTGGCCGGGGAACCGGCGGCGATGACCGCCGACTACGCCACCGACGCGGTGGTTCAGCCGCCCTACATGCCGGCCAGCACCGGCAAGGCCGCGATCGAGGGATTGTTCGCTCAAATGGTGGCCGAAGGCGTTCCCAGCTCGTTCGACATCACGAGCGAGAACGTCACGGTCGCGGAGTCCGGCGAGCTCGCCTACGAGACGGGCCACTACACGGCCTCCGGCACGGCTCCCGACGGCGAGATCTGGGAGGATCAGGGCAAGTACCTGTCGGTGTGGGAAAAGAACGCCGAAGGTCAGTGGCAGACGGTGGCGCTGTCCTGGAGTCCGAATGCTGCACCGACCGGCATGGAGCAGGCGGAGGGCGCCGAGCCCAAGACCGAGCCCGGCGCAACCCCGCTGGGCGGGGACGAGACGAATCCAGCCGAACCGGCCGCTCCGCCTGAGGGCGAGACCAACTGATCGCCTGACGACCCCGCCAGGATCCCCTAGAAGCCCCTCTCCGAACCCGGAGGGGGGCTTCTTGCTGTAAGCCATCCTCTTGTCCTCGGCTGGCGGACCCTCGATAATGGGGGCACATGAGCGCCGGCCAGGACGAAAGCTACATCTGCTGGTTCGAGGATTTCACCGCCGACGACATCGCGCTCGTGGGCGGAAAGAACGCCTCGTTGGGCGAGATGATCTCGGCGCTCCACGACGTCGGGATCCGGGTTCCCCGCGGATTCGCCATCACCACCGCCGCCTATCGCCGGTTTGTCGAGCACAACCAGATCGACGAGGAGATCCAGCAGCATCTGCGTGGCTACACGGGCGGCGAGGAAGGGCTCTCGGCGGCCGGGCTCGCGATCCGCCGCCTCTTCCGCGAGGCCGAGTTCCCGGACGACCTCGGCGACGCCGTCTGCTCCACGTATCGCGAGCTCTCGCAGGAGTACGGAGAAGAGCGGACCGACGTTGCCGTACGGTCGAGCGCCACGGCCGAGGACCTCCCGGAAGCGAGCTTCGCCGGCCAGCTCGACACGTTCCTGAACATCCGGGGCGAGCACGCGCTCCTCGAGGCCTGCCGCGAATGCTACGCCTCGCTCTTCACCGACCGGGCCCTCGCCTATCGGCAGAAGCGGGGGTTCGACCAGTCGGTCGTGGCCCTTTCGCTCGGTGTCCAGAAGATGGTGCGGAGCGACAAGGCTGGCGCGGGGGTCATGTTCACGATCGACACCGAGAGCGGCTTCCCCGACGTGATCCTGATCAACGCCTCGTGGGGGATCGGTGAGATGGTCGTGGCCGGGTCCGTGATCCCCGACCAGTACCTGGTCTTCAAGCCGCTGCTCGATCGCAACGACCGCATGCCGATCATCGAGAAGAAGGTCGGCGAGAAGGCCAGGAAGCTGATCTACGCCCGCAAGGTCGAGGGGCCTACGGTGACGGTCGAGACCTCGGCCGTGGAACGTCGGGCGTTCGTCCTCGACGACGACGAGATCCTGCAGCTGGCGCGCTGGGCGGCGGCGATCGAGCGCCATTACGGCCGGCCCATGGACATCGAATGGGCCAAGGACGGGGAATCAGGACGGCTCTTCATCGTCCAGGCGCGGCCCGAAACCGTCCACTCACGTGCGGACCAGGCTTCGCTCAAGGTCTACCGGCTGGCTGATCCAGGCGAGCCCCTCCTGCGCGGCATCTCCGTCGGCGGCGCGATCGCCGTGGGCCGGGTCGTGCGGCTCTCGAGCCCGGAGGAGGCCGATCGCGTGGACCCGGGCGACATCCTCGTCACCGAGATGACCGATCCCGCCTGGGGGCCGATCATGGAAAAAGTGGCGGGAATCATCACCGATCAGGGCGGGCGCACGTGCCACGCGGCGATCGTGAGCCGCGAGCTCGGGATCCCGGCCGTGGTAGGGACGAGCGAGGCGACCCGGGTGCTCGAGCCGGGGTCGGAGGTGACTCTCTCCTGTGCCGAGGGGGACGAGGGAAGGGTCTACGCGGGGATCCTGCCTTTCGAGACCGAGGAGCTCGACCTCACCGACGTACCCGAGACCCGCACCCGAATCATGCTGAACATCGCGAGCCCTGACGCCGCATTCCGCTGGTGGCGCCTGCCGTGCGAAGGGATCGGCCTCGCGCGGATGGAGTTCATCATCAACAACATCGTCAAGATCCATCCGATGGCGCTGATCCGCTTCCACGAGGTCCAGGACGAGAAGGCGCGCGAGCAGATCCTCGCCCTCACCGCCGGCTACGCCGACCGGGCCGGCTACTTCGTGGAGCGCCTCGCGCGAGGGATCGCCAAGATCGCGGCCTCCCAGTATCCGGCGACCGTCATCGTCCGGATGAGCGACTTCAAGACCAACGAGTACGCCGACCTGATCGGTGGACGGCCGTTCGAGCCCGCCGAGGCGAACCCCATGCTCGGGTTCCGGGGCGCCTCGCGCTACTACAGCGACGAATACCGCGAGGGGTTCGCCCTCGAGTGCCGGGCGATCAAGATGGTCCGGGAGGAGATCGGGCTCGACAACGTGGTGGTCATGATCCCGTTCTGCCGGACCCTCCACGAGGCGGATCAGGTCCTCCACGTGCTGGCCGATCACGGGCTCCAGCGCGGCCGCGACGGTCTCGAGGTCTATGTCATGTGCGAGATCCCCTCCAACGTGATCCTGGCCAGCCAGTTCGCCGAGCGCTTCGACGGGTTCTCGATCGGCTCCAACGACCTGACGCAGCTCGTGCTGGGCGTGGACCGCGACTCGGGACGGCTGGCGGCGCTCTTCGACGAGCGCAACGAGGCGGTGCTGGCGATGATCGAGAGCCTGATCGAGATCGCGAAGCAAACCGGCACGAAGGTCGGGATCTGCGGCCAGGGCCCGAGCGACCACCCCGACTTCGCCGAGTTCCTGGTCGAGGCGGGCATCGACTCCATGTCGCTGAACCCGGACTGCGTGGTGGCGGTCAAGCGGCGCGTAGCGGAGACCGAGGCGAGGCTGGCGGGGGAGCCGACCGCTGTCGAGCGGCCCGCGCAGGCTGAAGATCTCCGCCACGTCCAGCCGCCAGCCGCGAGCTGAGGAAAGGATCGCGCTCGCGATCGATTTCGACGACGTTCTCGCTGCCCGGGAACGGATCGCCGACGCCATCCATCGGACGCCGGTCCTCACCTCCCGGTTGCTGAACGAGCGGTGCGGCCGCGAGCTCTTCTTCAAGTGCGAGAACCTGCAGCGGGCCGGCGCCTTCAAGATCCGCGGCGCCACCAACAGGATCCGCTCGCTCTCGCCGAAGGAGCGGGAGCGAGGGGTCGTGGCCTTCTCCTCCGGCAATCACGCCCAGGCGGTCGCGCTGGCCGCGCGCGAAGCCGGCGTCGACGCCATCATCGTGATGCCCGCCGACGCGCCACGGGCCAAGCGCAAGGCTACCCGGGCGTACGGCGCGCGGGTGATCGAGTACGATCGATTCGTCGATGACCGCGAGGAGATGGCCCGCCAGATCGTCGAGGAGGAGGCGCGGGTGCTCGTCCCTCCCTATGACGATCCGCTGGTCATGGCCGGCCAGGGAACGGCGGCGCTCGAGCTCCTGGAGGACGTGCCGGATCTCGAGGCCGTGGTGGTCCCCGTGGGCGGCGGCGGGCTGCTCGCGGGGACGGCCACGGCGGCGGCAAGGTTCGAAGGGGTGCGCGTCTTCGGCGCCGAGCCGGCCGGCGCAGACGATACCGTGCGCTCGTTGGAGGTGGGGCAGAGGGTGAGGGTCGATGCCCCCGACACGATCGCCGACGGCGCCCGCGCCCACACGCCCGGTGAGCTCACTTTTCCCGTCGTGCGCGAGCGCGCGGAGGCCGTCGTGCGCGTTCCCGACCTGGCTCTCGTCGGGGCGCTGGGTCTTCTCTTCACGCGCATGAAGGTCGTCGTGGAACCGACGGGCGCGCTGGCCCTGGCGGCCGTTCTCGAGGGCTCGATCCCGGCCGAGCTTCGCCGCGTCGGGGTGGTTCTCTCGGGCGGCAACGTCGACCCCGCGACGCTGGCGAGGCTGCTGACCGAAGGGGTCGGCTGAAACCCTCGACGGACTTGCGCACAGCGGCCCTGCGCGGGACGATCTGGTCGGCGGTTCAACAGTTCGGCGATCGGGCCATCCGCTTCCCGGTTTACCTGATCCTGGCGCGGCTCCTGTCGCCGGAGGCATTCGGGCTCGTGGCGCTGTCGGCGGCTTACGTGGACTTCCTGCAGCTCTTCCGAAACCTGGGGATCACCGCCGCCGTCGTTCAGCGGGAGCGCCTGGAGCCGGAACACCTGGACAGCGCCTTCTGGGGAGGCCTCGCGCTCGGGCTGGTGATGGGGCTGCTCGGTTACGCGTCGGCCGGTGTCTTTGCCGTCCTGGCGGGTCAGTCCGAGCTGGAGCCCATCATTCGCTGGCTCTCGATCGCGTTCGTCCTGTCCTCCTTCAGCGCGGTGCAGGACGCCATTCTGCGCCGCGAGCTTCGCTTCCAGGCCCTGGCGATCCGATCGATCGTGGGTCAGACCGTCGCCACGGCGGTGGCGATCGTGGCCGCCATCCGGGGGCTGGGCGTCTGGAGCCTGGTCCTCATGCTGCTCGTCCATCAGGCGGCCATGGTCTTTCTGCTCTGGCGGGCGAGCGCCTGGAGACCGGCGTGGAGGTTCTCCTGGGCGCGGTACAGGGAGCTGCTCGCTTTCGGTGTCCCGATGCTGGGATTCCACGTGGTCCGCTTCACCCGCATGCGGGCCGACAACTTCCTGATCGGCATGGGGCTGGGCGCGGCGCCTCTCGGGTACTACTCGGTCGCGCTGCAGGTCGTCGACGGGATGTGGGCGCTCGTGAACGGCAGCGTCTTGCCGGTGCTCTGGTCGACGCTCTCGAGGCTGCAGGGCGAGCGCCAGCGGTTGAGCCGTGCGATCGAAGAGTCGACCGAGATGCTCGCGCTGGCCACTTGGCCCGTCTTCCTGGGCCTCGCCTCGGTCGCGCCGTACGCGGTGCCCCTCATGCTCGGCTCCCGCTGGACGGCGAGCGCGCCGATCCTGGCGGCGCTCGCCGTCGGCGCCGTCGCCCGGAGCTTGAGCATGGGACCGCTGACCGCTCTTTCCGCCATCGGGGAGACGAAGTGGCGGCTGGGCGTCGAGCTGATCGTCGCTCTCCTGACGCTGGGGGCCATGGTCGCCGGTCTGCCGTGGGGCGTGGTCGTGGTGGCCTGGGCATACACGCTCGCCCTCTTCGTCGCGTCGCCCGTTCAGCTCGGGATCAGCCTGCGGTTTCTGGAGCTCCGGGGAGCCGACTACCTGGAAGTATTCCGGGTTCCGGCGATCGCATCGCTGATCATGCTCGGCGTGGTGATGCTGACCCGCCTTCTGCTGCCACAAGGACTGGCCGATCTTCCATCGCTGGTCGTACTCGTCGGCGTCGGCGCCATCGTCTATTGGGGAATCGTTCGCCTGGCGGCGCCGGTCGTCGTACGACGGGCGGTCGAAAACTTCAAGACCGCCGTCCGGACGTCACGTCGGGTCGGGGAGGAAGCGTGAATCCGCGGGGTTGTCGGGTCCGGCCTCGGGGGACGGGCTCCGCGTGTGCCGGAACTCCACCACGACACCGGGATCCAGCCGTGCGCCGAGGAAGGTCGCGTCCCAGTTCGTGAGCCGGACGCAGCCCGACGAGGTCTCGTAGCCGATCGTGGCGGGCTCCCGCGTGCCGTGGATGCCGTAATGCGGCTCCGAGAGCTTGATCCAGATCCGTCCCACGGGATTGTTGGGTCCCGGGGGGAGGAGCGCATTCGGCTTCGCCCGATCGACGCCGCTCAGGAGCCGGGGCTGATAGTGAAACCAAGGGTCGGGGGTGACCGAGACGACCTCGAGCTCGCCCGCTGGCGAGGGGTCGTAGCCCGAGCCCAGCGTGGTCGGGAAGTGGTAGATGACGCGCCCCTGATCGTCCAGGGCATGGAGATAGAATCCGAGACCGGAGATGACGATGCGGGCCACGCGAGGCCCGTCGCCGGCCGTGAGCGTATCGGTCACGACCCACCGATCCACGCGCAGAGCGGGAACGAGCAGGCTGTCGCCGGTCGCGAGGCTATCCAGCGCGCGACCCGGGTTCAGCTCGGCGAGGATCGCCGGGCTCGCGTGGAAGCGCTCCCCGAGCTTCTCGGAGAGCGACTGATAGCAGAGGCAGTCGAGACGCCGCTGGGCGTACACGTCGGCCGGGATGGCGACGAACGGCCCGGCCACGTCCTCGACGGTCAGGACGTGCTCGCGCAGGAACGAGCCCGGGGAACCTGCCTGGGCGCGCAGCCGGGCGAGGGTCACGGAATCGACGATCCCGGTCGCCGGCAGGCCTTCGCGGCGCTGGAACCAGTAGACCGCCTTCTCGGTGTTCTTCCCCCACTTGCCGTCCAGGAGGCCGGGAGAGAAGCGGGCGCGGTCGAGGAGGATCTGCACGTACAGGACGGAGGGGCCTTCGACATCCCCGAACAGAGGAAGCCGAACGGTCTCGTCCGCCGGCTGGCCCGGATCCCCAGGCATCGCCGCGTCGCCGATATCCTCCCACACCTCGGGAACCGGCACCGTGTCCAGCGCGGTCACGACGGTGGTCCTGCGGTCCAGCCGCACGGTCCGTCGCCAGGTGGAGTCCTGGCGGCCGGCCTCGATCTCGGCCACCGTCAGCGTGTCGTCGGACCAGTAGACGTCAGCCGGCTCCGGAGTCGGCTCGGGCTCATCGCGGCCGCAGCCGGCCAGGAGCCCGAGGCCGCCGAGGACGACGATCATCGAGGATCGGGCTCGTGCCATTCGGCGGCTGGAACCTACCGCTGCCGTGCGCTCGCCTTCAAGCCGAGCGAGGCTGGTGGGGTCGTAGGACGCCGGGTATCGTACGGCGCATGATGATCCGATCGAGCAGGCTCCCCCTCCCGTTCCTGGCGGCGCTTCTGGCGATGCCCGTCGCCGCGGGCGGCCAGACGACCTCTCCCAGCGCATTCCCCCCCGCGGCGGTGCAGGGGCGTCCAAGCGACGATCTCCTCGACCACCCGGTCCTTCAGGCCCTGGTCGACGCCCAGGTCGAGCGTGACGCCGGCACGCTGGTCGCGGCCTTGGACGACCCCGACCCGGTTGTCCGTGCCCGTGCGGCGTTCGCGCTCGGGTCGGTACAGGACCCGGCCGCCGTCCCCGGGCTGCTCGAGGCGCTGGAGGATTCCGACCCCCGTGTCCGGGCGGATGCCGCCTTCGCCCTTGGCCAGAGCGCCGACTCGACCGCCGCCGGTCGGCTGCTCGAGGCGCTGGCGGAGGAGACGGCACCTTCGGTTCGACGCCTGCTCCTCGAGGCGCTGGGAAAGACGGGGGACGGGGCTTCGCTGCACCGGCTCGCCGGACTCGCGATCGAGCCGGGAGAGCGCGGCGCGCTGGCCCTCGCGATCGGTCGCTACGGTTACCGTGGGATCCATGATCCGACCGCGGTCCGCCGTCTCGTCGCGATGCTACCCACCGATCTCGACGATGCGCTCGGGTCTCCCGAGGCCGTCGCCGTCTCGGCCGACGCCGCCTGGTACTTCGGGCGTGCGCAGGACACGACCGCGTGGGCGTTCGCGGCCGGTGATCTGCGGAGCGCCCTCGACGCGCGCTTTCTGGCGCAATCCACCCGGGCCGCCGGGGCCGGTCGACAGAGCGCGACCGGTCCGTCGCCGGACCGCGGCCCGCGGCCGGCCCTCTATCTCCTCACCGCCGTCGGACGACTCGGCGATCCGCAGGACGACGAGCGGCTCATCGACTGGCTCGAATCCGCGGTCGACTGGCGGGCACGGGTGAACGCGGCCCGTGCCATCGCGGGTCGCACCGAACGGGAGACCGTGCGCCAGGCGCTTCTGTCCGCCGCCCGCGATCCCTCGGTGCACGTGGCGGTGGAGGCGGCCCGCGCGCTCTCGGAGGCCGACTCGCTGCCGCTCGAGACCGAGCGCACGATCTCGCAGCGTTACCTGACCAACCCCATGCCGTGGCAGGTCTCGGCTGCGCTCACCCCGGCCATGGTGAAGAGCGGCGGGACGGGGGTCGTGCTGCTCGTCCTGAGCGGGATCACCGGCGACAAGACGGTCGACAACCCCCCTTATCGGGCCGATCTCCTCGAAGCGCTGGGGATCGACGACGGTCATCCGGGCTGGCTCATGCTCCGCTTCGAAGCCGCTGCCCTGGACCCGCGCGTCGCGGCCGCGGCGGTCGCCGGGCTGGCCGAGCGATGGCGGAGGGGCTACCGAAGCGATGTCGCGACGGTGGACGAGTACTACCGGCTATTCTCCGTCGCGCTCGAGCGGAAGGATCTGGCCACGACCTCGGCGGCGGCTTCCTCGCTTGCCGACTCTCTCTTCCGGCCGCTGGGTGCCACCGAGCTGCTGGGCCGCGTTTATCGCGAGCTGGCCGCGCCGCACGACATCGAGCCGATGGTGGAGATCCTCCGCGCCCTGGGAGATACGGGCGATCCCGCCGCCGAGCCGGTCCTTCGGCAGGCCCTGGGCGAGCCGCACCCCGTTCTGCGGCGGGCGGCGGCGATGGCGCTCGGTGAGCTCCTCGGCCATCCAGTGAGCGTTCCGGAGGTGGAGAATCCTCCGGAGCGCCGCGTGGACTGGTCCTTCCTCCGTTCGATGGGGGCCCGTCCAAGGCTCGTTCTGGAGACGGAGCGCGGACGGATCGTGATCGAGCTCGATGCCGAGGAGGCGCCGCTCACGGTCCAGACGGTTCTCCAGCTCGCCCAGGAAGGGCGCTACGACGGCGTCCCCTTTCACCGTGTCGTCCCCAACTTCGTCATCCAGGGCGGAGATTTCGAGCGCGGCGACGGCTACGGCGGTCCCGGATTCGCCATCCGCAGCGAGTTCACGCGCGTTCCGTTCGAGCGCGGCGTAGTCGGCATCGCCAGCGCCGGGAAGGACACGGAAGGCTCGCAGTATTTCATCACCCATTCCCCGCAGCCCCACCTCGACGGGCGCTACACGGCGTTCGGACATGTGGTCCAGGGGATGGAGGTCGTCGACCGGATGCTGGAAGGGGACCGTGTGGAGAGGGTGAGCGTCCAGGTCAGGTCCGAACCGGCGGCGGCGGCCGGGGGGTCGCGCTGATCAAAGGCCGGAGGGTGGCGCTGCTGCTCCTGGCGACCCTCGTCGGGCTCGTGCTCGTGCCGGAGATCCCCGAGCGCTACGGAGGCGATCTCTGGCTGTGGTTCGCAGGGTACTCCGCGGTCCTGCTTCTCTTGTGGGACACGTGGCGGCACGCGGACGCCATCCGGGGCTGGTGGGCCGCCAAGGAGCCGCGCCGGAGGACGGCCCTCGCGGTGCTGACGGTGGTAGTGACGCTCGCCGGTGCGCTGGCCATGCGCGAGTGGGCGCCGGGCCCGTTCGGAAAGCTCAGCCGTGAGCAGGGGCTCTGGGAGCCGCTCAGCCTGCTCCTCTACTGGGGGGGCGCCATCGTCATCTACCGGGCGATCCCGCGGGGGACGCAGGCGCCGGGTCGCCGGTCCTGGCTCGCCGTGGTCGGCGGCTACGCTTTCCTCGGCTTCGAGGAGATCGACTACTTCAGCATCTTCGGCGGCCTGATCGGTCATATCGAGGGCGTCTACGCTGGCAGCCTCCACGACCTGATCCGGCTGGTCGCCGAGGGCGTGCTGTCGCCGGCCGGGCTCGCCGTGGTGGTCGCCGTGCTCCTGCTGGGGGGGATCCTGCTCTGGCGGGCGGGGTGGCTCGACCCGCGCTTCCTCGCCCGACTCGCACTCGGGCGCGAGTTCGCCTGGTTCCTGATCGGCTTCACTCTCCTCTGGGTCGCGGCCAGCGAGGAGGCGCACCTCTTCGGCTGGGTCGCCCGGCCACCCACCCCGGAGGAGGCGGTGGAGATGGTCGGCGCGCTGTGCCTGGGGATCTACGCGCTGGAGCTCGTCGCCAAACGGGTGGCGGTCGCAACATGACCGCCAGCGCGTGGCCCCTTGAGCCACCGGCGAGTCAGCGCCCGACAGCACCGCCTCCCGTCGTCGCCGCCACCCGCTCCTGAAACCGCTCCGCCGCAGTGACGCCCTGCCGTTCGCCGGCCGACAGCTTCCCGATCTCGCTCTCGATCGCCGCGATCCGGTCTTCGGCATCGGGGTGCGTCTTCGTGAGGAGCGAGCGCTTCTCCGAGGGCGCGGCCGAGATCGCCGTCACGAACCGCTGGAGACCCGAGGGGTCGTAGCCCGCGGCGGCTGCGGCCCGAACGCCGAACGCGTCGGCCGCGAGCTCGTCTTCGCGCGAGAGCCCCATGAACAGTGCGCTGGCGCCCGTCTCGACCGCCTTCTGCAGATACTCCTCGCCGGTGATGTCGATCCGCTCCGCGGCCTCGTCGATGCCGATCTCGGTGCGGGCGCGGCTCTGGATCTCCTCGACGACGTCGCGGTGGTTGACGTGAGCGACCTCGTGGGCGAGGACTCCCGCCAGCACCGCTTCGTCCGCCATGATCGCGAGCGCGCCGCGGGTGACGAAGACGTAGCCGCCCGGCGCCGCGAACGCGTTCACGTCGTCGGTGTCCAGGACGGCGAACCGGTACCGTACGTCGGGCCGCGGATCGACGGCCGCCACCGCGGTCCCCACCAGGTTGACGTACCGGGTGAGAAGGGAGTCCGACAGCACGCCGTAATGGCCGGCGATGGTGGCCGCGATCCCGCGCCCGATCTCGATCTCCTGCTCGGTCGAGATGGGCACGACCGCCGCCCCCACCTTGTCGGCGACCTCCTTCGCCTGCTCGGCCTTGTCGAGGATACGGTCGAGAATCTGGGCGCCGGACGGAGCGGGTGCGAGAAGGGAAGCCGCCACGATCGCCACGGCGATCGACGGGCAGAGCCGCGGCGCGCTCATCGGGCGCCTCCCGATCCGGTCGCGCCGGCATCACCGGCGGGCAGGGCATCGTAGGGAGCCAGCCCGACCTCGAGCTTGAACTCTTCGAGATCGACCTCCGAAACCGACTGCTCGTCCATCCAGCGCACCGCGTCCGGATCCGGCGTCACCGAGATCGAGCCGTTGGCGGTGCGGATCTGGTCGACCCCGCGGGCCCCCGCGCTGGCCGTGAGCTGGGTATTCTGCGCGGCTGAGAACTGGGACAGCCCGGACTTGAGAAGACCGCCGCCGACCTGCGGCAGCCGGAGCTGGAAGGCGTCGCCGGAATCGAAGTCGGGCTCGATGGCGTTGCGGAGAACGGTGGCCTGCCCTCCACCGGGCACGGGCACGGTGCGGTGCTGGGGCGCGTCGCCGGGAGGACCGGCCAGAACCAGGCGCAATAGAGGATCGTCCGCGGGAGCGCTCTCCATGAGGGGGGTCGACCCGACCTTCGTCACGAGGTGGTAGCTACGGCCGTTCGAGACGATGACGATCGGGTCCTCGAGGGCGCCGTTCTCGACCTCGCGGATCTCGATCCGCTCGCGGGGGCCATCCTGGTAGAACGTGACCCGTCCGGCGAACTCGTTGCGCTCGGGGTCGGGGCCCCGGGCCGGCATGAGCCACGTCTCCTGGAAGGCGTGCCGGCCACGGGGCACGGCTTCCTGGCGCTCGGCGAGCAGGGTTCCGAGATCCGCCTGGGCGATCGCCGGGGTCGGCAGGGCGAGGGCGCCGCCCCACGCGGCGAGGGCGCCGCCGCAGACGAGCAGGATGGGCGAAGCGCGTTGCATCATGAGCCCTCCATGGCGTCGAAGCCGAAGAAGTCGCGGATCCGGACGAGAATGCGGGTTTTCTCTTCCTCGATCGTGTGGCTGTGAGCCTGGTGGAGCGCGGCCTGGGTCTCCTCGATCTCGCGCCTCCTTTGGGCTAGGATCTCGGAGATGCGCTCCGCGATGACGGGGTTCTTCTCCAGCGTCTCGCGGAACGCCTCGCGGTCGACGACGAAGAAGTCGGTCGGCGCGAGCGTGACCACCGTGGCGGTGCGTTCCTCTCCCGTAAGCAGAGCCATCTCGCCGAAGAACGAGCGGGGCCCGAGCTGGGCCAGGCTCTCGCTCTGTCCGTCCTGGCTCATGATGACCTCGACCAGCCCGTTGTCGATGATGTAGAGGGAGTCGCCGGCCGTCCCCTGCCGGATCACGGTCTCCCCCTGGAAGTACTGCTCGAGGTGGGCGCGCGAGGCGAGCTCTCGAGTCTCCTCCTCGTTCAACGCGTCGAACACCTCCACGCGCTTGAGGTAACGGTAGGCGCGACCCTCTCGTTCCTCAACCTGGGCCTGCAGGCTCTCCTGAGTGATGTGGTGCAGGAAGACGTCCCGGACGGGATACGGGATCTCGATCCCGTGGCGCTTGAATGCGTACCAGATCCGCGTGTTGAACGCGTTCCTGACCCTGTTTTTATCCGCATAGTCCTTAATCCAGTACTTCGCCTGGTAGGTGATCGCGGAGTCGCCGTAATGATGCGTGCGTATGCTCAGCTGCGGGCGCTTGAGGATCGCCTCCGTCTGGTCGGCGGCCTCCTGGATCGCGGCTCTCACGTCGGCGGGTGGGTGGCGGTAGTGGACCCCGAATTCCTCGCGCATGGCGTGGATCGGCGTCGGGGCGCTGTAGTTGATCAGGATGTCGTTGCTGATCTGGGTATTGGGGATGATGACCAGGTCGTTCTGTCGGGTGCGGAGCTTGGTCGCCCGCCACGAGACGTCGATGACGACCCCTTCCATCTCTCCGAACCGCACCCAGTCCCCCACATTGAACGCGCGCTCGGTCTGGATGGCGAGCCCGCTGAAGACGTTGCCAAGCGTGTCCTGGAGCGCCAGGCCGATCACGATCGAGATGACTCCCGCCGTCGTGAACAGCCCGGTCACGTCGAGATCCGTCTGGCGGTAGAGGATCAGGAGAACCCCCACGAAGAAGAGCGTGAACACCGTCGCGTCCCGGAGGATGTTCGGGATCTCGAACTCGAGCTGGCGGACGAGCAGGAGGTCGACGACGACGAACGTCCCGATGAGGAGCGCCGCCAGGTAGCCGATGACGAGGACGGTGACGCTGAGGATGACGTAGGTCGCGTTCTCGGGGCCGGCCATCCGCTCCGGGATGCGGCCGAGGAAGATCTGGAGCACGGCGAAGATCAGCACGAGCCCGGCCACCAGGAGGGCGCGCCGCCGGATGGCCTCGTCCTGGCTCGCTCTCCGGATCAGGAACGCGCCCAGCACGACCAGGGCGAGGACCAGGTAGAGTGGACCCGAGCCCGAGAGAAGCGCCTCGGTCAGCTGCTCGACAAACGGGTTGTTCATCGCTGGCTAATCATAACCAGGAAAGTCGAGGGCGTAAATCTCGACCGGCTCGGCCCGCCCCTTGACCGTCCGCCTGCCGAGAGGAGTAACCGGTAGACCGTCGCCCGCCGCCCGGACGGTGGCGGCCGACGCGACGGCGGATACGCCGGCCTCCTTGGTGAGCCCTTCGAGGCGACTGGCGACGTTTACCGTGTCGCCGATGGCGGTGTACTCGAGGCGTCGCTCGGGGTCGCCGACAAAGCCCACCACGGCGTGACCGGTGTGGATGCCGACCCCGATCGCGAGGCGTGGCCGCCCGCCCGCCTCCCAGGCCTCGTTCAGTCCCTCCAGCCGCGCGATCATGGCCAGGGCGCACGTGCAGGCCTGCCGTGCGTGATCCGGGTCGGGGAGCGGAGCGCCGAAGAACGCCATCAGCCCGTCGCCGAGGAACTTGTCGAGCGTGCCCCCGTGGCGGAAGACGATCTCCACCATCGCCGCCATGTACTCGTTCAGGGTCTCGATCACCAGCTCGGGGGTCGACCGCTCCGAAAGGGTCGTGAAGCCGCGGACGTCGCTGAAGAGCACGCTGATCTCGCGGCGCTCCCCCCGGCGGGGGTCGGCGCCCGAGACGGCGATCTCCTCGACGATGGCCGGCGGGATGAACTTGCCGAAGGCGGCGCGGATCTCCCGATGTCGCCGTCCCTCGGTCAGCCAGCTGCCGGCCATGGCCCCCGCATACGCGAGGACCACTCCCACCGCCGGGGCCGCCAGGGGAAGGAGCCATCCCGCTTCCACGAACGTGGCGATGACGACCATGCCGAGCGCGAGCAGGATCCCCGCCGCGGTCAGAGCGGCGGGCAGGGCCGAGCGGATCCGCGCCAGGAGGAAACCGCTCAGGAAGGTCAGAACGAGGGTCAAAGCCAACGCCCACACCGGAGAGAGCACGCGGATGAAGTCCTTCGACCGCAGCGTGTCGATGAGCGTGGCATGGAGAAAGACGCCGGGCTCCACGGGCGCGAAGGGCCCCGCCAGGAGATCCGCGACCCCCGTGGCGCTCGACCCCACCAGCACGATCCGGTCGCGGAAGACCTCCGGATCGAGATCCGGCTCGGCCCCGGTCGCGAGCTGGGCATAGGCGTTCAGCACGTCGTGGGCGGGGACGACCCGATAGGGTCGATCGACGAAGGAGCCCCGCCAGTGGGGGCGCAGCCGGCCGCTCTCGAGGGGTAGAGCCTCGCCGTCGAGAAGGAGCTCGCCGTCCTCCGTCGCGAGGCGGTCGTATCCGGCCCGACCGCCGAGCGCGAGGGCGAGCGCCATGCTCGGATAGGTCAGACCGCGAAAGCGGGAGAAGAGGTGCTCGCGCCGGGCGACCCCGTCCGGGTCGGGAGAGCGGTTGATCGCGCCGATGCCGCTCGCGGATTCGAGCAACCCGGCGAGCGGAAGATCCGCGGTCGTGTACGAGGGAACCTCGATGTCCACGGGATCGATCGACAGGGCGAAGCGCTCGAGTGCGGCCAGCCGATTCTCCCGATCGAGGAACATCCGCTCGAACCGGGCAGCCTCGGCCGGATCGGCGTCGGGCTTGTCGAAGAGGACCGCGTGCACCACGGGCGGTCCGGCGCGGGCGGCCGCGAGAAAGAGCGAATCGGCTACGGGCCGCCCCAGGTCCGGCTCGCTGAACAGGACGTCGTAGCCGACCAGGCGGGGGCCCCCCAGGCCGATGAACTCGAGGATCGCCCCGTGGGCGTTTCTGGGCCACGGCCAGCGGCCGAGGTCCCCCTGGTAGAGCCTGAGGGCACGGTTGTCGATGTCGACGATGACGATCGAGGAGTCGGCGATGCCGCCTCCCGTGAAGGCGCGCTCGATCGACAGGATCTGGTCGCCCGTTCGGCGCTCGAGCGCGCGAAAGGCTTCGCTGCTCGCCAGGCCGAGGACGAGGATGGAGGCGCCCGCGCCGGCCGCCAGGCCGACCAGCGTGCGCTCGCGTCTCGCAGAACCCCGCATTCACCGAACTTAGTCCGGTGTCCGGCGGCGGGGGACCGCTGCGTGTGTCAGCGCGTCGCTGCGGGGATCCGCGTCAACTGCGAGGCACTAGGAGCTGGAGGGGGTGGCCGGCGTGGCGAGCACCTTGATCTCGCGGATCGCGCCGCGGGTGAGGTAGACCCTTTCCAGGTTGTACGCCCGGTTCAGCGGGCCGTGAGGGTACAGGAAGTACCACGGGGCTTCCGGCTCGTAGTCGTAGATCACAGCGTCCATGACCTCGCCCCACTCGAACCGCGCCCGCACCATCGTGCCCTTCGCCGCCTCCGGAAGACCGGGCTGGATCGGGGCATCGTGCATCGTGTGGCGGCTGGTCCGGCTCAGCGCGAGATCGTGGACGAAGAAGGCCGCCCGGACGTCCTTCATCTCGACGTCCACGAAGCCGGTCGGGCGTCCCGCCATATCCACCTGCCTGAGGAGCAGGAACGGCCTCTCCGGGTCGAAGCGATCGGCAACGCCTTTCCTCCGGCGACCATCCTTCATGAGCACCACGACCTTCAGCATGCCTCCGTCTTCCTGCAAGGAGGAAGCCAGCTTCCAAACTATGATAGCGATGATTATGAACAGCTAGGTATGAGACAACTCGAAGGCTAGCGTACTCCGAAAGGGGTGGCTAGGTTCGTTCCTCGGGCCGCGGGTCGCGGTCCCTTCGCCCGGCGGGCCGAGAATCTCCGGATCGGCGGGACGGTTTCCGGCACCCATCCTGAAGGAGGGGGGAGATGGACCTGATCCTCAACCTCGTCGGCGGGCTGATCGGCGGGAATCTCGGTGGCCTGATCGCCCGGTCGCGCAACCCCGGTGTGGGGATGAATTCCAGCCTCGGGATCGTGGGGGGCGTGATTCTAGGCCTCCTCACGAGTGGCGGCGCGGCCACCGAGGTCGCCGCCGGCGGAATGGGTGGCGCTATTCTGCCCCTGATCGCCGCGCTCTTCAAGAAAAAGACCGCGTCGGCGACCTGATCTCGAGGCACTGTGGAGGGCGGGCGCGTCCGGCCCGCCCCCTCCCATCGTTGCGTTCCCGCCCGGCTCGCGCTAACAATGGGGGCACAATGGAGCCTCTTGTCCAGCTCGAGATCGACGGGTCCCCGTACGAGGCCTTCGACCACCCGAAACGCGGTCTCCTGATCTCTCCCGAGTTCCCCTGGAACTCGTTCTGGAGCTTTCGGCACATCATGCCGATGGTCGGGAAGAAGGCCGCTTTCCCGCCCCTCGGCCTGATCACGTTCGCCGCGTTCATGCCGCCCAACTGGCAGTTCGAGCTGATCGACCTGAACGTGGAGCGGCCTTCGGACGAGGATCTGCGCGAGCGGATCGCCTCGGCGGACGCTGTCTTCACGAGCGCCATGTCGGTCCAGAAGCGCTCGCTGGTCGAGCTCCTCAGCGGTCCGGCGCGCGGGCTCGACACGCCGTGGGTTCTGGGCGGCCCCTATCCGTCGAGCTACAGGGACCAGATGCTGAAGCCCCGGACGCCTTCGGACGGCGTCCTCCACGACGGTCTCGACCTGCTCGTCTGGGGCGAGGGCGGGCAGTGGGTGGAGGCGATCAACCGCCTCCTCCACGAAGATCTCGCCCGGCACCGAGAGGACAAGCCACTCCTCCTCATCCCGGACGCCATCGCCCGACAATCGGCGGGATCGAGGAAGGCGCTCAACGACCGTTCGATCTTCCAGGAGATGGAGCGCACGCCGCCGCCGCGCTGGGACCTCCTCGACATCCACGATTACCGGTCCCTCATGGCCCAGACCACGGTCGGCTGCCGGTTCCGGTGCGACTTCTGCGACATCATCCAGTTCAACGGCGGATTCACGCGGCCGAAGACGATCGAGTCGATCCGTGAGGAGCTAGCGATCCTGTTCCACCTCGGGCACCGGGGCGGGATCTTCACCGTCGACGACAACTTCATCGGCAACCCGCAGGCGATCGAGACGATCCTCGAGGAGATGATCGAGTTCCAGCGCGAGCACGACTACCCGTTCTCGTTCTACACGCAGGCCAGCCTCGACCTCGGATCGCCCAAGCTCGGGCATCTCCTTCCGCTCATGAAGCAGGCCGGCTTCAACGAGGTCTTCCTGGGGATCGAGAACCCCGATCCCGAAGCCCTCAAGGCGATGAACAAGAGGCAGAACATCAAGGTCGACATCGCGGCGACGGTCGAGAGGATCCAGTCGGAGGGGATCGAGGTCATGGCGGGGTTCATCTTCGGCGGTGACGAGGATACGCCCTCGACCGCCGACGCCATCGCCGATTTCGCCAAGCAGGTGGCGATCCCCACGGCGATGGCGGGGATGCTGACGCCGGTCCCGCACACGCCCCTGGCCGAGCGATTGCGCGAGGAAGGGCGGCTCCTGGAGGCCGAGTTCTCGGGTAACAATTCCGACGACGAGGTCCAGCTCGTGCCGAAGCGGATGACCCCCGACGAGATGCAGCGCCACTATTACCGCATCCTGGAGAGCCTGTTCGGTCCGGGCGAGATCTACCGTCGCGCGGGAGATCTGATCGATCGGCTGAACCCGCACATCTTCCGCGGCGGGTCGGTGCGGCACTCCGACCTACGCGCAGCCCTCCGGTCGCTGTGGCGACAGGGCCTCGTTCGTGAGAAGCGCGCACGATATTTCGGGCTCTTGATGAAGGCGTACCGCAGGGACCTCGCCTGCCAGCGGACGGCGGTCCGCGCCGCGTCCGAGCTCGGCCGGCGCCTCCGCGCCCTCGAGCGGGGCGGCCGCCAGGCCATGGAGGAAGGCGGTCGCCGGGTTCTCGATCTTTCCGAGGAGCAGTTCTCCGAGTTCACGGGCCTCGTGGAACGGGCCCGCGAGACGCTCGTTCGCAGCCGCCCGGACCGGAAGCTCGCCGAGATCCGCGGAACCATGGATCGGCTCCGGGAGGACGTCCAGAGCCGGCTTCTGTCGCTCGAGGACGCACGCCTGCTCTATCGGCTCAACCAGGAGTTCTACCGCCACAAGCGTCGGGTCCACCGCTTCCCGGGCGCCTACCTCGTCAAGGCCTTCGAGCTCGCCATCAAGGGCCTCCACTACGAGACCGTCATGTACGGGATCGTGAGGGGAAAGTAGAGCGGCGTCGGTCAGCCGATCGGCTCGCAGAGATCCAGGGCATCGAAGACCGACATCCGCCCCATCCAGGCGTCGCCATCGTTCTCGCCCCAGCTGACCACGAGGTCGTCTCCGTCCACGACGAGCCCGGCCGCGAATTCAAGCTGACGGTCCCGCAGCAGAAAGGGGCGGGAGAGCCCGCGGAGCGCCAGTCGGCGGTCGAACCGGATCAGGGCGTGGAAGTAGAGCCTTCGAGGCCTTTCCTCGAGGATCCCGTGCACGAACGCGATGTACCCGATCTCCCCGGACTCCTCGCGCACCGCGACGAGCTGGGAACCGCCGCGGAGATCCCCGCACCAGGCCGCGGGCCGCTGGATCCGGACGACCTCGCACCTGCCGCTCCGGGGATCGGGTCGGGCGACGACGGGCGGATGGCACTTGTACACGAGCAGCAGCTCGGTGTCCACGATGACCGGCATCCAGTTCTTCTGATGCTTCCGGTCCTGGAGACCATGGAGATGCAGCGCCTCGCGGATTAGGGCCGCATCCGGCCCGAGCTCCACCTTCAGCAGGAACATCGCGCGTCGACCGTTGCCGGACGGGTGCGTGTGGTTGGCCAGCGCCCAGACCCACCCCGTCTCTGCGGGCGGGACGATCAGCCGCGCGTCCTCGAATCCGCGGACCGGCCCGGAATCGAACGGCACGGGACAGTCGACGACGAGCTCGCGAGTCTCGACCACCCGGCCGTCGGGGTGCAGGACGCCCAGGAGGTTCCGGGTGTGGGCGAAGCCCGGCATGAGGTAGCTGCCATCCGGCTGGAGCTCGTAGTTGACCGTCCGCACGAGAACCATGAGGCCATCGGGACCTCGCGCCGCCGAAGGATTGGTGGCTCGGTAGCCCGGAGTGAGGGCCCCCGGCTCGAGTCGCAGAGGAGTCGGGCGAAGGACGCGCTCGGGTAGCGGCTCCACGTAGAAGCGTCGGTTCCGGCACACGGCCTCGCGCTCTTCCTTCGGGAGGTCATGACGCCGCGCCAGCTCGAACGTCAGGCGGGCCGCCTCGTCCCGCCGTCCGGGGACGTAGTACGAACAGATCGAGCGGTCGAAGTCGAGCCGCCACGTCCTCGGTAGCACGTTCCCCCCTAAGAGAGTCGCGAACCGGTCCCGCTTCGCGAATCCATCGGCGACCGCGACGCAGGAGAGGTTGAGCCCCCGCTCCCGCAGGTAGGCGCAGGCTCCCAGGATGCTCTCGACGGCTCGCTTTTCGTCGATCTCCGTCGGCGCCGACTCGAAGAAGGCGAGGTTCCTGCGAATT
Source organism: Gemmatimonadota bacterium (assembly GCA_050732935.1). Lineage (GTDB taxonomy): Bacteria > Gemmatimonadota > Gemmatimonadetes > JACCXV01 > JAHWKZ01 > DASRVA01. Next base: position 28,068 of record JBOHRW010000218.1, read on the forward strand.
CGCTCGGCGTCGACCTCCATCGCTGGATCGCGGAGGGCCTCCTCGGCGAGTGTGCGGGCTCGTTCCACCTCGCCGACTGCGTGCTCGCACAACGAGGTCCAGTCGAGGAGACCCGGTCCGTTCTTCACCCGATCGACGAAGAGGATGTCGGACGCCCGCTCGGGACGGGGGAGGACCGAGTGGACCGCATGCTCGCCAACGATCGCGCCGAGCAGATGGAGGCCGTGATTCGCAGCAGGTGCGCACGATCTCGTGGAGAGGCTCGGCTCGCCAGGGACGCCGCTCCCAGGCTTCGAACCAGGCCCCGATCGCCGGCCACACCCCGCCCACGGTTCCCGGCAGCCGCTTGAGGCAGGTGCCCCGACGGTACGACGCGTACCAGGCCTCCTCCCCGAAGCCCCCCATCCGGGCCCGGCGCGAGTAGGCCTCGAGGGCCCGCCACGTGTCGAGACCACCGTTTAGATGGGTTTCTCCCAGGTAGAACCACGCGCGCTCGTCGGACGGATCCTCGCGCAGCGTCTCTTCGAGCAGTCGAGCGTCGCGATCGAACTTGTCGGTCTTGCAGCCTCCGTCGGCCAGGTCGTGGAGGACGATGCCGTCGAACGGCTCGGCGGGTGGGCAGGCACGCAGCGGCTCGATGTACTCGTGCGTCCGGCCTACGTACCGCCACGGGACGGAGGCGGGGACGAGCGCCTGGATCCGGTAGGAAAGCAGGTCGTCGTAGAGGAGGAGATAGGGGCAGCCACGAAGCCGCTTTTTCCAGCGCCGGTCCTGGATCTCGATCACCTCGTCGGCGTCCAGAAGCAGCAGGTAATCGAGACCGCGTTCGAGACAGAAGGCGCGGGCCTTGACGACGGTCTCCGTCCGGGATCTCCCGAAGTCCAGAAACGTCGTGCGGTGGAGGCGGCCAGGCAGGGCCGCCATATGCCGCTCGACGATCTCGGGGGTCTCGTCGTCGGAGCCCGTATCGCAGACGAACCACGCGTCCACGTGTGGGGCCGCGGAGTCGAGCGCTCGTCGAACCACGCGCGACTCGTTCCTCACCATCATGCAGAGGCAGACCGACTTCACCTCAGGGACTGCAGGCGGACCCGTAGCGGGCCTTCAGGATGGTTAGCCTCAGGTGGGGCCGGTGGGTCCGGTCGCTCCGGTCGGCCCGCCAGACCCGCCGGTGGGCCCCGTGGGTCCGGTAGGACCGGTCCCTCCGGTCGGCCCCGTCCCGCCGGTGGGGCCCGTCGGCCCCGTGGGACCTGTAGGACCGGACGGCCCGGTGGGGCCTGTCCCGGGGGGACCGGTGACCCCGGTAGGCCCGGCGGGCCCGGTCGGACCCGTCGGACCCGCGGGACCGGCCGGGCCGGCTTCTCCTTCGCACGCGATCTGCGATCCGAGAGCCAACGCCCCGACGGAGCCGGCCATCCACTGTAGCGCGCGGCGGCGCGAAACAGCGCTCTCGAAGCGTCGGCCGAGCGACTCGAGGCTCGTGATGCCGTCGGACAGCCTGCGGAAGGAGCCCTCGCCGGGGACGATCTCCTCGAGCCATTTCCCGATCGAACGCAGGACCGGAGTTCGCAAGCAGGCCTCCAAGAGCTATGGGAGGGAAGTGTCGCCCCATTTGTAGGGTGATGGCGCAGAATCCGTCAAGATCGAACGGGTCGCTCTCGCGCGAGCCCCGGATATCTTATCGGTCGCCCAAACGCCCGTTCACTGCTCTCGTGGAAGGCGAGGCCCTGGACTCAGACCGCAAGCTCGACTCTGACAGTCGCCCATGACCGGAACCCATCTTCGCGAACCATCCCCGCCGGACCCCGACTGGCCCCGGTACTCTTCCCGCCCTCTGCCTCGCTATCGCTTCGTCCCCGGCCTGAACCCTCATCCTCACCGCGATCCCGATGGTCATTCATACGGAGAGCCGCTCCCGGCCCTTGCCCTTTGGTCTCCCGAAGACTGGCGCTCGCTCGAGCCCTGGCTCCACGGCGTCGACCTTTACAACTTCGCGTACTGGTGGGAGGCGCACGAGGTGCTCGAGCAACTTTGGCACGCCGCCGGGCGGACGAGCCCTCACGCCAGGTTCGTGCAGGGGATCATCCACGTATCGGCGGCCAACCTGAACCTCCATCGCGGGAACCTGGCCGCCGGCCGACGGCAGGCTCAGCGTGGGATCCACCGTCTGAGCGGAAGAGCCGGCCATACCTGGATGGGGATCGACGTCGACGATTTCATCTGCAAGGTGGAGGACTACGTGACGGATCGTGCCTCACGTCCCGCCCTGATCGAGCTGGCCCTCGACCCGTAGAATGGTCGGGTTGGCTCCGTGGGAATCGCCAGCAGGCCCTGCGGAGGCTATGTTCGAGGGCCGGCGAGACGACTCCTGAAACTTGGCCAGACGAAGGGGATGACTCGATGCGCGTGCACCTGATCAACCCCAATCACCTGTCGTACGGGATCGGCGTGATCACACCGCGGTGGCTCTATGTGCTCGCGGGGGCTACACCTCGCTCGCTCGGGGACCCGGTCGTCGTGGACGAATCGCTCCAACCCGTGGACCCGGCGCGAATCGGACCCGGCGATCTGGTCGGGATCGGGATCCACACGGGCAATGCCCTGCGCGGCTACGAGGTGGGGCGCATGGCCCGGGACCGCGGTGCGTACGTGGTGTTCGGCGGGATTCACGCCACCCTGTATCCGGAGGAGGCGTACGAGCTCGGGGGCGCGCACGCGGTCGTGAAGGGCGACGGGGACGTCGTCTGGAGCCAGGTGGCCGCCGACTGCATGAACGGCGGGCCCGAGCGCCTCTACGAAGGGGGCCGCATCGAGGCCGATGAATTCGTGCCGGCGCGGTGGGATCTGATTCCCCCGGACAGCTACATGTGGGGCTCGGTCCAGACGGTGCGCGGGTGCCCCAAGCACTGCTCGTTCTGCTCGGTATGGCGGACCGACGGCCAGAAACCGCGCCAGCGGGTCTCCGATGCCGTGATCCGGGAGATCGTCGAGCTTCGTCGCCTGGGGTACCGCTTCATCGCGCTGGCCGACGACAACTTCTATCCGGTCCCGCTCCGGGACCTGGAGCTGGCCGAGCGCCGCAGCGATCCGGGCCGATACAACGAGCTCAAGGCCATTCGCGACGAGCGGTTCGAATTGATGGACCGCCTCTCCGAGCTCCCCGAGGACATGGTGTTCTTCACCCAGATCACCATGGAGGCCGCCGAGGATCCGGAGTTCCTGGACGCCATGCGGAGGGCCAACATCAAGGGCGCCCTCGTCGGAGTCGAATCGGTCACCGAGGAGGGACTGAAGGCCGTCTTCAAAAACTTCAATCTCTCCGGCGAGAACCTCGTGGAGCGGCTGCGGACGTTCCGGGAGCACGGCGTCCACGTCCTGGGCTCCTTCATCTTCGGCCTACCCACCGACCGACCCGACACCTTCGATGCGACCGCCGCTCTCGCCGAGCGGGCCGATGTGACGTTCGCTCAGTTCGTGATGCTGACGCCCTTTCCCGGGACGATCGATTTCCAGCGCTGGGAAAAGGAGATGGAGAACGATCCGACCCGGATCGACGGCATTCCGCTGACCCGCCACTGGCTCATACCTCAGGCTCTTCGACCCAAGATGTACATGCCCCATCCGGTCATGTCCGCCGACGAGATCCGCCAGGGCACCCAGGAGGTGTGGGATCGCTTCTATGGGCTCCCGGCGGTCTGGAGGCGGTCCCGGGTCCTCGAGTCGCTGAAGGCACGACTCGCCTTCGTGTTGATCTCCAAGCTCTATCGACAGATGTACGCGAACACTGGCATCGCCACCGACAGCGCCCGGGTGAGTCGCTCGGCCAGCTGGGCGCGGTGGATCGCCAAGCCCTGCCGCCGGCTGTTTCAGGCCCCGCCCATGCCGGAGCTGGAAATCCCCCGGAGTGGGTTCGCGGTCGCCGAGGGGGAGCGCTCACTGGCCTGAGAGAGCCGGAACGGTTCCGTCTCCTTGCGTGATTCTTCTGTTCCATACCACGAATCGGGTGCCTTCGGTCTTGCAGCGCAGAACGGTTTGTGCTTATGCATCAGGTTCGAACACTGCCAACTCTTCCCCCGTGGATAGGAGCTTGCGGACCATGGCCATCTGGAAAGAACCGGCAACGAAGGAGCCGGTCCTCGTATCCGGGGATCCAGCCGCTCCCAAGGAAGACGACGCGCTCGCCAGGGGATCGTCAAGACAGGACGTGTCAGGTCGGTCGAAGAAGCGTGAGTCGATGGAGTCCGTGATTGCGGCAGATCTGACCATCGAGGGCAAGATCGAGGGGTCAGGCCATGTACGCCTGGTCGGGAAGTTCAAGGGGGACGTGCAGGTGGAGGGCGACCTTACCATCGAACCGGGCGCGAAGGTGACCGGCAGCGTGCGCGCCGGCACCGTCATCATCGGTGGTGAACTGGAAGGCAACATCGAAGCAGCTTCCCGTGTCGAGCTACTCGAGACCGGCGTGCTGAATGGGGACCTCAAGGCCGGATCACTGACCGTCGCGGCGGGATCACGAATGCGGGGACAGGTCGAGTTCGGCTGGGATGAAAAGGAGCTGCCAACATCGAGGGTGAAAGTGGAATCCGGCTCCGCTTCATGAGCCGAATGAAAACAGTTCCCGGACAGGTGCGCACCTGCCCGATCTGCAAGTCGACGATTCTCGAAAGCGCGAGCGTCTGCCCGGGCTGCCTGCATCATCTGCGGTTCGATGCCCATTCGGCGAAGCCCACCTGGTCGAGCTCCGCTCCGCTGCGGGTCGAAGGCACGATCCGCCACGCCGTGGGCGGCGAGCCATGGGAGTATTCCGTCGTGCTGGTCATCCGCAACGAGGAAGGCGAGGAGCTCGCTCGTCAGGTGCTAGGCGTGGGAGCGTTGAAGCCGTCGGAAGAGAGGACGTTCGCGCTGACCGTGGAGGTCCTCACTCCGGAGGAGGCCGAGGCGGCAGAGACGGAATAGGCGGGCGTCGTCGCGACCGGGGAAGCTGTGGCGGTTGGCTTCGTCATGGTGACGCCCCTGGCAGCGGTGATTCCCGCGGAGACCGCTCACCGAGTACCTTCAGGCGTGAACCCTCCTCCCCGGTGGGGGGCATAGCTCAGTTGGGAGAGCATCTGCTTTGCAAGCAGAAGGTCGCCGGTTCGATTCCGGCTGCCTCCACCAGGGGGATCGCCGTGAGCCCGCCCTCACGGGAAAATCCCTTGCGGTTCCTCCCCGGCGTCGGGTCGCGGCTGCCGGCCCCGCGCCGGCTTCCCGAAGTTGTATTGGAATGTCAGCTGCAGGCTCCTGACGTCGAACTCCCGCTCGGTGATCTGCACGAGATTGTCGTCACCCACTTCCACGCGGAAGCGCATCGTGTCGAACGGGTCGACGGCCCGCAGGCTCAGGCTGGCCCGATCGTCCCATAGCTTCTTTCGTAGCGTCATGCTCGTCATCTTGAAGCTCGAGAACTCGCCGGTCTCGAACTCCACCGGGGCGCGGTAGAAGGTCATCGCCTGAAGGCTCAAGGTGGGGCTCAGCTGGACCGTGCCGTTCAAGCGCGTGGACCAGGTCACGGCGTTGCTCGAGAGGCTCGTCGCCGAACCGCCGTCGGTGACCATCTTGAACAGGTTGAAGCTCGCCATGCCATCGAACCACTCGCCGAGCTCGAGCGTCCCGTTGACGTCGGTGCCCCATGAGTCGCTGGTGGCCAGGTTCTCGAAGCGGATCGATGTCACCTCACGCCCGTCCACGACATCGTCGGTATCGACGACGAAGCGGATGATGTCACTCGTGTGGCGGTAGAAGGGCGTGATCTGGACTGACCCCAGCCCTCCCGAGCGCGTGAAGCCCAGCTCCAGCGCGTCGGTGTACTCGGGATCGAGCTCGGGGTTTCCGATGAAGACGTTCTGTACGTCGAAGAAGACCGGGAACGGGTTGAGCTCAAAGGACCCTGGGCGGCGGATCCGGCGCGAGTAGCTGAGCTTGAGCTGGGTGGCCTCGCTCGCGTTATAGACGGCGATGCCGCTCGGGAAGAGGCTCGTGTAATCGTGCGGGAAGCTCTCCTCGCTGAGCACGAAGTCCTGGCTCGCGTACTCCGCCCGAAGGCCGGCCTGGAGCTCGAACTTACCGAGGCCTCGACTCACTACTCCGTAGACCGCCTGAACCTGCTCGTCGAAGTCGAACGCGTTGCTCAGATCGCTCCGGACAAAGTCCCCCGTTCCGAGCGAATCTTCCAACATGAGAAACTCCCGATCCAGCCACCGGGCGCTCCCTTTGTAGCCCGCCTCGAGCTTGGTCTCCTCGCCCAGAGGACGAGTGTAGTCGATCTGTCCGATCAGCTCACGCGTGAGGGCATCGGTGTCGTTGCTCTCGGCCTCGATCCTGGAGATGGGTTCGGTTGTCGGCTGGCGCCAGAGCAGAGTCTGCTCCTCGTCGTCGGCCCGATTGAAGCGGAGCTCCGTCGACAGCTCGTGGCTGCGCGGCTCCCAGGTCCGCTTGAAGGCCAAGGTGTAGTCGAGAAGCAACGAATCCTCTTCGTCCTCGCGGGGGCGGGCGTAGCGGGCCGTCACCGAGCGCGACCCGTCAAGCTCGGTGTAGGCGCTGAACGCATCCTCGCTCGAGCTCCGGCGGTTCATGACGAGCGAGTTGGTGAGCACGTCGCGCTCCCCCAGCTGGTAGTCGAGCGTCGTGGAGAGGTTGTGGCCCTGGCGATCCGTCGTCTCGATCACATCCTGTTCGGTGAGCGATAGAGAAGAGCCCAGCGCGTCGATGCGGTCGCGGTGGTTGATCCCGGAAATATCGCGCTCGTTGTTGTGGTATCCGTAGGTCGTGAACAGGTTGATCGGCCCGCCCTGGTAGCCGAAGTTGGCGCCCACGTTATAGCGCTCCGTCGTCGCCGCACCGAGGGTGACCCCGCCGCTCGTGCCAAGGTCGGCATTCTGTTTCATGACGATGTTGATGATCCCCGCCATCCCCTCCGGGTCCTCGGCGGCCGACGGAGTCGGGATCACCTCCACCCGGTCGATCGCGTTGGCGGGAAGCTGCTGGAGGTAGGCGCCCAGCTGCTCACCGCGGACGGGGGCCGCCCGGCCGTTGATCTGAACGGCCACGTTCTCGTTGCCGCGAAGGCTCACCTTCCCCTCGGTGTCCACCGCGATCGAGGGTACCGATTCGAGCACCTCGCTCGCGGTGGTCGCAGCGGGAGCGATATCCCTGGCCAGGTACGTGTTCCGGTCGAGCTCCAGCGTGACCGTCGGCCGCTCGACCTCCACTTCGATCTCTTCCGCCTCGACGAGGGATTGGGCGAGCCGGATGACCCCGAGATCGACCTGCCGCGAGTCGCCCCCGATCGTAAAGTCGGCCGAGCGGTGGGAAGCGTATCCGATCGAGGTCACTTGTGCGTAATAGCTACCAGGCGGGATGCCCTGGACCCGGAACGATCCGTCCGTCTGGGCGACAGCCCCCGTGACGATTGAGCTGTCGGCCGGGCTCCATATCGCGACCGAGGCTCCGGGGATCGGGTCGCCGGCCTCCGCGTCCACCACGCGGCCCTGGACCTCTGCGCCTGGTCGGCCGGGTTCCTGGGCGGCGCCCGAAGCCGCCCCGGAGAGAAGGATCAGAGCGAGCCAAACGGACCGGGTTCGTCTCATTGGATCCAGCCTTTCGAGAAATACGGGGGTATGAGCCGGGTGCTCGTCGGGGACGGCGGCTAGCCTATAGAACGATTGAAGCATAGGACGAGTTTCAGGGCCAGTTCGTTTAAACGGCGCGGAGGAGAGATCCGGCCCCGCCCTGTGTACTCTGGCACCCGGGGGTTCCTTGGCAGCCCCAACGGTCGGCAACAAGTCGGGGCGGAGAAGCTGGGCGAGGATCCCCGCGGCTGCGTGGTCGTTCTTCAGCTTCGCCAAGGCGATCGCCTTGACCTTCTGGAGGTGAGCCAGCCTAGTCTCGATCCCCTCCAACAGGTCGTAGGGCCACGCCCAGTTGCCGGTCGACTCGAAGGCAACCCGGCCGGGTGCATCGCTGGACCGATGGGGCTGCTCGCGGTACATACCCATATTGGGGTCGGCCGATGGCGGGAGATCACGAAGCGCAGCCGCGCAGGTCAGGTGGGATATCTGGGGGAGGCCCGCAACGAGATGCACGATTCACCGACACACGGCACCGCAGCAATAAACCGCGACCGCTCGCCCTGATACTGGGTTTACATGGAACCAGCTACTTCAAGTTATGCATGCCCAGAGGCGGGAGGCGCAGGCGAGCTGTAATGGCTAAGTGGTTCGAAGATGAATCGTTCTGGGAGACGCTCTACCCAATCATGTTCTCGGAGGAGCGCTTCCAGAGCGCGGAGGACCAGGTCGAGAATATCCTCAACCTCACGGGCTTTGGGGGCCGCGACGTGCTGGACCTGTGTTGTGGCCCCGGGCGGCATTCCGTCCTTCTCGCGAAAAAGGGGTTCAACGTGACCGGCGTAGATAGGTCGGCCTTCCTACTCCGAAAGGCGAGAGCGCACGCGGACCGGGAGAATGTGCAGGTTGAGTGGGTTGAGCAAGACATGCGCAACTTCGTGCGGCCGGACGCTTTTGACCTGGTCCTTAGGGCATGTGACATAATAACTGATTGATATGGAGTCGGCGTCGATGTAGCTTTGGGGCATGGACGCGGCCACGGTAGGCACGAAGTACGCGGCGCTGTCGGGGTCGCTGACGGAACGGTCGCGGCGGCTGTGGGCGGCGACGGAAGCGATGTCGCTGGGCCATGGGGGCATTGCGTTGGTGGAGCGGGCGACGGGGATCTCGCGTTCGACCATCACGCGCGGCATCCGGGAAGTCGAGTCGGGGGCGAGCGATG
>JBOHRW010000219.1:0-1596 GCA_050732935.1 Gemmatimonadota bacterium
GAGCGTAGGTCGTGCCCCTCCCGGCGCTACTCGTCGGCTCCTGGCCCGCGCGGCGCCAGAGCCCACCCTCGCCCTTGCCAAGGCTGACAGCCTTGGCTGCGGACGAGTGCGACCTCTGGCTTGGTGCTCGCGACCCAGAAGCTGGGCAGCATTACCGGAAGGGGCACTACACGCGCTCCTCGAACGCGCGCTTCGTGACCGCCACGTCGAGCGGCCGGAACTCCTCGATGGCGGCGACGAGGTGGTCGGCGAAGCGCTCGAGCGCCTGCTCGCCCTTCTCCGCCGTCGCGCGGAAGGGGTTCCCGATCACGCCCGTCCTCGAGAACTCTCCGTGATCCATCGGGAAGACGAAGTACTGGTAGCCCTGGAACTCGACGTCGGGAGCGCCGTCCGCCTTGAGGAAGGTCCCCGGGAGCCAGGGCGGCGCCTGCGCCCGGTCCTCGGCCGCCCGCTCCATCCGGACGAGAGTCCCGTCGTGTGCGAGGACCTGCGACGTCTCGAGCTCGCTCGCATGCCAGCCGGGCGTCTCGTCCGGCGGGTTCTCCAGGAGGTCGCCAACCATGCCCATGTAGCGCTCGGCGTACGGCTTGAAAAGGGCGACGAAGGCGCCCGTCTCGTAGCGCACCCGCCGGAGCAGGGGGTCGATGATCTTCGTGTTCGAGCCGTGCCCGTTCACGAAGACGAGCTTGTTCCACCCGTGGTGGATCAGGCTGCGGCAGATGTCGTACCACGCCTCGAGGAGCGTGGCGGCCCGGAAGGTGATCGTGCCGACGGCCGCCTCGGTCTCGCGCAGGTGTTGGGGGGAGTACCCGGCCCAGAAGGGCGGGGCGTAGGGGACATCCGCCTTCTCGGCGGCCCGGCGCGCCACCTCGAGGGCCGTGATCGTGTCCGTCCCCAGCGGCAGGTGCGCCCCGTGCTGCTCGCAGCTCCCGATCGGGACGAGCACGATGTCGGAGCGGTCGAGGAACCACTGGATGTCGGGTGGAGCGAGGTCGAGCAGGCAGTGGGAGGCCGGCCGGTCGGTGTCAGGCATGCGTCGATTCCTCCACGAGTGAGAGGTAGCGCCCGGCGACGAGGTCGGCGAGCGCGGGGTCGTTGACGTGCGTCTCCAGGGGCTCGAAGGGAATGTCGGGACGCAGGGCCGCGGCCAGGGCGTCGAGGAAGGCGGCGTCGGCGTCGGGGTCCCAGAGGTCGCCGCCCTCGACGTCGGCGAGGGAGAAGCCTCGCGTCGGCGCGACCACGCGCACCGGCCCCCGCGCCGCGTTCAGCCGCTCGGCGACGACGCCGCCCAGCTCTGCCATCTCGCCCGCCTCCAGCCGGACGAGCGTGGCCACCGGGTTGTGGTAGTAGCGCTTGCGTCCCCGGTAGCGCTCGGGCAGGGTGGCAGGCGCGCCCTGGTTGAAGAAGTCGACGCACCCCGGGACGACCACCTGCGGCAGCCCGTGCTCGCCGGCGACGCGCAGGCGCTGCGGCCCCGTCGCGTGGATCCCGTCCATGAGGCTGTTGGCGAGCTCGGAGAGCGTAAAGTCGATCACTCCTGCGAGCGCGCCCGCCGCGGCCAGCCTCTCCATCGCCGGGCCGCCGACGCCGTTGGCG
>JBOHRW010000220.1:0-22821 GCA_050732935.1 Gemmatimonadota bacterium
CCAGGCCCTCCTAATCCAAACATCAATGTAGACGTCCTTGCGTGCGGCACGAATATGCGAACAACCAGCCTCCTAACCCCTTCGGTATCTCCGGTACCTAATGCGTTGGTCTTGGTGTGGGTTGGCAGCACGACCTCCGTTCCTACGAACATTCCAGTGGTGAGTGGCGGAGGCATGACGTGGGATCTGGTGGAGACACATATTCGCGGTGGCGGTTCTCGGAGACTTTCCGTGTTTCGTGGCAGATCCTCGACTCCTTCCGGCGGGTTGCTCACGATTGACTTTGACGGGCAGGAACAACAGGTGATCGGGTGGGGGGTAGTACAGCACACCGGCCTTGACCTTTCCGGGGAAAATGGTTCGGGCGCCGTGGTGCAGACCGGAGTTAATGCCGCCCGGGGATTTGATACCTTCGCGACGGTCAGTCTGGCCCCGTTTTCGGGCGGTGGTAATGCAACGGTCGGCGGTTTTCTGGTAGGAACTGGAGAAGACATTGCTCCGGGGGATGGATTCATTGACTTATTGGAAAACGGTCAGCTGGGTCGACGAGTCATGGTTGAGTATCAGCCGAGTTCGGACACGACCGTGGACGCATCTTGGACTGAGGCCGCTCATTGGATTGGCATCGCTCTGGAACTCAAAGCGACGACAAATGGTGCTGCTGCTGGGTCATTCCAGTCACCGACGATCGCGCAGCTGAGTACTTGCGAATCTTCACAGTCTTTGGGTGTGAGGAAAGCAGCCGATTCACGGGACGATGCGCCGCGGCGTCCTCCTCGCCGGGGTCCTAAGGGTCCAGGTCGTCCTCACTGATGTTTTTCCGCATTGCTTTGTCGGCGTTCCGGGTTTTGCGTGGATCGAGGAGCATGAGCCGCTCCTTTACGGCGGATGATTCACGCACGACCGCCATTTAGCATCCGCGGCGGCACCCCTCAATCTGGAGATGCAGCTACTCGCCCTCGCCCCTATGAATAAGGGTGGCCGCTCTTCCGGAGCGACCAGAAGTTGACCCGGCCGTACATTCTTGATTGTCGTCTACAGGTACCGCATAGAAGCGGGGCACAAAGGTCTCCCTACGCTCCTTGCTCCGAGCTCTTCGCGGGGTTGAGGGCGTTCCCTGGCGAATAGCAGGTATGGTAAGATCATCCGACGATACTTCTAGGCAGGTCAAGGTCCTCTATATCCTTGGCTTTGCTCGCAGCGGAAGCACAATCCTCGGAAATCTGCTTGGAGAAATTGATGGTTTCTTTCATCTTGGTGAAGTCCATAGGTTGTGGTTGCGATTCCCGCGCCGTGGGGTGAAGTGTGGCTGTCGGGAGGAACTGCAGGCCTGTCCGTTCTGGGCGGAAGTGATCGCGACAACCATGAAGAAGATCGAGGCACGAGAGGCTCCCGCTGCGGGAGCGAAGTACGCTGACGCACAGGCACTGGATGGTCTCAGGCCTTACATCCCGCAGAAGTTTCTCAATGATCGAGACCTTCGTCGCTGGGCCCCATCCGAGGATTATGCGAGAACGATGGAGGCACTCTTCCACAGTGTAGCCGAGGTGAGCGGTGCGCGCGTTTTAGTTGATTCGTCCAAATCCCCTGCCTTGGCGAAGTATATGTGGAACCTCTCGACGATCGTTCCTTACGTTCTCCACATGGTCAGGGACCCGCGTGGTTCGGTCTTCTCTCGCCAGCGTAGAAAGGCTCGCTTCACCGGGGGGAGGATCCAAATAAGGCCGTCGACGGCAGCTTCTGATTCACTACGGTGGGCGAGAGCGAACCTCGCGGCTCATGCGATACGCAGGTCGAAAGGAGCGCGAGGGCAAATGTTTCTCCCCTATGAGGAGTTCATCTCTCACCCGGAGCCCTCGCTTCGACGAATCGTCGAGCTCATGGGGGAGAACCCCGCGACACTGCCGCTGCTGGACGGTCGGACCGCTTTGCTTGAAACGAACCACACGGTCTCGGGCAATGTCAACCGCTACCAGACGGGAGAAGTAAAGCTGCGTTTGGACGATCGTTGGGTTCGGTCGATGAAGACTAGAGACCACCTGCTCGTTACATCCCTCACTGTTCCGTTGTTGCTGAAATACGGTTATTCGCTGAGGCGACCCGAAAGTTCCAGGGTGTGGTCAAACGACGAATTGGGCTCGCGCCGGGGCCTGCGGTAGCAAGCGCCACTCTCGGTGATCCAGACTCAGGCCTGCGACAGAGTCCACAAGCACGTCGTGAGCTCCGGATTTCGAAGCGTGTCTTCTCAGGTTTCCGAGATCGCGCCGAGGCACCTGGCAACAAACGAGACTCATTCCTGAGGAATCAACAATTGCGTTTGCCTGACTTCATTGTCATCGGCACGATGAAATCCGGTACCACCTCCCTGTTTCGGTGGCTGGAGGTACAACCGGAATGTGTCCTGCCGCGCCTCAAGGGGATTGACTTTTTCACCCGAGACGAGAACTGGCGGAAAGGGGTTCACTGGTATTCCGAGTTCTTTTCGATGGCTCCAGAGGAGGCGCTAACAGGTGAGGCGTCGCCCAGTTGCACCCATCCGGATCTTGCACCGAAGGCAGCGCGAAGGATGGCCGGCGTAGTGCCCGACGTGCGTCTCATCGTGAGCCTTCGAAACCCGGTGGAGCGCCTTCGCGCCCAATACCGACACGATCTGCAGAGAGGTCGAGAAACGCGGTCCTTTGTCGATGCGGTTGCCGACGCAAACGGGCAGCTTGTACAGAGAAGCCTGTACTGGAAAGTCCTGCAGCCTTACATTGAGCTGTTCCCTCGTGAACAGATCTGTGTCGTACGATTCGAGGATCTGGTCAAGTCTCCATTCGAGGGATGGAGCGATATCCTCCGTTTTCTGGGATTGGAGAATCGTCCTTCTCCTGGAATTGCATATAATGTAACATCGCAAAAGCCGCAGTTCACAAAAACCCTTTTCTGGCTCTGGCAGTCGGGCTGGCCCACACGTCTGGATTGGCTTCCCAGGCCAATGCGGCGACTCGGCAAGAAACTGCTGACCCGAGCAGATGACGCTTACGTGCAGATAGTAGATAGTGCGGGGGCGAGCGTTCCCGGCGTCATCTTCGAACAGATACTCAACGACGCAGCTCTACTGGAGGGCTGGTTGGGTGTAGCGCATCCGCTGTGGCCGGAACTTGAAGCTCGGGAGTTGCTTGACGGCCGAACCTAATCCGAGCGACGGGCCTGCCTATCGCCGACATCTGCGACGGTGTTCATCAGTTTCGGAATGGTACCGTTCTTCCCCCATGAATGAGTATGAGTGATTCGCCGATCTTCATCGTTGGCCTTCCCAGATCTGGCACAACCCTCATGCGCTCGCTTGTGACGTCACACCCGGGCATCGCCATTGCGCCTGAAACACACTTTCTCAATCAATGTGTTGCAGCCTCTAATGATTCTTCATTCGGCAAGCTGTGGGAGCAATATGCACGCACCCACCGATTCAAGGAACTGGGATTAGATGCAGATCTTATGAAACAACGAATCGTCGAATCGGAGGACTTCAGTATCCGCAACATGTTCCAGATGATGCTCAAGGAATACGCTCGAACGCAAGGGAAGGGGCGGTGGGGGGAAAAGACACCCAGTCACTATGCGTACCTGAAAGAATTGTTGATATGGTTTCCGAACGCCAGAGTCATTTGGGTCATTCGCGACCCACGCGCCATCTGTAGTTCGCTTCTATCCGTGTGGTGGAGACGTTGGGAGGCCCGCGGCCTTCGAGGCCTTGAAGGAACCAGGCTGACTCGATGTCGGAGGATCTATTTCGATGCAAGAGTCTGGCGGAGGCATTTATCTCTCTTGAGGACCACTTGGCTTGATGACGAGCGGGTGAAGTGCGTACAGTATGAGGACATCGTTTGCAATCCGGCGACCATGCTTAGAGACATTGGGGATTTTCTGAATGAGGAGTTTCCGGACCATATTGTGAATTCAAGATTATGGAGTGACGTTTCCACGGTTGCTCCCGAATTACTGAGCGGTCCGAGAGGATATTGGTTACGGACGCACTTTCAGGAGGCGATCAAGCCCATCACGAAGGAACACATTGACAAGTGGAGAGCGAAGCTCACAAGGTCGGAAATAGAAATTATCGAGAATGTCTGCAGAGAAGGCATGGAATGGCTTGGGTACCAAGAAATGAAGTATCCAAGACCGAGCGATGCAGTAGATAGGATCATGTCCACAGCAGCTCGGTATTGGGGCTTTACGTTCTGGGCGATTCACGAGACAAGCCGCAGATGAGTTTAACGGCAGGCTCCCGGTCAGATGGCTGAATGCGAGCGGCTGGAGGTGCATGGATAGGCTGTACAAGTAGGGTAATCACCTGACACGGGAACGCTGAACACGGCTGGATCGATGCCGATTCCCTGCGCGATCATTACCAGGCGATTCTCCAGGGAGAGCCCGAGCACCCGTTCTTCTGGTACGCTCTGGCGGTGGAATGGTGGCTTCGACTGCACTGGAGGCGGTAGCGTGACGGAAATCAGTGTCGAGCGACAGCGTCTTGATCGCGGCGGCCGGGCAGGTGTCATGCGAACTGGGTGAGGAGGTCGTGATCCTGGACGTGGAGGGCGGCACCTATTTCGGTCTGCAGGGAGTGGGCGCGCGGGTTTGGGAGCCTCTGGATCGACCGGTGGCGGTGAGCGAGATCGAGCGGGTGGTCCTGGAAGAGTACGACGTCGAGCCGGAGCGCTGCCGGTGGGACCTCGTCGCCTTTCTCTCTGGTCTCGTCACGCGGGGTCTGGTGGAGGTCCAGGCGTGAGATTCGCGCTCCCTCCTGGCCCGTGAGAGTTGTTCTTCAGCGTGTCGCCGAGGCCGCCGTGGCGGTGGTCGACGACGCCGGGCGCCGGGAGTCGGGACGGATTGGAGCCGGGATCGCGGTCTTGGCCGGTTTCGCGCGGGGCGACGGTGAAGAGGCCCTGGCATGGATGGCGGGCAAGCTCGCGGATCTCCGGATCTTTCCGGGCGAGGTCGGCGAGATGGACCGCTCGCTTCGCCAAACCGGCGGCGGGCTCCTCCTCGTCAGCCAGTTCACGCTCTACGCCGACGCCCGCCAGGGGCGCCGTCCCGACTTCACGGCGGCCGCGCCGTACGCCGATGCCGAGCGACTCTTCGACCGCTTCCGCGCCCTTTGCGAGGCCCAGCTCCCCGACCACGTGGCGAGCGGGGTGTTCGGCGCCAGGATGGAGGTCTCGCTGGTCAACGACGGGCCGGTCACGCTGATCCTGGAGCGGTGAGCGACCCGTTCGCGCCCCGGCTGGTCCTGGCCTCGGGCAGTCCCCGCCGGCGGGATCTTCTGGCCGGACTCGGACTCGCGTTCGAGGTTGACCCGCCCCGGAATCCGGAGGAGGTCTGGGATGGCCGGGACGCCCCGGACGCCTTCGCCCGACGGCTGGCCGAGGCGAAG
Organism: Gemmatimonadota bacterium; assembly: GCA_050732935.1. Classification (GTDB taxonomy): domain Bacteria; phylum Gemmatimonadota; class Gemmatimonadetes; order JACCXV01; family JAHWKZ01; genus DASRVA01. The sequence goes on from JBOHRW010000220.1 coordinate 5,420, forward strand.
GCCGCGGACGTGGCGGGGCGACGGCCGGGAGACCTGGTGATCGGCGCCGATACGATCGTCGTCCTGGGAAGCGACGTGCTAGGTAAGCCCGCCGATTCCGCCGCAGCCAGAACGATGCTCCAGCGTCTCTCGGGCCTCGTGCACGCGGTCCACACCGGGGTCGCGGTCGTCCTGGACGATCGCCGGGCGAGCGGCGTCGAGGTCACCGCGGTGCGCTTCCGCGACCTCGGTGCGACGGAGATCGACGATTACGTGGCGACCGGCGAGCCGCTCGACAAGGCGGGTGCCTACGGCATCCAGGCGTTCGGGGCGACGCTCGTGGAGCGGGTGGAAGGCTGCTACTTCAACGTCATGGGGCTGCCGGTCGTGCGGCTCCTGGCCCTGCTCGAAGAGGTGGGCTGGGAGTACCGGGTGCCGGGGCGGCTTCATCGGGTCGGCCTGACCGTCAGGGATCCCGACGGGAGCGCGGTCCGGCGGCGCGTGGGTGGCGGAGATGAGGCCTGTTAGCTTGAGCGAACGGAGTTTCCCGTGAACACCGGAGAGGGAGGGCATGCCCGTCGAGACGATCCGCTGGGAGGGCGATCATGTTCGGATGATCGATCAGACCCGGCTTCCCGCCGAGCGGTTGGAGATCGAGATCCGCACGGTCCCGGAGATGGTGGAGGCCATCCGGAGCCTCCGGATCCGGGGCGCCCCGGCGATCGGGATCGCGGCCGCGATGGGGCTGGTGGCGGCGCTGTCCCCGCATCGCGACGAGGACCCCGTAGCTTTCCATGCCCGGCTCGAGGGGTTCGCCTCCGAACTCGAGGTGGCGCGCCCCACGGCGGTCAACCTGAGATGGGCGATCGATCGCATGCGGCGGCTAGCCCGCGTACAACGGGACATGGCGGTGCCGGCCCTCTGGGAAAGACTCGAGGCGGAGGCGATGGCGATCTTCGACGAGGATCGGGAGATGTGCCGGCGGATCGGCGAGGCCGCCCAGAGCGTGATCTGCGAGCGCGCCGGCATCTTGACCCACTGCAACGCCGGCGGCCTGGCCACCTCGGGCTACGGCACCGCGCTCGCGTGCGCCTACGTCGCGCATGAGCTGGGGAAAGGCGTCCGGGTGTTCGCCGACGAGACACGCCCTCTCCTCCAGGGCAGCCGCCTCACTACCTGGGAGCTCATGGAGAGTGGGGTCGACGTTACGCTGATCACGGACGGCATGACGGCGGCCACCATGGCGCGCGGGGACATCGACATGGTCATCGTGGGAGCGGACCGCATCGCCGCCAACGGCGACACGGCCAACAAGATCGGCACCTACGGCGTGGCCATCCTGGCCAGGGAGCACGGCATCCCGTTCTATGTGGCCGCGCCCCGGACGACCTTTGACTTCGACACTCCCACCGGACGGGAGATCCCGATCGAGGAGCGCTCGGCGGAGGAGGTTACGCATGGGTTCGGCTCGGTCATCGCCCCGGCCGGTGTCAAGGTGTACAGCCCCGCCTTCGACGTGACGCCGGCCCGCTACATCGCCGGCTTCTTCACCGACGCCGGGTTCCTGAAGTCGCCGTTCGAGGAGTCTCTGCTCGTGCTTCGCGAGGAGCTGGCGGCTGCTGCGCGGTAGTCTCGGTGGGGAGACCGGTTGTGGTGTGGTGCTTGGGTCGGCACGCGGACTGAGGCCCTCGCGCTCGTGTATCGGCACCACTATTGTCGCCCACGCGATCCTTCCTACGCTCGACCCGCGAGTGATCGTTGTCACTCGGGCTGGTTGCCCCGCCTTTTAGGTATTTCCACGCCTTTCTGATTGTTTCCTGCTGTCTCAACTGAGCGGAGGACCCTGATGAAAGCGTATTCGCTCTTTCTGCTGCGCGTTTCACTAGCTCTCCTCTTTCTCGTTTGGGGCATTGAGATGTTCGCAAATGTGGAGCACGGAATGCGTGTCTCAGAGCGTTTCTCTCTCGGATTTCTCACCGCCGCATTTCGTACCTTTGGCACCCTTCTAATCATCCTCGGTGTGCTGATCATTCTTGGCATCGTTCGCCGTTTCGTATATCCCGTCTCATTGGTTCTCGCTGGCACAGTGCTGATCAGTGTTTGGCGCTCCATCGTGGACCCTTGGGGCTGGTATCTTGAGGGAACCAACGTCCTCTACTTTCCGTCCCTGATCATCTTTGCCGGGGCGTTGGTTCTTGTTGCCTACCGTGCCGAGGACCAGCTATCTCTTGATAGTCGGGGAGCGGGGCCCGAAGGGTTCGGGGAGTGGCAAGATGCCTCCTCGCCACACGGTATCCCGATCAAAGCGGCTTCGCTCTTGCTGCTGCGCATCTCGCTGGGCCTTCTCATGCTCATTTGGGGAGCGGACAAGCTCGCAAACGTGGAGCACGGGTTGAGTGTCTCGGAGGGTTACTACTTCGGACTTTTTACTTCCCAATTGCTTCTTCGGATCTTTGGAATCTTTCAAATCATTCTCGGCCTGCTGATTGTTCTTGGCGCCGTTCGTCGGTTTGCGTATCCGATCTTATTGGTCATAACGTGTGCAACTCTGATCGGCGTCTGGCGCTCCATCGTGGACCCCTGGGGCTGGTATCTACAAGGAAACTATATTCATTATTTTCCGTCGCTGATCGTCTTCACTGCGGCCCTGGTTCTGTTTACCCACCGCTCCGAGGACCATCTGTCGCTCGATGCGGGGCGTTGTTACGGGAGCGGGAAATAGGTCTGCCAGGGCTCGAGTCGAGTGGCCCCCGATCCGGGGAGATGGTGGAGGCCATCCGGAGCTTTCGGGTCCGCCATGCCCCGGAAGAGATCTCTCTTCAAATGACAGCGTCTTGTGCAATGTCGCGGCCACTTGACATCGTCAGACCCTTTCTCCCGGACGGAAAGAAGGCGGCCGTCTGCTTCACCATCGACGACGTCCATCCTGCGCGATCATCCCAACACTACGACGCTGGCGGTGACCTCGCGGAAGGCGCCCTGGGGCTGATCGAGCGGCTGCTGAGGCGGCATGTTCAGCTCAAGGTCACGCTGTTCACGACGGCCGACTGGCGCGAAATCTCGCCTTCACCATCGCGCAGGCTTGTCCGACGCATCCCGTACGTGCGGGATCGCGTCTACCTGTCCCCGATCCTGCCTGTCGGTTCCCGCGCGATCGACCGACACCCGGAGTTCGTCCAGTACGTGAACGAGCTACCCCGGACCGAGGTGGCGTTACACGGTCTTCACCATGTTCATCACGGGGAGCGGATCCACGTCGAGTTCCAGAACCAGGACACGGTGGAATGCGAGCGCATGCTGCGCGAGGCCTTGACCACCTTCGACCGCGCGGGTCTCTCGTACTTGAAGGGATTCTCCCCTCCGGGGTGGGACGCGCCAGAAGGTCTTGTGAGGGCCTTGCAACGGCTCGGCTTTCTCTACCTGGCTTCGGCACGCGACATCCGTACGCCGGTGAGCGACTCGGCGCGGGCGGACATGAGCGGACTGGGGGGGATGTCCCTCATCTACCCGACGCACTTGGGCGAGGGACTTTTCCACTTCACGACCAACTTCCAGGCTACGTCGGATCTGGAACGGGCTTGCCGCATCCTCGACAACGGTGGACTGCTCGCCATCAAGGCGCACATCATCAAGAACGCCCTGGGCCACGTGGCGCTCGACGGGGTCGATGCGCTGTACTGCAATTACTTGGATCTGCTCTTCTCCGAGCTCGATCGCCGATATGGATGTGAGCTTTGGTGGACTACGATGGGTGGGATCGCCCGCCAACTGAGGGACGAGGTGTCGTGAGGTCCGCGCGTCCGGTCGCCGACCGCCGTCCACGGCTCGTGTACGTTGTGACGAACGCGGTTACGGCCCGGGTCCTGCTCGATGGGCAGCTCGCGTTCATGCGCGAAGCCGGGTTCGACGTGACGGTCGTGAGCAGTCCGGGGTCCGATCTCGATCTCGTCGGGCGACGTGAGGGCGTCCGCGTAGTCGCCGTTCCAATGGAACGCGAGCCGGCTCTGGCGCGGGATGTGCGCTCGCTCGTGGCCATGACGGTTGCGCTTCGTCGGCTCCGGCCGGACATCGTGAACGCCAGTACTGCCAAGGGCGGGCTGCTGGGGATGGCCGCGGCGCGTCTGCTCCGCGTGCCCGTCCGCGTCTACTTGCTGCGAGGGCTTCGTCTCGAGACCACCGAGGGAATCACGCGCAGGATTCTCGCTGCCACAGAGCGCATGGCGACGCGTTGCGCTCATGAAGTGGTGTGTGTGAGCCCCAGCCTGCGGCGCCGGTATGCCGAGCAGGGCTTCGCGCCGGAGGAGAGAACCAAAGTCCTGGCCGCAGGGTCTTCCAATGGCGTCTGCGTCGAGCGGTTCGAGGTCGGGCCCGACGAGGTCCGCCAGGGGAAGGTGTTGCGCGAGCGCCTGGGGATTCCGTCCGACGCGCCGGTCGTGGGATTCGTGGGCCGCCTGGTGAGAGACAAGGGCATCGACGATCTGCTCGACGCCTTCGACGAGCTGAGGGGCGTGCACCCGAGAGCTCGACTGCTTCTCGTCGGTGCAGGCTTTGCAGGCAATCACGCGGACTCTCGGCTGCTGGCGCGCCTCCGCGATCGGCAGGACATCGTGGTCGAGGGGTATGCAAACGCCCTTGCTCCCTACTACGCCATGATGAGCATGCTCGCGTTCCCCTCTCATCGGGAGGGCTTTCCTAACGTTCCTTTGGAGGCGGCGGTGGCCGGTCTGCCCGTCGTGGGATCACGGGCCACGGGGGTCATCGATGCCGTTCAGGACGGCGTCACTGGCACCCTCGTCGACGTTGCCGACTCCAGGGGGTTGGCACGGGCGCTCGAGAGGTATCTGGAGGATCCGGCCCTCGCTGCCAGGCACGGCTTCGCGGGATCGAGCCGGGCCCGAGCCGAGTTCTCACGGGAACGGGTGTGGCAGGCATGGCGAGACGAGTACGTGCGGTTGCTCGCCGCGCGCGGGCTGCCCACCCCGCGTCCAGAGGCACCGTGACCACGACTCGGGGGTCAATCCCTTCCAATCCCCTCGTACTCGGACATCGTATCCGCCTCGCGTGGATTGATATCGCGCCTCGAGAGCACGGTGACGAGAGTTCGAGCGAGGATTTCCAAGTCGAGAGCGAGGCTTACGTTCTCGACATAGTAGAGGTCGAGTTCGAAACGCTCTTCCCATGTCGTCGTATTGCGGCCGTTCACCGCGGCCCATCCGGTGATGCCCGGCCGCACGTCGTGGCGATAATGCTGGCGCGGCGTATACCGGCTCATGTACTTGTGGAGAAGCGGGCGAGGCCCGACGACGCTCATGTCGCCCCGTAGGACATTCCAGAGCTCGGGGAGCTCGTCGAGGCTGGTCGCCCGGAGGAAGCGACCGAGGCTCGTGAGCCGTTCGCCATCCGCCAGGAGGGACCCGTCCTCTGACCTTGCTTCGGTCATCGATCGGAACTTGAGAATTTCGAACGGCACGCCGTCCCGGCCTGTCCTGCGCTGCCGGAAAAGCACCGGCGATCCGAGACACACGCGCACGACTGCAGTAATGCCGGCGATGATCGGAGCCAGTGCCACGATGGCCGCACCGACGACCGCCACGTCGATGAGGCGCTTTCCATGACGCGCGTAGAAGCTCCGCGGTCTCTCGAACGAATCGGGCAGCGATGCGTCGTCACGCATGTGGCGAGAGATGGTATCCCTGGCCGATCGGGGCGGCAAGGCGCACGTCGCCCGTTGGACCCTTCAGGTCGGGTATGACGGACGACACGAAGCAGGTTCGCGTGCTCTTGACCGGGGGGGGAGGAGCGGGGACGATCGAGATAATCAAGCGCCTTCGGGAGACCGGCCGGTACTACGTGATCGCGGCGGACGCCGCGCGCCATTCGGGAGGTTTCGCTTATGCCGACAAGGGATACGTGGTTCCATTGGGGGCCAGCGCGGAGTTCGAGAGTGCCATGCGGGAGCTCATCGAACGCGAGCGCCCCCGGTTCGTCGTACCTCTCGTCGACGAGGAAATTCCGATCGTTCACGACCTCGTGGATCGCGAGTTCTCCGACATCGTTCGCATCGTGGCGCCTCGTCCCGAGTTTTGTCATCTCGCCCTGGACAAATGGTCCACCTACCGGAGTCTCGCGGCCGCCGAGCTGCCCACGGCGCACACCTGGCTGGCGAGCGACGCAGAGCATTGCCGCTACCCTGCCGTCATCAAGTTGCGGCACGGACGTGGCAGCCGAGGCTTGGCTTACCTGACGAACGAGCAGGAGCTGGCCGAGTATTTGGAGCGTGCCTCGGAGAAAGCGGAGCGATACGTCGTGCAGGAACGGCTCACGGGTGTGGAGTACACGACGAGCGTCGTCGTCGGGCTGGGAGGGCCGCTCTTCACCGTGGTTCCGAAAGAGGTGACCGACAAGCGTGGCATCACGCACGTCGGGGTGACCCGAGAGGTGGTGGAGATCGACCGCCTGGGGCGCGAAATCCAGGCGCGCCTGAGGGCCGACGGTCCTTTCAACGTCCAGCTCATCATGGGCGAGGACCGAGTTCCGCGGGTGATCGAGATAAACCCCCGGTACTCCACCACCGTCGCCCTCACACTGGGAGCAGGCTTGGATGAGGTCGACGCCGTGCTGCGGCATGCCGACGGCCTCGATCCAGGACCTCTGACCTACCGTCCAGGCGTCATGATGATCAGGCACTACGATCAGGTGTTCGTGGACGAAGTCGAATGGAATCGCATCGGGGAGCTACCATGAGCGAGCGGGGCACCTTCCCGCCGTCGGGTCGGGAGTGATCCGTGGCCCGGGTGCTCGTGACCGGTGCAAGCGGCTATCTCGGATGCGCGCTCATTCCACGGCTCGTCCGTGAGCACGAGGTCTCCGCGATCGGACGGCGTGAGCCGGCGGCGTCCTTCGGTGCGGAGGTGGAGTACCTGACGGCGGACCTGACCAGACACGACGAGGCCCGAGCGCGGCTGGGTCCCTGGCGTTGGGACGCGGTCGTGAATATGGCGGGGCCTGTGGTCCGGAGCGCGCTCGACTGGAATGGCCAGCGAGCGGTCCTCTTCGCGCACGTCCGGATCGCGCTCTCGCTGCGCAGCCTGGTACCGGAGGAATGGTCGGGGCGCTTCCTCCACATCTCGTCGATGATGGTGTACGGGCTGCCTGCCGCCGTCCCGTTGCGTGAGGATCACCCGCGTCGACCGGTCAACGCGTACGGCGTGGGGAAGGTGCTCGCGGAGGATGTTCTCGCCACGAGTCATCTCGAGGACGTCTGGTTCTTGAGGTTGCCGGGGCTTTTCTCGGCCGAGCGCCGGGCCGGAGCGCTGTACCATTTTATGCGTGCAGCGAGAACGGGCGAGCCGATCCATATCACCAGCTCGGAGCCCACGGCGTGGGATGTCCTCCACGTCGCCGATGCGGCTGAGGCCATCGTTCGCAGCCTCCGCGCCAGCGAGTCGAACCCGGGGCCTGTCAACGTGAGTTATGGTGAGCCGGTCGAACTCGTTGCCATCGCACAGCGGTTCCGGGAGCTCGCCGGCGGCGCCGTGGAAGTGATCGATACGACCGGCGTCTCCCACCCTGTTTTTCAGATGGACGTTTCGCGGGCCCGGCGGCTGCTCGACGGCTGGCCGCCCGCAACGTTGCAGGAGCGGCTGGCGGAGCTGTGGGAGGGCGCCACACCGAGCCCATGACACTTCGACTCCCGGAGGGGCTGCGGGACAGCCGCTTGACGGGCCGACTCGAGGCCGCCGTGCACGCGGTGTCGTCCGCCGGCGTCGCGCTTCTGCGCTTGAGAGGATCCCGGTTGCAAACCCGAGAGTGCGGAACACAGCTCAAGACCGCCGTGGACCTCGCCGCGGAAGGATGGGTCGCGGGCTACCTCGAGGGCAGTTATCCGAGCGACCATTTCCTCTGCGAGGAACGCTTCGGCCACGATCCCTCGGGCTGGCGCGGGAGCCGCTCGTTCTGGACCGTGGACGCCCTGGATGGGACACGGAGCTACGTAGAGGGGTTCGACGGGTTCTGCGTCCAGGTTGCGTTCGTCAGCGAGGGGACGCCGCAGCTCGCCGCGATCATGGAGCCCGTTCGCGACAAGTGCTTCGTTGCCATCGCGGGAAGGGGAGCATACAGGCTGTCGTTGCCGGGCGGAGAGCGCCTCAGCCGCCTCTCGGAAGAGGAGCTCGGGCGGCCCAGGTTCGTCGACAGCACTCCCCCGGACGGCGCGGCCGGTGAGATCATGCGGCGGCTCCGCGGACGGTTCATCGAGCATGGTAGCGTCGGCCTGAAGCTGTGTCGCATAGCCGAGGGCAGTGGGGAAGTCGTCCTCAAGCGCTTCGCCCACAAGGTGTGGGACGTGGCGCCGGGCGATTGTTTGTTGCGCGAGGTCGGAGGGTTCGTCGCGGATTGGCGGGGGAGGCCGGTTCCGTATGATGGTTCCACCGTCCATCTCGCGGAACTCCTCGCCTCGCGAGTGTCCTGGCGTGACGCGCTGGTGGCTCGGATCGCCGAGGTGGCGGCATGACGAGACCCGTGTCGGCGTCGATGGCACGTCCGTGCGAGGCGAGACCACCCGGCCCACGGTTTACGATCGTCCTCGATGAAGAGTTTGAACCTGTGGGTGGAAACCTGGTGTTGTACTAGTCAAGAGTGTCGGGGAGGTTGTCCACCGCGGCTAGATGAGGCACGCCTGCATCGTTTGACCGCAGCCACGGTGGTTGCGGCCAGATGGGTTGTCACCCGGCGGTAAACCGCATAGCTTGAGTTTCTCGTCCGAGGCCCGAACGGACCCGGTTCTTTGCCGGGTCGAACGGGCATTTCTATTTTCATGAGCTTGACTGGATGCCTACGTATGGCCGGCGGAACCGGTCATGGCGATACCGGAGAGCTACAATGAGCACGCATACCGTCACGCCCGATCAGATCACGCGGCGCTGGTACCTCGTGGACGCCGAGGGACAGACCCTCGGGAGGCTCGCGAGCCGGGTCGCGCAGATCCTGCGTGGCAAGCACAAGCCCATCTATACCCCGCACCTCGACACCGGCGACCACGTCCTGATCGTCAACGCCGAGAAGGTCGAGCTGACGGGCCGCAAGATGAGCCAGAAGAAGTACTATCGGCACACCGGCTACCCAGGCGGGCTCAAGGAGACCCCGATCCGCCGCGTCCTGCGGGACCATCCCGAGCGCGTCATCGAGAAGGCGGTGTGGGGGATGATGCCGAAGGGGAAGCTGGGCCGGAGCATGTACCGGAAGCTCAAGGTCTACGCGGGCCCGGATCATCCGCATCAGGCTCAGCTGCCGCAGCGGATCGATCTCGACCGCTGGCCGCCACAGATCCAGGAGGATATGGATTCATGAGCAAGCAGATGGTCGGCATCGGACGGCGCAAGACCTCGGTCGCGCGCGTTTACCTGCGGCCGGGCAAAGGACAGTGGACGATCAACGGTCGCACGCTGGTCGAGTACTTCCCCCGATCGCTTCACCTCACACAGTGTCAGAAGCCGTTCGAGATCAGCAAGGCCGGCGGCCAGTACGACGTGGTTGTGAACGTAAATGGCGGCGGTCTCACCGGACAGGCGGGCGCGATCCAGCTCGGGCTGTCGCGCGCGCTGGTCCTGGCCGACGAGAGCCTTCGGACTCCTCTCAAGGCGGCCGGGCTGCTGACCCGCGACCCGCGGATGGTGGAGCGTAAGAAGTACGGCCGTCCGAAGGCCCGCAAGCGCTTCCAGTTCTCCAAGCGGTAACCCCGCGACGAGCTCGAGGCCGACCGGTTGCCGGGACGGCCGAATCCACACACCGGCGGAGGGTTCCGCGGGTGTCCGGTCCGCATTCGGCGGCCGGATCTCGGACCCCGTCGAAGCCGGTGGAGGCTGAACCCTCAGAGGAGGTCCGACCCATGGCGGTCAGCGAACAGCTCCGCGTCCTGCTCGAGGCCGGGGTCCACTTCGGCCACCAGACCCGCCGCTGGAACCCCAAGATGCGGCGGTTCATCTTCGCCGAGCGCAACGGCATCTATCTCATCGATCTGAACAAGACCCTGCGCCAGCTCGACCGCGCCAAAGAGGTGGTGTCCGACATCGTCGGGCAGGGCAAGCGGGTCCTGTTCGTCTGCACCAAGCGCCACCTCACGCACATCGTCCGGGAGGAGGCCGAGCGCTGCGGACAGTTCTACGTCACCAACAGGTGGTTGGGTGGCACGCTCACGAACTTCCGGACGATCAAGAAGAACCTGAAGCGGCTCAAGGAGATCGAGCGCATGCGCACCGATGGCACGTTCGATCTGCTGCCCAAGAAGGAGGTCATCGAGATCGAGCGCGAGTACGACAAGCTGTACCGCAACCTGTCCGGGATCGCCGACATGGAGGAGCTGCCTGGCGCCGTGTTCGTGGTCGATGCCCGGAAGGAGCGGATCGCGGTCAACGAAGCCAACAAGCTCGGCATCCCGTTGCTCGCCATCGTCGACACCAACGCCGATCCGGACCTGATCACGGTCCCCATCGCGGGCAACGACGACGCGATCAAGTCGGTCCGGCTGATCACCGGGCAGATCGCCGATGCGATCATAGAAGCGCAAGCGCGCCTGGTGAAGGAAAAGGCCGCCGCGGAGGAGGGCGAGCCTTCCGGAGTGGCTGCCGCCGTTCCGGAGCAGCCGCGTCGGCCGCGTCGACGCGTGCGGGCCCGCCTGCCGGTCGAGGACTCGGAGGAGGGCGCCGAGGGAGAGGACAAGGGAGGGGAGGAATAGCATGGGCTCCATAACCGCATCCCAGGTGCAGGAGCTCCGGCAACAGACCGGGGTCGGCATGATGGAGTGCAAGCGCGCCCTCGAAGAGGCCGACGGCGACATCGATCGCGCGGTGGAGCTGCTGCGGCTTCGCGGGCAGGCCAAGGCCGCCCGGAGGGCCAGCCGGGTGGCCAACGAGGGGCGCGTGGAGGCCTATATCCACCTGGGTGGAAAGATCGGCGTCCTGATCGAGATCGACTGCGAGACCGACTTCGTCGCCAAGACGGATGATTTCCGAGAGCTCGCCCGGACGTTGGCGATGCAGGTCGCCGCGACCAGCCCCCTCGCCGTGCGGCGCGAGGAGCTGGATCCGGAAGTGGTCGAGAGCGAGACCGCGATTTACCGTCAGCAGGCCGAAGAGTCGGGCAAGCCCGCGGAGATCGTCGAGAAGATCGCCCAGGGCCGGCTCGACAAGTGGTACCAGGAGGTCTGCCTGCTCGAGCAGGCGTTTGTCAAGGACCCCGACCGGAAGGTTTCGGATGTCGTCACGGAAGCGGTCCAGCGGCTCGGAGAGAACATCGTCGTCCGGCGTTTCGTCCGCTTCGAAGTCGGCGGCGAGTAGCACGCGCGCCGACGGCACGCCGAAGTCGAAGGATCTCAGGTATCGACGGATCCTGCTGAAGCTCTCGGGGGAGGCGCTGGCGGGGGACCGGGGATTCGGGATCGATCCACCGACCGTCGATCGTCTGACCGGGGAGATCGTAGGCATCCACGGCACCGGCGTCGAGCTCGCGCTGGTCGTTGGTGGTGGCAACATCGTGCGAGGGACGGTGGCCAGCGAGCACGGGATGGACCGCGTGTCCGCCGACTACATGGGCATGCTGTCGACCGTGATCAACGCGCTCGCTCTTCAGGATCTCCTCGAACGGAAGGGCGTCGTCACGCGACTCCTGAGCGCCATCCGGATGGACGAGGTCGCCGAGCCGTTCATCCGCCGACGGGCCATCCGGCATCTCGAGAAGGGCCGGATCGTCCTCTTCGCCGGCGGAACCGGGAACCCCTATTTCAGCACCGACACGGCGGCCGTCCTCCGTGCCACCGAGATCGGGGCCGACGTGATCCTCAAGGCCACCAAGGTCGATGGCATCTTCTCGGCCGACCCGCGGATCCACCCCGACGCCCGGTTCATCGACCGGATCTCCTATCAGGAGGTCCTGGAGCGGGATTTGCGGGTCATGGACGCCACAGCGATCGCCATGAGCCGGGAGAACGAGCTTCCGATCGTCATCTTCAACATCGGCGCGGAGGGCGCGGTCCGCAGCATCCTCGCCGGCGAATCGGTGGGCTCCATGGTGACGGGTTGATGGAGAATCCTGGCGGACAGACTGGTCGTTTGCAACGACCCGTATCGAAGGGGGGAGGCCAGCGGGATGGAATCCAATGAGCTGAAAGAGGTCAGCGCGCACATGGACAAATCGGTGGAGGCGATCCGCCACGAGCTGGGGACCGTCCGCACGGGGAAAGCCTCGCCGAGCCTGCTCGACCTCGTGAAGGTCGAGGCGTACGGGCAGCAAATGCCGCTCAACCAGATGGCGACGATCTCGGCTCCCGAGCCCCGGCTACTGGTCGTATCGCCCTACGATCCCAGTCAGGTCGCGACCATCGAGAAGGCGCTCCTGGCCAGCGACTTGGGCCTGACCCCCTCGAACGACGGCAAGTTGATCCGGCTGCCGGTCCCCCCGCTCACCGAGGAGCGGCGGAAGGAGCTGGTCCGGGTCACGCACAAGATCGCGGAGGAGGGGCGGATCGCGATCCGCAACATCCGGCACGAGGCCAACAAGAAGATCCACGCCGCCCAGAAGTCCGGCGAGATCAGCGAGGACGAGATGCACCGCCAGCTCAAGGAGGTGCAGGACCTGACCGACCGGCACATCAAGACCATCGACGAGATGCTGGAGAGGAAGGAACAGGAAGTCATGGAGGTCTAGGGCGGCGGCTGAGCATGAACCCGAACCGATGACGGATCGTACGAGCGAGATCGTGGCGCAGGGCAAGATCCCGCGTCATGTGGCGGTGATCATGGATGGCAACGGCCGCTGGGCCGAGCGGCGCGGGAAGCCACGCATCTTCGGCCACCAGGCGGGCATGAAGGCCGTCCGCGAGGCGATCGAGGTGACCGCCGACCTGGGCATCCCCTATCTCACGCTCTATGCGTTCTCCCAGGAGAACTGGAAGCGGCCGGCGACGGAGATCGAGGCCCTCATGGGCCTGCTCCAGCGCTATATCCGATCGGAGCGCGAAAACCTGATCGAAAAACAGGTGCGCGTCCTTGCGATCGGCGAGCTGGAGCGCATCGCGCGAGGTCCCAGGGAGGAGCTCGAGCGCCTGATCGCCGAGACCGCGGCCAACGAGAAGCTGACGGTGACTCTCGCCCTCTCGTACGGAGGCCGGAGCGAGATCCTGGAGGCCGTGCGGCGGATCGCGGAGCGGGTCAAGGCCGGTCGCCTCGCCCCGGAGGAAATCGACGAGGGTGTGTTCGCGGGGTCTCTCTACACGAGCGGGCTTCCCGATCCCGACCTTCTGATCCGAACCAGCGGCGAGCTCAGGATCTCCAACTTCCTTCTCTGGCAGATCGCCTACACCGAGCTGTATGTGACCGACGTGTTGTGGCCGGACTTCGACCGCCAGGCCTTCCTCGACGCCGTCTCCGCCTACCAGGGTCGGGAGCGCCGGTTCGGGCGAGTGCTGGTTTGACGGCCGATCGGGGGCTCGGCCGGCGCCTGGCGACGGCCGCTGTCCTTCTGCCGCTCTTCGTCGCCACGATCGTCGTCGGTCGGCTCTTGTTCCTTGGTGCGGTGATCGTCCTCACCGCCGTCGGCATCGTCGAGTTCTACGGCTTGGCGCGCGACAAGCCCTATCGACCGCGACCCGTCTCGGGTGTCGCGCTGGGCGCGATGATCCCCGTGCTCCTGTACTGGATGCCGGGGGATCCGCTCGCCATGGCGACGCTGATGACGGTGGGGGTGGCTGGAATCGCGACGGCGCAGATGCTCGACACGGGCGGGGAAGAGACGATCGCCAGCGTCGCCTTCACGTTGCTGGGCTCGCTCTATGTGGGGTTTCTCTTCGGCCACATGGTGCTCGTCCGCGAGATGGCGCGCGAGATGCCCCGGGAACCGTACTGGGCGGGGGCGGCCCTCCTGGGCATTCCGCTCGTGCTCACGTGGGTGAACGACACCGTGGCCTACTTCGCCGGTCGTCGCTGGGGACGCCGGCGTCTCCTGGAGCGGGTCAGTCCGGGGAAATCATGGATGGGAGCCGTCGTCGCCTTCGCGGCCACGCTGACCGTGGCGGTTCTCGCTCTCCCCTGGCTGGACCGGGGACTCGGATTCTTCGAACCCGCCGATGCGCTCGCCCTCGGTGCGCTCGTGGGACTCGTCGCGCCGCTCGGCGACCTCGTGGAATCGGCCTTCAAGCGGGATGCCGGTGTGAAGGATTCGTCGCAGCTCGTGCCCGGGCACGGGGGCGTCCTCGACCGCTTCGACAGCGCGCTCTTCACCGTGCCGGTCTTCTATCACTATCTGCGGGGATGGGTCTTGTGAGTGGCGCGGAACTCGTGCTGCTCGGGGCCACCGGGTCGATCGGCGAGAGCGCCCTCGATGTCGTGGCCGATCTGGGAGAGCGCTTCCGGGTGGTGGGCCTGTCGTGCCACCGCCGCTGGCGCGAGCTCGTCCGGATCGCGGAGCGGACCGCGGCGGAGGCCGTGGCGATCGCCGACGTGGAAGCGTGGCGGGAGGCTCGGGAGGAGGGGGCCTTCCAGGGGCTGGAGTGCCTGCCGGGCCCGGAGGGCGTGACCGAGCTCGCCCGTCGGGACGGGGTGGCCATCGTCCTCAACGGGATCGTTGGCGCGGCCGGGCTCCCGGCGACCCTGGCGGCCCTCGAGGCCGGCAAGCGCGTCGCTCTCGCGAACAAGGAGTCGCTCGTCGTGGGCGGCGAGCTGGTTCTGCGGGCGGCCGGCGGCGGAGACCTGCTGCGGCCCGTCGACAGCGAGCACAACGCGATCTGGCAGCTACTGCAGAACCGCCCCCGGGAGGACCTCCGGCGCATCGTGCTGACCGCCAGCGGCGGTCCCTTCCGCGAAGTGCCCCGGACCCGGCTGGATCGCGTGACCCCCGAGGAGGCGTTGTCCCATCCAACCTGGTCGATGGGGCCCAAGATCACCGTGGACTCCGCCACCCTGGCGAACAAGGGCCTCGAGATCATCGAGGCGCACCACCTGTTTGGCTTGGACTACGACCGGATCGACGTAGTCATCCATCCCCAGTCGGTGGTCCACGGGCTCGTCGAATGCGTTGACGGCACGCTGTTTGCGGAACTGGGGGAGCCCGATATGCGGGCTCCGATCCGCGCGGCGCTGATGTGGCCCGACCGCATGCACGTCGGCGAGCGCGTCGATCTCACGCGCCTGAGCGGGCTGACCTTCGAGGCTCCCGATGCGGAGCGGTTCCCGGCGCTCGGGATCGCCCGCGCCGCCGGGGAGGCGGGCGGCACCGCCCCGGCCGTGTTCAACGCCGTCAACGAGGTCGCCGTGTCCGCGTTTCTTGCCGGCCGTATCCGTTTTCCCCAGATTCCATCGCTCTGCGAGAGCGTCCTCTCGGAGCACGACGTGCAACCGGCCGATTCGGTCGAGACGCTCTTCCTAGCGGATCGCTGGGCGCGCGCGCGCGCCGGAGCACACGCCGGGGTCGAGTGGACCACGATCGGCACGACGGGGTAGCCAGGGCCAATGCAAACCATCCTTCTCACCATCCTCGTTCTCGGCCTCCTCGTCTTCGTCCACGAGCTCGGTCACTTCATGACCGCCAAGTGGGCCGGGATCCTCGTGCCGCGCTTCTCGATCGGTCTGGGCCCCCGTGTCGTCGGCTTCCAGCGGGGGGAGACGGACTACTGCCTGTCGGCGGTCCCCTTCGGCGGATACGTGAAGCTCGCCGGCATGGAAGGCGAGGAGGCCTTCGAGAGCCTGGAGGGGGGTGCCGCGGACGGATTCGACGAGGCGGACGTGCCCGTCAACCGCCGCTTCGACCGGAAACCGATGCGCTGGCGCCTGCTCGTGATCAGTGCGGGCGTCCTCATGAACTTCATGCTCGGCTGGGCCCTGTATGTCTTCCTGGCCGCCGGCGAGGGGATCTCGACAACCCGCGGAACACTGGTAGCGGGGGTGGATTCGACAGCCCTTGCCGACTTCCCCGCCCTCGAGCCGATTGCCGAGGGGGGCGCCGAGATCGCCACCGTCGATGGTCGTCCGGTCACCAACTGGTACGAGATCGATCGCGCCATCCAGGAGGCGGAAGGGAGCGCCGTGGAGATCGGCCTGGCCTCGGAACGCGCGATCTCGGTGCCGATGGCCGGGGAAGACCGGGCCGCGCTCGCCGCCGCGCTGCTGCCTCTGACGGAGCCCCTCATCGTGGAGGTCGAGTCGGGGAGCCCGGCCGCGCGGGCCGGCATCCAGCCGGGGGACCGGATCGTCTCGATCGACGGCGAGGACGTGCGCTCCTTCGCCGAGGTCGTGGAGATGGTCCGCGATCGGCCCGGTCAGCGGATCTCGGTTCAGGTCGAGCGACCGGGAGCCGAGGAGCCGGAGCGGCTCTCGCTCACCGTGCACACCGGCTCCGAGCAGACCCCGCGCCCGAGCGACGGCAAGTTCGTCGAGACCGGGTGGCTCGGTGTGACCGCCGATACCGAGACTATCGAGCTCGGCCCGATCGAGGCTCTGTCCACTGGCACCCGCACCGCACTCCAGGCGAGCACGCTCATCATCGGCGGCATCTACGAGCTGGTGACGGGCGGCGTCAGCGTACGATCCCTCGGCGGGCCCGTGGCGATCGGGCAGCTCACCGGCCGCTTCGCACGGCGCGGCTGGCAGAGCCTGGTCGGCTGGATCGCCCTGTTCTCGATCAACCTGGCGATCCTGAACCTGCTGCCGATCCCGGTCCTGGACGGCGGACACCTCCTCTTTCTGGGGATCGAGGCGCTGCGCGGACGGCCCCTGTCGGCGCATCAGAAGGTGCGGCTGTCGCAGGTGGGGCTGGCGTTCATCGTGCTGCTGATGGTGCTGGCGCTGACGTCCGACGTACTCCGCCTGATCGGCTTGTAACCGGCGCGACAAACTCACTGACCCGATTGCTGAGCGCCTGCTAGCTTGGCGGGTGTGAGCCGCCCGCCACGCGATCGTCCACCCCGCCGCCGACCCCACGGGGATCGCCCGTCATCGGGCGGTCGTTCCCGCGTCGTGGTCCTCGCCAAGGCTCCCGAGCCGGGTCGCGTCAAGACGCGCCTGATTCCCATCCTCCGCGCCCGCGAGGCGGCCGAGCTCCACGAGGCGCTCCTGCTCGACACGCTCGAGGTCGTCGAGTCGTGCGCCGACGTCGTGGTCGCGTTCACCCCGGCCACCGGACGAAGGACGCTCGAGCGGCTCCTGGGTCGACGGCGCCGGCTCCTCCCCCAGGGGCCCGGCGACCTCGGGGATCGACTGGCGCGCGTCTTCGAGCAGCTCTGCGGCGCGGGACGGGCCGTCCTGGCGGTGGGCAGCGATTGCCCGGGCCTGACGACCACGCGGATCGTGGCGGCCGCGGGGGCGCTGGGATGGGCCGACGTCGTTCTGGGCCCGGCCTTGGACGGTGGCTATTACCTGGTCGGGCTTCGGAAGCCGCAT
>JBOHRW010000221.1:0-9185 GCA_050732935.1 Gemmatimonadota bacterium
GTATCAGGGCGCGGCGACCGGTGTGGGCGGGATCCTGCGCGACGTCTTCACCATGGGGGCCCGGCCGATCGCGCTCCTCGACTCCCTCCGCTTCGGCGAGCTCGACGACCCGCACGTCCGCTACCTCTTCCGGCACGTCGTCCGCGGCGTCGGCGACTACGGCAACTGCGTCGGGGTCCCGACGGTCGGCGGCGAGGTCGTCTTCGACGACGCCTACCGGGGGAACCCGCTCGTCAACGCGATGTGCGTCGGGATCCTCCGCCACCAGGACCTGACCGGCGCCTCGGCGGGAGCCGCCGGGAACGTCGTCTACGTGCTCGGGTCCAGGACCGGCCGGGACGGGATCCACGGCGCGAGCCTCCTCGCCTCGAGCGAGCTCGGGGACGACGCGGTCGAGAGCCGGCCGACCGTGCAGGTCGGCGACCCGTTCACCGAGAAGCTCCTTCTGGAGGCCACGCTCGAGCTGATCGGGCGCGGCGTCGTGTCGGGAATCCAGGACATGGGAGCGGCCGGCCTCACGTCGTCCTCCAGCGAGATGGCGTCCCGCGCGGGGGCGGGGATCGAGATCGACAGCGCGAAAGTCCCTCGTCGCGAGCCCGGCATGACCGCCTACGAGATCCTCCTCAGCGAGTCCCAGGAGCGGATGCTGATCTCCGCCGATCCGTCGAGCGAGCTCGAGCTGATGAAGGTCGCCGCGAAGTGGGACCTCCCCTGCACGAAGGTCGGGCATGTGACCGGGGACGGTGCGTGGCGGATCCTGGACGGCGATGCGGTCGTCTGCGAGGTCCCCGTCCGGGCCTTGACCGACCTGGTGCCGCGCTACGTCCGCGAGGTCGATCCGCCCGGTTACGTCGCGGAGGTCCATGCGGCGATGCCGGATCCCGAGGAGCTCGCCGCGATCGACCCGCTCCTGGCCCTCGAGACGCTCCTGGCCTCCCCCACGCTCGCGAGCAAGCGCTGGGTGTGGGAGCAGTACGACCATACGGTCCAGACGTCGACCGTGGTCGCGCCCGGGGCCGACGCCGCGGTCGTGCGGATCCGCGGGACCCCCCGCGGCCTCGCCCTCGCCGTCGACGGGAACGGCCGCTGGGTGTATTGCGATCCCCGCCGCGGTGGTGCGCTGGCGGTCGCCGAAGCCGCTCGCAACCTTGCCGCCGTGGGTGCGAAGCCGCTCGCCATCACCGATTGCCTCAATTTCGGCAACCCCGAGAAGGACCCCGTCTACTGGCAGTTCGTGGAGGCGATCCGCGGAATCTCGGACGCCTGCCGCGCCTTGGACACACCGGTCGTGAGCGGCAACGTCTCCTTCTACAACGAGTCCGGGCGCGGCGCCATCCACCCGACACCGACCGTCGGGATGGTTGGCGTGGTCGATCTGGACCGCGTGATCCGTCCCGGCCGGGGCCGGCCGGGCGACGCCGTGCTCGTGGTCGGCGACGAGGGCTCCCATCTGGGCGCCTCCGCGTTCCTCCACGAGGTCCTGGACCTTACTGCCGGCCACGCGCCGGAGATCGACCTGGCGGCCGAGAAGCGCCTGGGCGAAGCTGTGCGGTCCCTCGCCGGGGCGGAGCTCGTGCGCTCGGCGCACGACTTGAGCGACGGGGGTCTTGCGGTGGCCGCGGCCGAACTTCTCCTCACTCATGGGTCGGACATGGGGATCGAGCTCGAGCTTCCCACGAGCGCCGATCCGCTATCCGCCTTGTTCGGCGAGGACGGGGCGCGGATGCTCCTCGTGGTCTCGCCGGAGGATGTGGACAGCATCGGTGATCGACTCTCCACCCACGATCTTCCGCATCGCGTAGCCGCCCGGTTGACCGACGACCCTGTCTTCCGCATCGTGGGGCTCGGCGAGCGCAGGCGCCCGGACCTGGAGACCCTCTACGAGGGTACGATCCCACGGATCATGCGACACACGGAGGCCAGCCGATGAAGCGAAGACTGGGCGAGGAGTGCGGTATCGTCGGGGTGGTCGGCCACCCCCGCGCCGCCGAATGGGCCTACCTGGGTCTCTACGCGCTTCAGCATCGCGGGCAGGAGTCATCGGGCATCGTCACCTCCGACGGCCGGCTACCCGGTGTCCGCCGCGGGATGGGTCTGGTGGCCGATGTCTTCGACCGCGATGCGCTGGACGATCTCGAGGGCACGGCCGCCATCGGACACAACCGCTACTCGACGACGGGCTCGCCCATCATCGCCAACGCCCAGCCGATCCTGGTGAACTATCGGGATGGATTCCTGGCGGTTTCCCACAACGGCAACCTCGTCAACGCGCGGACCCTGCGACGCCGGCTGGAGGACGCCGGCTCGATCTTCCAGTCGTCGATGGACACCGAGGTCCTGGTCCATCTGATCGCGGCCTCCCGCAGGAGCACGCGGGACGAGGCCATTCTGGAGGCGCTGGACGAGCTGAAGGGAGCCTGGTCGTTCCTGATTCTGACCCAGGACGCGCTGTACGCCGCGCGCGACCCGCACGGCTTTCGGCCGTTGTCGATGGGACGCCGTGAGGACGGCGTCTTCGTGCTGGCCTCCGAGACATGCGCGCTTGACCTGTTGGGGGTCGTTCCCGAACGCGACGTGGGGCCCGGCGAGATTCTCAAGTTCCCGCTCCAAGGCGGTCTCGAGGTCCTACGGGACGAGCCTGCGGATTCGGAGTGCATGTGCGTCTTCGAGCAGATCTACTTCGCCCGCCCCGACTCCGTCCTATTCGGCCTCAGCGCGACCGAGGCCCGGCGCCGGATGGGCCGCGAGCTCGCCCGCGAGCAACCCGCCGACGCCGACTGTGTGTTCTCCGTCCCCGACTCGAGCAACGCCGCCGCGGCCGGGTATGCCGAGCAGAGTGGGCTGCCGCTGGAGCACGGGCTCATCCGGAACCACTACATCGGCCGCACGTTCATCCAGCCCGGCCAGGACGTCCGCGACTTCCGGGTCAAGATCAAGTACAACCCGGTAAACAGCGTGATCCGCGACCGCCGGGTCGTGGTGGTCGACGACTCGATCGTCCGCGGTACGACCTCGGGGGCCCTGGTTCGGCTCATCCGGGACGCCGGTGCGAAGGAGGTCCATCTGCGGATCGCCTCGCCGCCCCTTCGTCATCCCTGCTATTACGGCATCGACATCCCCAACCGCGACGAGCTGATCGCCTCGAGCCGGACGGTCGAGGAGATCCGTCGCTATGTCGGCGCGGATTCCCTGGCGTATCTTTCGTTCGACGGGCTGTATCGCGCGGTCGGCGCGCGCGAGCGTCACTGCGACGCCTGCTTCAGCGGCAACTACCGCGTGCCGGTGGAGGCCGGGATCGAGGAGAAGACGGCGTTCGAGCCTTCGGGCGCGACAACAGTCGAGGAGGTCCGGATCCGTGAGTGATCTGCCGAAAGCCTCGGCTTCCACCCGCTACAGCCGCTTCCGCATCGCGCCCCAGATCCGCTTGGCCAACTATATCGCCGGCCATGCCAAGGAATGGGTCAAGGAATGGCTTGAAAAGGTACGGCGTGATCCGGTTACCGCGGCTTATGCTTCCTACGGGGACACCGACGAGCTCCTCCGCGACACCGAGGCGCTCTATCACTATCTGGCGACCTGGCTCCGGCACGGAGACTGGGATCCGCGGATCGATCCGCACTATCGGAGGATCGGGCGGGACCGCCGCCGCGAAGGGTTCCCCCTCGGTCAGGTGATCGCCGCCATACTGATCGCCAAGCGCACGCTCTGGGACCGGATCGTGGAGGACAAGCAGCTCTCGGTGGCGCTCGAGCTCGAGGTCACGCGGGCGATCAGCCGGTTCTACGACCGGGCGATCTACAACACCGTCCTCGGCCACGAGGAAGCTGCCGAGTAGAACCGGGCGCATCCACAGCGGAGCGCGCCCGTCAGAACGAAAGAGGGGGCGCCAGAGGCACCCCCTCGAGCGACTTTGCCGGGATCAGCTCCCGCCGCCCTGTCCCCCTCCACCACCGCCGTCACCTTCGGTTCCGGGTACGTCGGGCGCCGAGATGTCCACGTCGGCGTTGATGTCGGTGGCGTCGTCCGCGTCCCCGCCACCAAAAGCGCCGCTCATGTAGAGCACCGCCGCCAGGATCAGGATCACGATGATGATCAGGATGGCGTAGATGCCACCCTGGCCTCCTCCACCGCCACCTTCTCCTTCCTGCGCCATGCTCCTACCTCCTTGCACGGGGTTGTTGTGACCTCTGTTCCTACACTGCTCTCCGAGTCATGTCAAGATGCCCCCGTTCGCCGGGCGTGCCGCACGGCGGCCACGAGCTCCGGAATGCGGGGCATCGGGAACTGGTAGCCGACGACCCGATACAGCCAGTGGGTCTCGGCCGTCAGGATCTGGGCCCCAAGAGGCGTCTTCTGGACGCCCACCACGCGGTCCCAGGGGATCCGCCGGTATCTCCAGAGATATTTCACCCCCAGCGCCTCCCGCCCTATCTCGATGGCCGGCGCTACGTAGACGCCGAGCCCCACGCTGAACAGCGACCACAGCAGGATGAACCACCGATGGACGAAGATGTCGATCCAGAAGAGATAGAAGAAAAGGACGGCGCTGCCGAAGAACCATCCTTTCAGCACCCACCGCATCGTGGGAAAGGCGAACTCGCGCTTCACTTCTTCTTCGCTTCCTTCTTCGGCCGATTACTCTTCCCGTCGCCCTTGCCTCCGCCCTCCTCTTTCACCAGCGCGAAGTCGATCTCCCGTTCCTCCTTGTCGACGCCGGTCACCTCGACGCGCACGGAATCCGCCAGGCGGAACCTGCGTCCGGTGTTGCGGCCGATCAGGGCGAAGCTGTTCTCGTGGAACTCGTAGTAGTCGTCCTCCAGATCGTGCACGGGGACCATCCCCTCGACGAAGTACTCGTCGAGCCGCACGAAGAACCCGAACGATCGCACGCCACTGATCCGTCCCTGGAACTGCTTGCCGATGTGGCGCTCCATGAACTCCACTTTCTTGAGCTCGATGGAGTCGCGCTCGGCACGCTCGGCGATCCGTTCCTGGACCGAGGCGTGCTCGGCGGTCTTCGCCAACCCGTCCAGCGTGCGCTCGCGCTCGTCGGGGTCCTTCCACCGCTCGCCCGCTTCGAGCCGCTTGAGCAGCCGGTGCACGACGAGATCCGGATACCGGCGGATGGGCGACGTGAAATGCGTGTAGTGCTCGGCCGCGAGGCCGAAGTGGCCGATGTTCTCGGTCGAGTACCGGGCCTGCATCATCGATCGCAGAACGACCGTATTGACGAGCTCCTCCTCGGGCTTCCCGCGCACCTCGCCGAGGATGCGCTTCAGGTCGTCGGGCTGGATGTCGCCCTTCGGCAACCGGTATCCCATGACCCCGACAAAGTCCCGCATCCGCTCGAGCTTCTCCTTCGACGGCTGGTCGTGGACGCGGTAGATGAAGGGGATCTTCCTCTTGGTGGCATGGCGCGCCACGATCTCGTTCGCGAGCAGCATGAACTCCTCGATCAGTCGCATGCTGTCGAGGCGCACCGATTCCTTGATGTCGATGGGGAACCCCTCCTCATCGAGCTCGACGCGCGACTCGGGCAGGTCGAAGTCCAGGCTGCCGCGCTCGAATCGCCTGGCGCTGAGCCGCTTGGCGAGCCTGCGCAGGGTCTGGATGGGATAGACGAGGTCCTTGTGCTCGGGCTTCGGGAGATCCCCCTGGATGATCGCCTGAGCCTCGGCGTAGGAGAGCCGATGGCGGCTCTTGATCACCGTCTCGGCGATCTGGAAGCCGTGGACGTG
The DNA here is from genome assembly GCA_050732935.1 of Gemmatimonadota bacterium. GTDB lineage: Bacteria > Gemmatimonadota > Gemmatimonadetes > JACCXV01 > JAHWKZ01 > DASRVA01. The sequence goes on from JBOHRW010000221.1 coordinate 5,739, forward strand.
GGCGTCGCCGTCCATCTTCACGATTACCGAGTACGTCAGCCGATCCTCATCGGGAACCAACGAGCAGAGCTCGTTCGACAGCCGCTCGGGAAGCATGGGAATCACGCGATCGACCAGGTACGTCGACGTTCCCCGTTCGAATGCCTCGTGATCGATCTCCCGGTCGTGCTCAACAAAATGGCTCACGTCCGCGATGTGGATCCCGATCTCGAACCGGTCGTCCTCCAGCCGCTCGAGGGACAGGGCGTCGTCGAAGTCTTTCGCGTCCGCCGGGTCGATCGTGAACGAGAAGCGATCGCGCAGATCCATCCGACGCTTCGTTTCGGCGGCGAAGTCGACCCGGAGCTTCTTCGCCGCCTCCTCGACGCCCGGCGGGAACTCGGTGGTAAGCCCATGCGAGAGGACGATCGAGAGGATGTCGACGCCCGGGTCGTCGGGGTCCCCCAGCACCTGGGCGACATGCCCCTCCGGGTTCTTCGTGCCGTCCCCCCAGTCGTCGATCTCGACGACGACCTTCTGGCCCTCCTTGGCGTGGGCCAGGCCCTCCTGGGCGACATAGACGTCGAAGTGGAAGAGCGGGTTGTCCGGCTTGATGAAGCCGAAGTGCTTTCCCTTCTGGAGGGTGCCCACGATCTGTTCGCGCCCCCGCTCGAGGATCCGGATGATGGTCCCCTCCGGGTTGCCTTGGCGCTTCTTGCGTTCGATCCGCGCCACCACGCGGTCCCGATGGACGGCACCTCCCAGCCGGTGCTGCGGGATGAAGACGTCCAGCATGCTGTCCCGTCGCTCGGGAATCACGAAGCCGGCGCCCCTGCGGGTCGAGTCGAGCCTACCCACCACCAGGTTGATCTGCTCCGGAAGCGCGTAGCGCTGGTGCTTGATCTTGTAGATCGCGCCCTCGTCGGTCATCCGGGCGAGAGTCTCCTTGAGCTCCGGATAACCGTCGTCCTTGATCCCGAGCCCGTCGGCGATCTCCTTCAGCTTGAGCGGACGCTGGGCGTGCTGCCCCAGATGATCGAGCACGCGCTTGTCCAGAGTAAGACGGGTCTCGCGCGCGCTCACGGTCTCTCGAAACTGGTTGATATCATGTTAAGTAAATATCTTTTTTCACAACATGTTAGATACACTAATGTCATTCCCTTTCCCGCCGTCGGATAGTCCCTCCGAACGATCGACCTCAGTAGGACTCCGCCTCGTCGATCAGCATGATCGGGATGTCGTCCTTGATCGGATAGCGGAGTCGGCAGGCCGGGCACTCCAGCACCTGCTCCTCCTCCTTGTAGGTCAGGTCGCCCTTGCACTTGGGGCAGGCGAGGATCTCGAGAAGCTCCTTGTCGAGGGCCATGTCTCCTCCGTCGGTCGTGTGTCCCGGTCGCGGCCGGGAGCTCAGCGTTTGTATCCGAAATGCCTGAGGTCCGCCTCCCGGCGTGACCACTTCTTCCGTACCTTGACCCATAAAGTAAGGTACACCGGACCCTTTACCAGCGCCTCGATCGAGCCACGGGCGCGGACGCCGATCACCTTGAGCTTCCGCCCGCCCTCGCCAATCACGATCCCCTTCTGGCTCTCCCGTTCCACGAAGATGTTCGCTCGGATGGCCGTCTTCCCGCCCGGCTCGGTCGGTTCCCGCCACTCGTCCACCGCCACGTGCACGCTGTAGGGGATCTCCTTCCCCAGCTCCTCGTAGCACGCTTCGCGGATCTGCTCGGCGGCCAGGAAACGGAGGTTGAGGTCGGTAAGCTGGTCCTCCGGATAGAAGAAGGGCTGCCGGGGCAGGAGCTGCCGGGTCGCGTCGAGCAGCTCGTCCAGCCCTTCGCCCGTCGCGGCGCTGATCCTGAGGACCTGTTTCCATGCCGCCGCGGTCCGCCAGCGCACCTCGCGCGCATCCAGCTTCGGAGTCGGCACCTCGTCGGCCTTGGTCAGGAGCAGGAAGAGCGCCGCGTCGCCGGCGGCGAGACGGTCCAGGAGCGCCGTCTCGGTCTCCGCCGGCTGGTCGTGGTCGACCAGCCAGTAGACGACGTCGACGCCATCGAGCGCCCCCAGCGCCGCGTCGACCATCGCCTTCTGGAGGGGGTAGCCCGGATTCAGCAGCCCCGGCGTATCGACGAACACGATCTGAGTGTCGCCCTGGGTCCAGAACCCCGGGATCCTGTGGCGGGTGGTCTGCACCTTGGGGCTGACCGCCGCCAGGCGCTCGCCGACGAGTGCGTTCAAGAGGGTCGACTTCCCCGCGTTCGGACGTCCCAGAATGGCGACGAAGCCGGAGCGCGTTCCTGCGCCGGATGGCTCGCTCACTCGCGGGCTTGCTCCTCGGACCCTGGGGCCATTCCTTTTTCGGCCAGCTCCTCGATCGCCGACGGCGACTTCTCGAGCTGGAGCCCCATCCCGCGCAAGACGTGCTGTGCCTTGGTGAACTGGACCTCATCGTACTGGACGACCTGGACGTGATTCCCCCAGGGGTCGTGGAAGTCCAGCCCACGCCCCGGAAGGATCCTGGCTCCGGCCTGGCTGGCCGCGTGGCGCACCTTCTCGCGGTCATCGACGACGAGTCCGAAGTGGCGATGTGTATCCGGGCTATGCTCTTGCCCCTCCGAGAGGGCGATGAACTGGTCGCCCAGGTCGATGAACGCCATGTGACGGGATCGGCCGCGGAGCCGGATCTCGAAGACCTTCCCATAGAAGGCGAGCGCCTCTTCGAGGTCTCCGACCTCGAGAGCGACGTGGTTGATGCCGACGGCGCGCGGTGGCACGGTGTCGTTCGCCTTCATATCGGCCTCGACCTGGGCTATTCCTTCCCCGCGGCCCCCGCCGCTACGGGCGTGAGCACTTTCACGGCCAGCGTGAAGGTCCGCTCTTCTTCCATGGACTCACGCTTCTTCTCCCGACCTGACGCGACATGGCCTGGCAATCCTGTGGGGGGCGCGTCGGCTTCTTTCACGGGGACCGGCTCCCGGGACATCGGGACGATCTCCTTCTTCGCCGGGGCGGCTTCCTTCCAGATAGCCATGCTTCGATGCTTTTATCCACGGGGGACAGAGGGTTGGCAGTGCCTGGGTCTGTTTGGGTGGAACACTCATAGACTGTCGACATAGGCCCAGTATCGCAAGAGCGGCGTCACTGTATCAACCGTCGAGGAACTTAAGGCTGGGTATGAGGACGTGGTAAACGGGTTGCTCTTTCTACCGCTCGAACGGATCGGCCGCTTCGGGGCGGGTGCGTAAAAGTGGACGTCCCCAGAGTGCGCAAAAAGTGGGTGGCTCTTTACAACATTACCAAAGCCACCCTATCTCCTTATGACAGAATGACTTGAGTGCTGCAATATTTTTCCGCGATTCTCGCCGGAAAATATACCCCCTATTTTCCATGCTGAATTCCTTCTCTCTTGCCTGTCTCGAGGTCCTACCGTCCCCTGTGAAGAGGCACCCCCCAGGCGGAACGATCCACGAG
>JBOHRW010000222.1:0-25416 GCA_050732935.1 Gemmatimonadota bacterium
GGTGGCGCGCGAGGACGGCGAGTGGCAGGTCGTCGATCGCAGGACGGAGACCCTCTCCACGAAGGGCGTCACGCCCGACTCTGCCTTCATGGCCGAGATCGGGCCGTATCATGAGAGGGTGGTGTCCTTCGTCGCCGACCCGATCGGATGGACCCCGGACGACTGGTCGGCGGCTCGGGCCCGGCTCGAGGACACGCCGATTCTCGACCTGATCCAGCAGGTCCAGCTCGACGCCACCGGAGCCGATCTCTCCGCGGCCGCAGCCTTCGTCACCGACGCCAGCCTCGGACCGGGCCCGATCACGATCGCCGACGCGGCCTCGGTCTACATCTACGACAACACGCTCGAGGCGATCGAGATCACCGGCCGACAGCTCCGCGACTACCTGGAGTACTCCGCGAAATACTTCCACCGGGTGAGGTCCGACGGCCGTCCCGTCGACGCTGTGGGGGATGACGACCTCGCGGTCGACTCCGTGCCGGGCTACAACTTCGACGTGGTGGCGGGAGTCGAGTACGCGATCGACCTCATGCAGCCGGTCGGCTCGCGGATCGAGGGCCTGACGTACCGTGGTCAGCCCGTGGGTGACGATCAGACGTTCACGATGGCGATCAACAACTACCGCCGTGGGGGCGGCGGCGGCTTCTCGATGATCGCCGACGCGCCGGTCGTAGTCGCCGAAGGCGGGGAGATCCGCCAGCTCCTGATCGACTGGGTCGCCGCCCGGGACACGATCCGCGAGGAGGAGGTGTTCGTGCCCTCCTGGCGGATCGAGCCCGCGGAGGCAGGGGAGCGTGAGCTCGCGGGAAGCACCTCGATCGTTGACGACTCAACGGGGGGCCAGCCGACAGGCGCGACGCTCGACTCCCTTCTCGCCACCCTGCCGCCGTCGCTGCCGGCGGGCTCGGATTCCGCCCGGCTGGCGATCCTCGCCACCAACGACCTGCACGGCGCCTTGGAGCCGTTGACCCCGGCCTGGGCAGAGGGCGACACGATCGGTGGCGCGGCCACGCTGGCGACCTACATCGAGGCGGTCGAAGACCGCTATCCCGGGGCGACCTTGCATTTGGACGGCGGCGACGTCATGCAGGGCACGGTCGTCTCCAACCTCACCCACGGCCGCTCCTCGGTCGACGTTCTGGAGCGGATCGGTCTGGACGCCGCGGCGATCGGCAACCACGAGTTCGATTGGGGGGTCGACACCCTGCGGGCGCGGATCGGGCAGGCGGACTTCCCGTGGCTCTCGGCGAACATCTTCGTGAAGGCCAACGGCGTCCGGCCCGAGTGGGTCCAGCCCTACGCTTGGGCGGAGCGCGCGGGGCTCAGGATCGCGCTGATCGGGGCGACGACGGTATCCACGCCCGAGGTGACGCTGCCGATCAACGTCGAGCCGTACGAGTTCCGCGACATCGCCATCGTCGTGAACGATCTCGCGCCACGCCTGAAGGCCGAAGGCGCCGACCTGATCGTGCTCGTCGTCCACGCCGGCGCCGTGGCGGTCGAAGGGGGGGAGTACGAGGGCGAGATCGTCGACGCCGCGCGGAGGATCACGGGGCCTGTGGATCTCATCGTATCGGGTCACACCCACTCCGAGGTCCGGGCCGAGGTGAACGGCATCCCCATCGTCCAGGCCCGGTCGAGCGGTACGGCGCTCGGCGTGGTCACGCTGACCTGGGATCGCGGGCACGGGGAAGTCGTCGACCACGCGATCCACGTGTGGACCACACGTCACGAGGGCGTGTCACCGGACGCCGAGGTCGCGGCCCTGGTCGGTCGCTGGACGGATGAGGTGGAAGCGGTCGCCGAGCGCCCGATCGCGCGGCTCGCCCGACCTCTCCGGCGCGACCGGGACGACGAGTCCGCCCTGGGCGACATGATCGCGGACGCGCAACGCGAGGCGACCGGGGACCAGATCGCGCTGGTGAACGGTGGCGGCATCCGGACCGGTCTCGACGCGGGCCCGGTCAGCTACGCAGACGTGTTCGCCGTCCAGCCCTTCCAGAACGCCCTGGTCAGCCTCGATCTCACCGCCGACCAGCTCCGGAGGGCGCTGGAAGCGGTGGTTCAGGATCGGCTGGGACAGGTATCGGGCGTCTGCTTCCGGTTCGATCCCACGCGGCCCGCGGGGGAGCGCGTGATCGAGGCGTGGCTCGAAGAGACCGGAGAGCCGATCGTAGGGGAAGGGGAGGTCGTGAATGCAGGCCTGACCTTCTCGGTGACGGCCAACAACTTCATGGCCGCGGGCGGGAGCGGCTACGACGTGCTGGCGGAGGCCGACGGGACGGCGACCGGGCTCGTCGACAGCGAGGTGCTGATGCGCCATCTGTCGTCGCTGCCGCAGCCGGTGGAGTATGAGGAGAGGGGGAGGATCGAGCGACTCGCCCCGTGGCCCGAGTAGCGGCTGCTGAAAGGAAGGAGAGGGAGTGCAATGAAAGAGAACGGGACCAGCGGAAAGCGTGTCAGCCTGACCGTCAACGACGAGGAGGTGTCGGTGCGCTCCTCGGCCACTTGGGGAGACGCCATCACTTCGTGGCGCGGGTGGGCCGGGGCCGCCCTCGGCCGCGGCGAGGCCTACATCCGGGACGCCGCCGGTGCGCCGGTCGACTCGGGCGGGCGGGTCGTGCCGGGGGCCACCATCCACTTCGTCCGCTGCGGGGTCGATTGAAGGTCGATCGCGAGCAGCTCGAACGCCTCCCCAAGGCGGATCTCCACATTCACCTCGACGGTTCGCTCAGGCCCGCGACGATCCGGGATCTCGCCGAACGCGACGCGGTGGATCTCCCGTTCGGATCCGTCGAGGACGTGCGCCGCTTCTTCATCGAGGACCTCCCTGAGCGGGATCTGGTCGCCTACCTGGAGCGGTTCGATGTCACGACGGCGGTCATGCAGACCGAGGAGGCGCTGGAGCGGATCGCCTTCGAGCTGGTCGAAGACGCGGCACAGGAAAACGTCTGGTACATGGAGGTCCGCTACGCGCCGATCCTGTCGACGAAGCGGGGACTCTCCCCAAGGCAGGTGGTCGACGCGATCGAGCGCGGCCTGCGCCGGGGCCAGGCGACCCACCCTCGGACTCGCGCCCACCAGATCATCTGCGGGCTGCGCCACTTCGAGCCCGAGCGCGCGGTACGGATGGCGGCCCTGGCGGTCGAGTACAAGGACCGCGGTGTCCTGGCCTTCGACCTGGCAGGGGCGGAGAAGGACAATCCCGCCAAGCGCTTCCGCGATGCCTTCTACCTCGTTCGCCACGCCAACCTGAACGTCACCGTACACGCGGGGGAGGCGTACGGCCCCGAGTCCATCCAGCAGGCCCTCCACTGGGCCGGGGCGCACCGGATCGGCCACGGTGTGCGGCTGCGCGAGGACCCGGACCTGATGGAGTACGTCCGCGACCATCGCATCCCGCTGGAGATGTGCCCCACCTCGAACGTCCAGACAGGAGCTGTGTCTTCGATCGAACTCCACCCGCTCCGTGAGTACTTTGATCGGGGATTGCGGGTGACCGTGAACACCGACAACCGCCTCATGTCGAACACCACGATGACCAACGAGCTCGCCCTATGCTGCGAGCACCTGGCGTTCAGCCTCGAAGAGATCAAGAAGCTCATCCTGAACGGCTTCAAGAGCGCCTTTCTGAGGTATCCCGAACGGAAGGCGCTGATCGGCGAAGCGCTGGCCGCCCTGGGGGATGGCATCCATTGAGACGGGCTTCGGCGCGGTCAGGCGGCCCCCGCGCCGACGAACGATCCGCCCTCCATCGACGTCATAGGATCCGAAGGCCTGCAGTTCGCAGATCGCACCTCCGAACCCAGCCCGAGACGAGGCTCATGAATCGGACGACGGTCTTGCTCGCACTCCTGCTCATCACCGCTTCCGCGGCTCCTGCCGCGGCACAGTCTTTCGGCCGGACGGTCGCGGTGACCGGCGAGGACGTTTTTTTTGGACAGCCGGACGTCGATCGCACGCCGGGGGCCGTCTTCGTCTATCGTCGGAGCGGTGGGACGTGGGGCGAGGCGGCCCGGCTGACGGCCGCGGACGGAATCCCCGGCGACCGGTTCGGCTCGGCTCTGGCCGTCGACGGCGAGCGGCTGCTGGTCGGTGCCTTCTGGGCCGACAGCGGTCGCGGCGCCGCCTATGTGTTCGATCGTGGTCCGGAAGGTGAATGGAGCCAGTCGGCCAAGCTGGAGGGCGGGGCGATCGGGGACAGCCTGGGCGTGGAGGTGGCGCTCCGGGGCGATGTCGCGCTGGTCGCGGCTGCCGGTGATTCGGGGGCCGGCGAAGTCCACGTCTTCCGCCGCGAGCCCTCCGGGTCATGGAGCCAGGCGGGAGCCCTGGAGGCCGGGGAGCTCGAGCCCGACGACCGGTTCGGCACCGCACTCGCCTTCGTGGACGGAGCCGCCGTCGTGGGAGCCGCGGGACGCGACTCGGCAGCAGGAGCTGTGTGGATCTTTCCCCCCGAAGACGAGGCGTTCGGGGAGCCCGTGCTCGTGCCGAGCCCCCTGCGAAACGGCCGCTTCGGGACGTCGATCGCTCCGTTCGGCGAGGAGCTCCTGATCGGTGCGCCGGGCGCCTCGGGAGGGGTCGGGATGGTGGTCGTCCTCGGGCGCGATGAGGCGGGCGATTGGGGTCCGGAACGCGTGCTCTTTCCCTTCGAGGGCCGCCCGCCGCTGCTGTTCGGCTCGACGATCGCCCCGGTCGAGGACGAGGTATGGATCGGCGCGCCGGGGGCCGAGCGCTTCCGCGGTACCGTGTACCGCGCGGCGTACGACTCAGCGGCGGGGGAGTGGACGGGGATGACCCGCTTCGCGGCCCCGGACCTGGAGAGCGGGGATCGGTTCGCGAGTGTCCTCGCCGTCGGCCCGGAAGTCGCCGCTGCCGGCCTCCCCGGTGACGACTACTCCGCCGGCACCGGGGCAATTCTCGTCCGGCGGGCCGACGGCTGGGAGGTGGCCGCGCGCGTGGCGAGCGAGATCGCGCCCCTGGACGCGGTCGTGGGCGGAGAGGTCGCCTGCCGTGAGGGCGCGGCGGGGCCGTTCGCGTGCGGGCATGTCGACCTGCTGGCATTCCTGCCCGTCCAGTCGATCGGCGGCGCCCGCGGGGTCGAGCTCAACGACATCTGGGGCTGGACCGACCCCGAGACGGGGCGCGAATACGCGTTGGTCGGTCGCGTCGACGGAACCGCGTTCGTCGACGTCACCGACCCCTCGACCCCGGTCTACGTCGGCGAGCTCCCCAAGACCGAGACCTCGCCCGGCTCGACGTGGCGCGATATCAAGGTCTACCAGAATCACGCCTACATCGTCGCCGACAACGCCGGTGAGCACGGGGTCCAGGTGTTCGACCTGACCCGGCTCCGGAACGTCGAGAGCCCGCCGGTGACGTTCGATCCGGACACGACGTACCACCGCATCCACAGCGCCCACAACATCGCCATCAACATCGACACGGGATACGCGTACACGGTTGGGAACAGCGGCGGCGGCGAGACGTGCGGCGGCGGGCTGCACATGATCGACATCCGCGATCCGGAGAACCCGACGTTCGCGGGCTGCTTCTCGGACCCGTCGACGGGACGGCAGAAGACGGGTTACACCCATGACGCTCAGTGTGTTCTTTACCACGGGCCGGATGAGGACTATCAAGACCGCGAGATCTGCTTCGGCTCGAACGAGACCGCGCTTTCGATCGCGGACGTCACCGACAAGCAGAACCCCGTGGCCGTGGCCGTCGTCGAGTACCCGAACGTGGGTTACACCCACCAGGCGTGGCTCACGGAGGACCACCAGCACCTCGTCATGGACGACGAGCTGGACGAGCTGAACGGGCTCGTCGAGCACACGCGGACCTTGATCTGGGACGTGTCCGACCTCGACGACCCGGTGCTGGCCGAGGAGTTCCTGAACCCCAACACGACCTCGATCGACCACAACCAGTACGTGGTCGGCGACAAGGTCTATCAGTCGAACTACGTAGCCGGGCTCAGGGTCCTCGACATCTCGGACATCGAGAACCCGAAGGAGGTCGGCTTCTTCGATACCGTGCCCTACGGCAGCGACGGGCCGCGCTTCGACGGGTCTTGGAGCAACTACCCGTTCTTCGAGAGCGGGGTGATCGTGGTGACGAGCGGGGACGAGGGGTTGTTCCTGCTGCGCTACCGGTCCGAGGACGAGCAGCCGATCTCGTGACCGGGAGGCTCCCGGCATGCTTCGCGATGGCGGGGCTCGTCCTGGCCTGCGCCTCCGTGCCGAACAGCAGCCTGCCCACCCCGGAGGCCGACGCGAGCCCGGCGCGGCTTGGCCAGGGCCCGTTCCTCTACGTGGCCAACCAGGACGGCGCCTCGGTGTCGATCATCGACATCGGGGAGCGCGCCGAGACCGCCCGCCTCGATCTCCAGGCGCTCGGGTTCGGCCCGAACGCGAAGCCGCACGACACCGCTGTGGAGCCGGACGGCAGCCACTGGTACGTGACCCTGATCGGCGAGAACCGCGTGCTCAAGTTCGACCGCTCGAACCGGCTGGTGGGGCAGGTCGAGATGGAGGTGCCGGGTCTCGTGGTAGCGCATCCCGCCGAGGACCTGCTGCTGGTCGGCCGCTCGATGACGGCGGTCAACCCGCCCTCCAGCGTGGCCCTGATCCGCCGCTCGGACATGACGCTCCTGGACGAGGTCGACGTGCTCTTTCCCCGGCCGCATGCGATGGCGGTTGGGCGCGGCGGTCGGTGGGCGTACACCGCGAGCCTGGCGGTCAACCAGATCGCGGCCATCGATCTGGAGAGCGGGGACGTCAACCTGGTCGATGTCCCGGCCTCCGGTAGCGAGCCGCCGGAGGCGCCCCTGAGGGCCAAGGCTGCTGGTCCGCATGACGCCGGGCGGCACGCGGCCCACACGCTGGTCGAGTTCGCGCTCTCGCCGGACGGCCGGACAATGGTGGCGGGGGGCGAGGTCAGCGGCGACCTCCTCGTCTTCGATCTCTCCGACCCCGGTGCTCCGCGGGTCGTCCGGACGGTCCATCTGGGGGGTGCGCCCTGGCACCCCGCGTTCACTCCCGACGGCCGGTACGTATGGGTGCCGCTCCATCGCGCGGACGCGGTGGCCGTCGTCGACGCGTCGAGCTGGGAGGTCGTCGATCGGATCGAAGGGCGCGGCCTGGCCCAGCCCCACGCCGTCCAACCGTCGCCCGACGGCCGATGGATCTTCGTCTCCAACAACAACACGGAGGGGACGTACGCGCCGCAGGGGGATGATCCAGAGGCCGGCACCGTCGTCGTGATCGACGCCGGGGCGCGCGAGATCGTCGACGTCCTCGAGGTGGGCCCGAACGCCGCGGGGATCGAGACCCTCCCCCCGCGACCCCCGCGCTGAGACGCATACCCAGCGCGGGCGTCGCCGTGCTCGCCGCGGCGTGCGTGTCTTCCGCCGGCGGGCTGGAAGGCGACCGCGGGCGGGGGTCCATCGACGCCTCGCTGCCGCGCTTCGAGCACCGGGTGACGGGCTTCCCGGTGGCCGATTCCGCCGGCCGGCCGTACGACCATCCGTTTCTGGGCGGCTTCAACGTCCCCAGACCCCAGCTCGTCGACATCGACGCCGATGGCGACCTCGACCTGTTCGTCCAGGAAGCGGCCGACCGGATCGCTTTCTTCGAGCGGCTCGACGGGCCCGCGATCCGCTTCGAGTGGCGCACCGACCGGTTCGCGGGACTCCAGGTCGGTGAGTGGTACCGCTTCGCCGATCTCGACGACGACGGTGATCCCGATCTCCTCGGCGAGGCGAAGTTCAGCATGATACAGGCGTGGGAGAATCGCGGGCCCGTCGCCGAGCCCCGCTTCGTGGGCGTCGTCGACACCCTTCGGGACACGAGCGGGACGGCGATCTTCTCCGACCGGCAGAATATCCCCAACGTCGTCGACTTCGACTGCGACGGACGGCTCGACCTCATGCTCGGCCGGCTCGACGGGAGCGTGACCCGTTACGAGGCCGTCGCCCCGTGGGAGGGTGGAGAGGCCCCCACGTTCGTTCGTGACCGACGACTTCGAGGGCATCCGGATCGTCGCGCAGATCACGCCCAGCCTCCACGGCGCCAACACGCTCGTGTTCGCCGACATCGACGCGGACGGCGACAAGGATCTCATGTGGGGGGACTTCTTCGAGCCGGGCCTACTGATCCTCGAGAACATCGGGTCATGTGAGACGCCCTCGTTCTCGAACCGGCCAGTGCCGTTCCCGCGCGGCAATCCGCTCTCGACGAGCGGCTACAACGCCTCGACCTTCGGCGACGTGGACGGAGACGGCGACCTGGACGCGGTCGTGGGTGTCCTGGGCGGGGCGTACAACCCGATCACGACGGCGGCCGACAACCTCTACCTCCTCGAGCAGGAGGCGGGCGGCTGGCGGATCGTGACGCGTCGGCTGATCGGCCAGATCGACGTCGGAGCCGAGAGCGTCCCGGCGGTCGGTGATCTGGACGGGGACGGCGACCCGGATCTCCTCCTCGGCAACAAGATCGACCCGCGCGATCCGAAGACGGCGCGGATCTACCGCTTCGAGAACGTCGGCAGGGAGGGGCGGCCCGAGTTCCGTCTCGCCGGCCCGCTCGAGGTCGCGGGCGAGTTCCACTACGCGCCCGCGCTCGCCGACCTGGACGCCGACGGCGACCTGGACCTGGTCACCGGGACGTGGAACGAGGACGTCCAGCTCTACCGGAACGAAGGCACGCCGCGGGAGGCCCGGTTCGCCGCCCGACCCGAGCCGCTCGTCGAGCTCACGCGCGGCAGCCATGCCTCTCCCGCCCTCGCCGATGTCGACGGGGACGGCGATCTCGACCTGGTGGCCGGGGAGTCGTCGGGTGAGCTCAACCTGTGGAGGAACGACGGCACGGCAGGCGACCCTTCCTTCGTCCTCGTGACCGACACGCTCGGCGGTTTCGACGCCGGCCGCCGAAGCGCGCCCGCCTTCGCCGACCTCGACACCGACGGCGACCCGGACCTCCTGGTAGGCTCGGATTCGGGGGAGACGGCCGTCTTCTGGAACCGGGGCGGGGCGGTTCACGAGAAGGCGTTCATTGTGGGAGGACCGGCGCTCGATCTCCCCGGCGTCGCCGCGCCCGTCATCGTCGACCTGGACGCCGACGGCGATCCCGACCTCCTGGTCGGAGAGATCGCGGGGGGGCTGCGCTATTACGAAAACATCGGGCGCTGAGCCGCCGGCCGGGCTCGCCAGGGCGGTCCGCGACATATATTGGGGTCGCCGATGACCGACGCCCGCCCCGCCGAGCGGCGCCGCCGCTTCCGCCCGCCGCGAGCGGGGCTCCTTGCCCTCTGGCTCACTCTTCTCCTTTTCGTCATCGCCGGGTTCCACGCGCCGGCCGCGCAGGAGCCGGCCGGGACGGGCGCCGTGGCTGCCCAGGACACGACCGCCGGCGACGTCGTCGCGCAGGCCCGGGCCGAGCTCCGGACCCCCTGGTACGAGCGTCTGATCTCCGTCGTCGGGATGGCGTTCATGGTCTTCCTCGCCTGGCTCCTCTCGGTGAACCGCAAGGCTTTCCCCCTCCGCATGGTGCTCTGGGGGATGGCCCTTCAGCTCGTGTTCGCGATCCTCATTCTCCGCACCGCCCCGGGCGAGCAGTTCTTCGCGCTCGTCAACGACGCCTTCATCAGCCTCCTCGGCTACACCCAGGATGGCGCGCGCTTCATATTCGGCAACCTGGTCGACAACAACATCCCGGTCGGAATCCCGGTCGGGGAGCCCGTGGCCACCGCCCCCCTCGCTCCCGTCGAGCCCCCGCGATACGCGGCCGCCGGGTCCTACTTCGCGTTCACCGTTCTTCCGACGATCATCTTCTTCTCGTCCTTTATGACCGTCCTCTACTACCTGAAGGTCATGCAGTTCGTGGTAAAGGGTGTCGCCTGGGTGATGCAGCGAACGCTGGGGACGTCGGGGGCGGAGACCCTCTCGGCTTCGGGCAACATCTTCGTGGGGCAGACCGAGGCCCCGCTCATGATCAAGCCCTTCGTCGAGCGCATGACGATGAGCGAGCTGCACTGCGTGATGGTGGGAGGGTTCGCCACCGTGGCCGGGGGCGTCATGGCGGCCTACGTGGGCATGCTGGTGGCCTACTTCCCCGACATCGCCGGACACCTCCTGGCGGCCAGCGTGATGAGCGCCCCCGCGGCGATCCTGATCTCCAAGGTCATGTACCCTGAGGACGGGGAACCCGAGACCCGCGGGACGCTGAAGGCCGACATCCCGAGCCCGGACGTGAACGTGATCGACGCGGCCACGAGGGGGGCCGGCGAGGGCCTCCACCTGGCGCTGAACGTGGGCGCCATGCTGCTCGCGTTCATCGCGCTGATCGCGCTCGCCAACGGGATCATCGGCTGGGCCGGAGGCCTGGTCGGTCTGGAGGGCATCAGCCTGGAGTTGATCCTGGGATGGGTGCTCGCGCCGCTCGCCTGGCTGATGGGGGTGCCCTGGAAGGATGCGGTGCCGATCGGGTCGCTCCTCGGGGTCAAGACCGTGGTGAACGAGTTCGTGGCCTACCTGCAGCTCGCCTCGAGCCTTCAGCAGGGCGCTCCGCTCGAGCCGCGCTCGATCGTGATCGCCACCTACGCGCTCTGCGGATTCGCCAACTTCAGCTCGATCGCGATCCAGGTCGGTGGGATCGGCGGGATCGCCCCCAACCGGCGCACCGACCTCTCGCGGATCGGGCTCAGGGCGATGATCGGAGGGACGCTGGCGGCGTTCATGACGGCGACGGTGGCCGGCGCCATCCTGTGATCCGGCGCTGGGCGCTGGCCGAGACGGCGCTCGACCGGCTGAAGGAGGCCGGCGCGGAGGAGATCGCGACCGGGCTCATCCTGGGCTCCGGGCTGTCGTTCCTGGCCGAGGAGCTCGCCGAGCCCGTCGTCGTCTGCTACAGCGACATCCCCGGCTTCCCGCGGACGACCGTGCCCGGCCACGCCGGGAACTTCGTGGTGGGACGGCTGGACGGGGTGACCGTCGGGATGGCCCAGGGCCGGTTTCACGTCTACGAAGGCTACGATCCCGCGTCGGTGATCCTGCCGGTCCGCGTGCTCCACCTGCTCGGGGCGCGCCATCTCCTTCTGACCAATGCGGCCGGGTCCCTCGATCCGTGGAACCCGCCCGGTACCCTGATGGCGATCCGGGACCACATCAACCTGCAGTTCGCCAGCCCGCTGCTCGGCCGGACCCCCGAGCGCGTCGACAACCTCTTCCCGCGGCTGACGGCGGTGTACTCTCCAGATCTGCTGCGGAGGCTTCACGCGGCCGCGCTCGACGAAGGGATCCTGCTCCGCGAGGGTGTCTACGTCGGCGTCCTCGGGCCCTCCTACGAGACCCCCGCCGAAATCCGGTTCTTCCGCCGCATCGGAGCCGACGCGGTGGGCATGTCCACGGTGGGCGAGGTGGTGGCGGCAGGGGAGCTCGGCCTTCCCGTGGCCGGCGTCTCCCTCCTCACCAACCTGGCGGCCGGTCTCGGGCCCCACGGGCTCTCGCACGAGGAGGTCACCGGCGTGGCAGAACGTGTCCGGAACCGCTTCGCCAGACTCGTGCGGAGGTTTATCGGTATAGGCGTGGGGGGATGATCGCGGATCTCCGAGTGGAAATTCGCGCCGGTCGCGTGCAGAAGAGGGAAAATGGTTGACCCTCCGGCGGAAGCGCGTGTAAGTTCCGAGCCGCGCTGCACGCCGACGCCGCACCGACCATCCGCAACTGTGGTATGAGTCTTGCTTCGGGTGGGAACGCAAAGGACGTTAATCGCGACGCCCGAAGCTTGGACCCCCGGTCTTCGTGGGCGATCCCGAATGGGACCCCCCAGTCGATTGGTGGGGGGAGACTCGGCAGGCTCGTCTCGACGATCGGAGGATGGGATGCACTCCAGCGATCTTCAGTCAGGAATGAATACGGTAAACGGACCGCGTGTGCGCGTCATCGGTCTGGGTGACTGGGGAGCCCGGGCGGCCGAGTTCTTCGCTTCCCAGGGGGTGCCTGCCCACACCGCGGAGACCGACGGCCGCGGGCTCGTCTCCGGAGAGGATCTCGGTCGCACGCTGGCGGAGTCCGGTGACGATCTGCTCGTCGTCGTGGGACACGTCGGCTCCGGGGCCGGAACGCACATGGGGGCGGTGCTCGAGCTCGCCTCGGAGGCGGCTCCGGACGCCGGACGCCTGGCCATCGCCCGGCTGCCCGGCGTGCAATCGGCGCCCGACGATCGGGCCCGCGGGCTGATCGCCCTCAATACGCTGCTGGAGGCACCCGAGGCCAGCATTCTCCTCGTCCAGCCGACGCGCGGCCTCGGGATCTCGGCCGAGTCGGAGGCCAACGAGGTGCTGGAGCGGATTGTCCGGCTGTTCGTTCTGCCTGGCCACGAGGAAGCGGTGGCCCGGCTTTCCTCGTCAGCGCTCGGGGCGCACCTGGCCACGCCCGGGTTCGTCGGCTGGCGCGAGATCGAGCTGTCGTCGGAGATGTGCGCCCAGGATGCCCCGGGATGGATGGAGTCCCTCCCCGGGCGCGGCGCGGTTTGGCAGCCGGAAGGCTTCGCCTGGTCGGATGCCCAGTCGGTCCTGCCGATCGCCCGCCTCCCGCGCGAGTGGATCGATGCCGGGGGCCGGGAGCAGTTCGACCGCTTCGTGCAGGAGGCCTGGAGCGAGGCAGCGCCGTGCGCCATCGCGCGCTCCCTGCAGGCCGGAGACCCGCCGCAGGGAATGATCCTCTCGACCGGTCTCTCGTATCCGGAGGGGCTCCTCGAACTCCGTGACAGCGTGCAGGCGGATCGCGAACGTCTCGACGAGAAGCGCCGCGCGGCGGCCACGCCGATCCCGCTGGGGGACGACTTCCTGCCGCGTCGCACCACCCAGCGATCAGAAGCGCCGCGTGAACGGGCCTCGGCCGCTTCGAAGGAGCCGCGCGGGGATCGTCGGGTGGCCGAGAAGGAAAACGTCCAGGACAGTGAGGCCGCGGCATCGGGTCCGACCAGGCAGGCGGGCGCCGAGCCGACACATCTCGAAGAGCGGGTCCGCCACTCCGAAAGCACACGCGATTCCGGCGATCGCGCTAGCGATGGCGTCGACCGCGCGGACGACCGGCCGCGCCACGGAGAGCACCGCGCCGGTGTGGCCGCGCTCTCTCACGAAAGCACCCCCGATCGCCTGGAGCTCGAGCCGGTGGAGGAGGGGCACGGGTTCGCCGAAACGCGGACCGTCGTGGTCACCGCCGAGGAGATCGAGACGGACGAGATCGTGGAGGCGGAGATCGCGCCTGTCGAGGAAGACGCCACGGTGGTTCCAACCGGCGAGGTCGAGGCCGAGGAAGCGGAGGAGGAGCCGCGCATCGACGAGGCCCCGCGCGTCTCCCCGTACGAGGCTGCCCTCTCGCTCGCCTGGCGCGTCCTCAACTCGGACGACCTCGAGACCAGGGTCGACCTGGGAGAGATCCGCTACGCACTGTACGATCTCCTGGAGGTCGTGCGCGAGGACCCGGGCTCGATCCTGAGGGAGGTGTTCCGACGTAACGAGAAGGACTACTTCGAGCGGCACCACGTGAACGTCGCCATCCTCTCGATCCTCACGGCCGACCAGCTCGGTGCGACCCTCAGCGACATCATCGACCTGGCCACCGCCGCCGTCCTCCACGATATCGGCATGGCCGACTCGCGGGAGGATTGGGACGCGGACGTCCGGCTGGCCCCGAAGGTCTTCGACACCACGATCCGCCAGCATCCCCAGCGAGGTCACGAGCGGCTCAAGAAGATCCCGGGGATGACGGCCGACATCACCCGCATCGTCCGCGAGGAGCACGAGCGACTGGACGGAACGGGTTACCCCGAGGGTCTCTCCGGAGACGCCATCGACCCCGGCGCGCGGATCGTGGCGGTCGCCGACACCCTCGAGGCGCTCACGCACGCGCGTCCGTACCGGGAGAGGCTGACCCTGGGCGAAGCGCTGTCGCGCCTCCAGATCCTCGGTCAGTACACGCTGGACATGGCGGTGGTACAGACCCTGACCGACGCGCTGACCGAGTTCATGCCGTCACTCGACACCGAATCGGACGAAGCTTGATCCACCGTGGCTGAACCCCGCCCGGGGCCGGTCATGGTCGCTGTCGGCGGGGGAAAGGGTGGGGTCGGCAAGTCGTTCGTCGCCGCCAACCTGGCCCTGGCCCTGGCCCGCCGGAAGGCGGCCTTTGACCGCGTCGTGGCGGTGGATCTCGATTTCGGCGGGTCCAACCTCAACCTCTTGCTGGGCGAGCCCTTCCCCCGGGCCGAGCTGGGGGACTTCCTGGACGGTCGCGTCGACGACCTGAACGGGGTTTCCCAAGCGACGCGGATCGAGGGCCTGCGGTACGTCGCCGGATCGTTCGACATGGTGACGGCGGTCGATCCGATCCGCGATCGGAAGCTCGATCTGGTCCGGGCCCTGGTTGGCCTGGACGCCCGATACGTGGTCCTCGATCTGTCCGCCGGAAGCGCCCCCGCGACGCTCGATTTCTTCTTCCTCGGCGACCTCAAGCTGGTGGTCATGAACCCCGAGGAGACCGCCTTCAGCAACGCCTACGGATTCCTCAAGAACTACCTTCTTCGCCGTCTTCTCACGGAGTTTCGCGAGCGCCCCGACATCGTGACCTTCATCCTCGGCTACTATCGTGGCGACACGGCCGACGGAGAGCGGGACCGCTCGGTGACCGCGCTGGCGACGGCGGTGGGGGAGGGGTTTCCAGAGGTCCGGGCCGAGCTAGAGGGGATCCTGCGTGACGACACGCCGCTCCTCGTCCTCAACCGGGCCCGAGGCCGTCGTGAGGCGGCCTACCTGGACCGCTTTCAGCGCATCGTGGAGGAGCATCTCGGGCTGGTCTGCCGGTCGCTGGGGGTGATCCCCGAAGACCGCCGCGTGCGTCAGGCGGTACGGGCGGGGGAGCCTTTCCTGGTCGCCCATCCACGGCACAAGATCGCGCGTTGCTTCGAGGACTGGGCCGAGCGCCTTAGCCTGCGCGCCCGCCTGCCGTGACGGCACCGGCCGCCCGCGAGCGGTCGGCCCTGTGGTGGGCATGGGCCACGCTGCGGACCGCCGGCTGCTGGGCGCTGCTGGCGCTCCTCACCCTGGTCTGCGCCGCTCTCTACGTGCCGACCGCCCTGGTCGCGCCGGATGGGCGCATGATCCGGGGAATCGAGCGCTTCTGGGTGTGGTTCATCCTGCGCGGGTCGAACGTGAAGCTCTCGGTGGATGGCCTCGAGAACGTGCAGACCGGCAAGTCGTACATCGTCATGGCCAACCATCGCAGCATGTACGACATCCCGGCTCTCCACTATCTTCTGGGCCGCGGTCGTGACCTGAGATGGGTTGGCAAGCGCGAGCTGATCCACGTCCCCGTGTTCGGGTGGGCGTACGGGACCAGCCGGCACGTCGCCATCGACCGGCAGAACCGGGAGCAGTCGGTCCGGTCCCTGAAGCGGGCGGCCGCCGAAAGCTCCGGCGGCGTGTCGTTCGTGATCATGCCGGAGGGGACGAGGAGCCGGGACCGGACCCTGCTGCCATTCAAGAAGGGCGGATTCCATCTCGCGATCGACACCGGGCTGCCGATCCTGCCGGTGGGGATCGTGGGGAGCGAGCGGCTCATGCCCAAGGGGAAGTGGTGGATCCTGCCCGGAGCGATCCACGTTGGCGTCCGGCCGCCCATCGAGGTCGCGGGCCAGTCCAAGAAACGCCTGGAGGAGCTCGTCGAGCGCGTCCGGGCCGAGATCCGGAGCGTGCTGCCGGACCTGCCGAAGTCGAGCGAAAGGAGCCCGCGTTGAAGGATGCCAAGACCCGTCCGGAGGTCGATCCTGGCGCCTACGATGAGGCCCTTCGCGATCTCCGCTCGACGCTCAAGACTGCGGGCAACGAGATCGACGCCCAGGAGCTGACCTGCACGGCCCTGTACGAGGGGTTCGATCACTACTCGTGGGTCGGGATCTACGTGGTCGAGGGGGACGAGCTCGTGCTGTCGGCCTGGAGCGGGCCCGAGGAGACCGAGCACACCCGGATCGCCGTGGGCGAGGGGATCTGCGGGCTGGCGGCCGAGACCGGCCGGACGGAGGTCGTCCCCGACGTCTCCGCCCGGCCCGAGTTCATCGCCTGCTTCCCTTCGACCAGATCCGAGATCGTGGTGCCGATCCAGGGCCAGGGCGCCGTGGTCGGCGAGATCGACATCGACTCGGACTGGCTGGACGCCTTCGACGAGCGGGACCGCGCCTTCCTGGAGGAAGTCGCGGGTCTGCTCGCCGGGTTCATGGCCGGCGAGGGATGATCCGCTTCGTCGCGTTGGCGTCCGCCGTGGTCGCGCTGCTGGTGTCGTCCGCTCATGGCCGCTGAGCGTTTTGCCATCCTCCACACCATCCAGCAACTCGATCCCGAGCGGGACCACCAGCGCATCGTGCACCTCTCCTTTGGGTACGAATTTCCCTGGGATTCGATCCGTGCGCTCGAGATCGCCCTCTATCGCACCTACTGCGTACCGAGCATCTCGGCGTTGCTGGACCGGACCGGTGAATTCCGAAAGAACACCCAGCGCCGCTACGACGACACGTCGATTCTTGTCGCCGAAATGTGCAAGTGGGGCTATGAGAGCGGCCGTGGCCGACAAGCCCTGGAGCGCATGAACTGGGCGCACGGCCACCTCAAGATCGCGAACGACGACTTTCTGTACGTGCTCTCGACCTTCATCTACCAACCGGTTCGCTGGATCGATGCGGTTGGCTGGCGACGCACGTGCACCAATGAGAAGCTCGGTTACTATTGTTTCTGGCGCGAAATCGGGAGCCGTATGGGGATCATCGACATTCCGCCCTCCTACGAAGCATTCGATGCTTGGAGCCGCGACTACGAACGCCAGCAGTTCCGCTTTGCGGAAACAAATCAGCGAGTCGGTGCGGCGACCCGCGATTTGTTCGCCTCATGGTTTCCGCGCATCTTCACCCCGCTCGTCCGCTACAGCATCTACGCGATGCTCGATGATGCCATGCTCTCGTCGTTCGGATTTCCGAAACCGCTACCGTTTACCCGGCCTCTACTACGTGGCATGTTGAAGTTGCGCGGACTCGGTGTATGGTGGCTGCCACCACGTGGCAGCGCGCATTTCTTTACCGACGACCGAAACCGAACTTACCCAGAGGGCTACGAGATCTCGCAGCTTGGCCCGCCGCGCCTGGTCGCCGCTGAAAGGCGGCGCTCTGAAGCCGATCAATAGGCAGAGGGAAGGTCAGCGAGGAGGCTCAGGATGTCACAGCAACCTTTTGGTGAAGCCTATGGTGGAAGTGCTCCGGAAAACTATGAACGATACTTCGTCCCAGTCATTGGGGCACCCCTGGCCGTTGATCTCGTGGACATTGCCGCGCTTCGTCCGGGTGACCGAGTCTTGGATGTTGCCTGCGGCACGGGCGTCGTGGCGCGGCTCGCCTCGGAGCTTGTCGACGTCAACGGGACCGTCGTCGGGCTCGACCTCAATTCCGAGATGCTGGCGGTTGCCCGCGCGGTCACGCCGACCGATATGTCGATCGAGTGGCACCAATCGGATGCCGAGGCGATGCCGCTGCCGGATGAGGCGTTCGATGTCGCGATGTGCCAGCTGGGGCTTCAGTTCATGCCGGACAAACCCGCTGCTCTACGGGAGATGCGGCGTGTACTGGCACCCGACGGCCGCCTGGTCATCAATGTAGCCGGACCCACGCCGCCCATTTTCGCGTTCCTGGACGAGGCACTCGAGCGTCACATCGGCCGGGAGGCTGCCGGGTTCGTGCGTGTGGTTTTCTCGTTGCACGATCCCGGTAAGCTTCGAGACCTCCTGAGGGACGCCGGCTTCGATGAGGTGGTCGTTCAGCAAGAAACCAAGGCCCTGGCACTCCCGGGACCGAAGAAGTTCCTCTGGCAGTATGTGCATAGCACCCCGCTGGCGGCGGTAGTGGCGCAAGCGGATGACAAGGATCGCTCCGCGCTCGAGCGTGATTTCGTCGCGAGGTGCCAGGACCACGTGGAGGACGGCTCATTGAACCTTCAGCAGGGCGTGGTCGTCGCGACCGCCCGCAGGTAAACCTGAGCGCAGCACCCTAGTGCCAGAAGCGTCATGCAAGGTCATCCTCGTTCGCAGCATACCCGGGGGATGGCGCATCGCCGACGTGACCGGGCTTCGGGGTCAGCATGTATTGTGATCCGCTTCTCGTGCCGGTGCCGCGATGAGTTTCGCCCCCATTTCTCTGTCCTTACTCGTGAAGCGGAGGGCGGTCGCCTCATGGCGTCGACGGCGAGAAGCCGGTCCTGATGGGCCCGATAGGCTCGCCTTTGAACGCTGTCCCGTCCGGCCACGTTTTTGATGAGTGCGAGCGCGCCGGCGAGGTGCGGCGCCCGACTCCGACAACCCACGATCCTCGAGGAGGCCCAAATGGCCGGAAAGTCCCCATCCGGGCGGTTCGTCTGGTACGAGCTTCTGACGACCGACCCTCAGGCCGCGCAATCGTTCTACACCGACGTCGTCGGCTGGTCGACCGCGCCGTTCGAGCAGTCTGAGATTCCCTACACCATGTGGATGAACGGCGAGGCGCCGGTGGGCGGCGTCATGGCGCTGCCGCAGGAGGCGTGCGACCAGGGCGCCTCGCCCCACTGGATGGCCTACGTCGCCGTCGACGACGTGGACGCCATCGCGAAGAAGGCCGAGAAGCTGGGTGCCAGTGTCCTCGTCGAGCCCCAGGACATCCCCAACGTCGGTCGCTTCGCTGTCCTCCAGGATCCGCAGGGGGCGGCTATCGCGATCATCAGGGGCGAGCAGGAAATGCCCCCTGCCGGCGAGCCGCAGGTGGGGCAGTTCTCATGGCACGAGCTCGCCACCACCGACCACGAGGCGGCGCTGGCCTTCTACTCGGAGCTCTTCGGGTGGAGCGAGTCCGAGGCGGTGGATATGGGCGAGATGGGCACCTACCAGATGTACAACCGGGGCGATCGGATGCTGGGTGGAATGTTCAACAAGTCCGACGACATGCCGGGCCCCCCGGCATGGCTCTACTACACGTCGGTCGGGGACATCGACAAGACGGTCGAGAAGGTCCGTGCGAACGGAGGCCAGGTCATGAACGGGCCGATGGAGGTCCCGGGCGGCGACATGATCGCCCAGTGCATGGATCCGCAGGGGGCAGTCTTCGCCGTCCATGCGCGAAACGGTGGCTGAAGCTCATCGGGTCGGCCGCCGGGTTTTCCCGGCGGCCGGCCTTCCTCACTGCTGGGCCGAGCTCCCGATGTCGACGACCACCTTCCAGGCGCCGTCCGGCTGCCGCCGCCAGATCGTCACGTACATCCCGCGGTCGAGCGTCTCGGCGATCGTCCCCGTCGAATCGCGACGGGAGATCCGATAGTCTCCCACCGTGTAGCCCAGCTCGCCGCTCTCGGCCGCGCGAGCGCGCCGGGGCTCCCAGGTGAAGACGATCGTCGAATCCGAGAGGATGGGCTCCATGGCGGCCCGGATGTAGGGCTCGCCGGTGATCTCGCCCTGCCCGCTGATCATTGCCCCCTCGGGGGCGAAATGGCCCACCCAGGCGTCCAGGCCGCCTTCCGCCGTCCGCTGGGCGAACTCGCGATCGGCTTCGATGAGCTCCTGCTCGTAGGCGATCACGGAGATCTCCGGGGCTGGCTCCTCACCGCCCGGGGAGCAGGCGGCCATGACCAGCCCCAGGCCGACGAGCGACGATCGAATGGTCATCGTTCCTCCTCGTGAGGGCGGAATGGAAGATCGAGTCTGACAGTCGCCGGTTGTTGTTTGTCGCAGTAAGGGGTCGCTTCCAGGCTCGGGAAAGCCCGTGCAACATGGCGGAAGAAGTGCAAGACAGCCGCCGGTGGGGTGAGTACGGTGACGACGGTCGCGGCCTGGCCGCGACCACGGGGTCGGATCGCCTGGCTCACTGGGAGGGGAAGGCCGATGGCGACCGACCCCTTCTTCCACTCAGGACGCGGCGAGCGACGCCAGCCATCCTTCGCGGAGCCGGACTTGGCGCTCGGTCGGGCTCTGGACCGGCTCGACGATCCATCGCAGGTTGCCTTCGCCGCCCAGCGTCACGGTCTTCGTGCTCTGCTCGCCGTGCCGCTCGATCGTCACCTCCACCGTGTCTCCAGGCTCGTGGGCGGCCATGATCCCGCGCAGGTCCTCGGCGGACTGGATCTCCGTGTCGTCGATCGAGATCAAAGCGTCATCGCGCATGATCCCCGCCTCGAGCGCGGGGCTCTCCGGAAGCACGTTCCTGACGACGAGCTTTCCCTCCTCCGACCCGACACCGAATCCCAGGGACGCCGCGGGTCGCGACGGGTCGGCTTCCTGGCGCACCGTGAGGCCCACGACGGCGAGGGTGGAATCGTAGGGCAGCTCCTCGGTCCCGTGCACGTAGCGGGCGAAGAACCTGTCGAAGCTCTGCCCGGCCACCGTGTCGACCGCCCGCTGGAAGCCGTCCTCGGGATAGCCCCGACCCTGCTGGTAGTACTCCTCCCAGAGCCGCCGCATGACGTCGTCCAGGCTCCGCTCTCCATCGGTCAGGTCACGGATCTCCAGGTCCAGCAGCAGGCCCAGCAGCGCCCCCTTCGTGTAGAACGAGATGGACTGGTTGGGATTGCCGGCGCCGTAGCCCGAGAACCAGGAGGTGAGCGAAGCCAGCGAGGCGCTCGTCACCTCGCGGCCGGGAGCGCTCTGGAGCGACTGGATGGCGCCGGCCAGCGCCTCGTAGTAGTCGTCCGGGGTGATCAGGCCGGCCCGCGCGAGGACCAGGGTGTCGTAGTACGACGTCACGCCCTCGGTCACCCAGTGGAGCCGGGTGAGCTGGGGGGTCGAATAGTCGTAGGGCCAGAGGGCCGCCGGCCGGATCCGCTTCACGTTCCACGCGTGGAAGAGCTCGTGAGCGGTGACGCCGAGGAAGCCGCGATAGCCCTGCTCGGACTGGAAGACCTGGTCGGACAGCACGTACGACGCACTCGCCTCGTGCTCGACCGCGTGCCCGAACGGATAGGGAACGAGCTGGTAGAGGTGCCAGTACTCCTCGAAGGGCGTGACCCCAAAAATCGCCACTTCCTCGCGGGTCAGGGCGATCAGATCGTCGAGGACCTCCTCCCGGGTGCGCACGACCGGATCGAGGCGACCCCGGAAGACGGCGTGATAGGGGACGCCGTCGACCTCATAGTCCCACGTCGTGAGCTCGGGCGCGGCGATCGTGGGGGAGTCGGCCAGCCGATGGTAGTCGGGAGCGACGTAGGCATGGCCCTCGGCCCCGTTCGCCGGGTCGAGCTGGCTCGCCACCTGCCAGCTCGCGGGTGCTTCGATCGTGAGCCGCACCGGGTGGTCCATCCGCCCTTCGACCCACGGCAGCAGGTTGACGGGGTTGAAGTAGGCGAGGTTCGGTCGCAAAGTCGAGGACCCCGCGTCGAAGATCGTCGCGTAGTACTCGTAGGCGAGTGTGACTGCGCCGGCCCCGCCTGGCACGACGCTCCAGCTGTCCAGGTCGGTGCGCCGGACTTCCAGCGGACGGCCGTTCCCGTTCACGGCGCGGACGGCCTGCACGTTGGCGGCGTAGTTCTGCAGGATGTAGCGGCCCGGCCGCCACGCGGGCATCGAGAAGACGACCGGCTCGCCGTCGGCCGGAGCGGTGACCTGGACGGTGTACAGCTGGCTGGCCGGATTCTGCCAGCCGATAGAGTAGCGTATCGTGTCTTCCGTCACTGCCACCTGCGCGTGAGCCGGAGCCACGACGCCCGCGAGGGCGAACGCCAGGGCGAGAACCGAAAGCCGGAGCATGCGGGCTCCTCGTCTGGGGTGGAAAAGAGGACCTGAATCTGGGCCGAGGCGGCGCGCGGAGCAATGTCGGCCGGCGTTCCGCGACCTATATTCCGCCCCTTCATGGACGAGCGATCCCCCGCCCGCGATGCGTCGCGGGTCCTGGAAGCGCTGGCGGTCCAGCTCGAGATCGACCGGCGTGCGTTCTTTTGGGGCAACGCGATCTACGTGGGGGCGAACCTCGTGCTGGGAGGCCTCGTCTGGGGTTCACCCGAGGGGCTCCTGGCGTGGCTGCCTGCAGCGGTGGCCTTCCTCGGCAACGTGTTCTACGCGCTGACGGCGGAGTGGGAGCTTCGCTGGAGGGCGGTCTGGCGGCGCGAGCTGCCGCGCCTGGAGAGCGAGACCGGCGTCGACGTCCTGTCGCGCGTGAGCGGGACCGCGGCTGGGCTGGGACGAGGGCTCCGGCTCCTGTGCTGGGCAATCTCGGCAGTCTGGCTCGTGATCCTGCTGCTGGCCATCGGGGAAGCGGAGTGGATGCCGGCGCTGACGGAGATCGGTCCGGGGTGAGGGGGCCATCGGAGGTCATCGAAACCGAGAATGAACGACCGTCACCATCTCGACGAAATCAAGCGCGCCTCTTCACCCTTTGTGACCTGAAAACGCCCGTGATCCGATGACCGCGCGCGAGCCGTTGAATGACCGGGAGGCCGAGGGTCTGATCCGGGACCTTCTGGCTCATCTCGGCGAGGATCCCGACCGCGAGGGGCTTCTCAATACCCCCGAGCGGGTGATTCGCGCCTACCGCTTCCTCACCGAGGGATATCGGAAGAACATCGATGAGCTTTTCAACGAAGCGTTCTTCACTGAAGAGTACGACGAGATGGTGGTGGTCCGCGACATCGAGTTCCATTCGCTCTGCGTGCCTTCGAAGCAACTGGTGAACGGGGTTGAAGGAGCTCGGCCTGCGGCCAGCTTGCGTGTTGGCGACCAGCTGTGGACGCTTCACAATGGTGAAGTCCGTGAAACGATGATCACCGAGATGAACCGGCGCTCTACCCGGGAGCTGGTCGAAGTCGCCACCGATGGTGGAGCCTTCAGGGTCACACCGGACCATCCCTTCGCCACCCGTCACGGATGGATGGAGGCCGCAGACCTCGTGGGGCAGGAAATCGAGTGGACGTCGTCGCGCTCCCTCTGCCGAAGCCGCTACGTCCCACGCCAGGGATATTCGTTAGGATATGCCATAGGCGCCGTGTGTTCGGACGGAACGGTCGCCAAGCGCTATCTCTCCCTTGTGGTCAACCAGCAGTCGTTCGCGGAGAAGTTTGCGGGTGCGATGCGCAGAGCGTTCGGCGTTCCCTTCCTGCAGGAATTCGCCGAGGCGATTGACGCGCGTTTCACCCCCGCTCGTCGCGGTCCGTCCCGGCTATACATCTCCGACCGCTGGAACCGGCCGGGGTGGTACAGCAAGCACGGATTCCAGCAGGAGAGCCATTCGACCACGCTTCTCGAATCCCGATTCGTGCCGGTCCGCGCGGTGCGGCTCCTTCGAGCCGAAGGCAAGAAGCCATTCACGGTCTACAGTTTTCAGTGCTCACCGTATCCCACCTTCCTGATTGCGGGCCATCTGGCCCACAACTGTGAGCATCACATCATCCCCTTCTTCGGTAAGGCCCACGTCGCCTACCTGCCCGACAAGCGGATCGTCGGCCTTTCCAAGATCCCGCGTCTGGTCGACACCTTCGCGCGGCGCTTGCAGATTCAGGAGCGGATGACGAAGCAGATCGCCGAGACGATCATGGAGAAGCTGAACCCCCTGGGCGTGGGGGTGGTCGTCGAAGCGCGTCATCTCTGCATGGTCATGCGCGGAGTGGAGAAGCAACACTCGACCATGACGACGAGTTGCATGCTGGGGAAGTTCCGCGATCATCAGCGAACGCGGCTGGAGTTCATGAACCTGATCTCGACGGCCGGCACGTGAGCGCCCCCGGGGCAGTGCGGCGGACGGCGCCATTCTTGCTAGTCGCGCTCACGGCGTGCGGCGGATCGCGGTCCACACCCGAGGGAGCGGTGCAGAGCTTCCTGGACGCGCTCGCCGAGCGGGACACGACCCGTTTCGAGGCGTCGTTCACCGACGAGACGCGGGCGTTGGTGGCCGAGATCGAATCGCTCAGCGCGGTGGCCCAGGGCGCCGAAGGGGCGCTCACGATCGAGGAGTGGTGTCGGGCCTTTTGCGGCGGAACCGTCGAGGGCTCGACGCTGCATGGCGATTCGGCCACGGTTGAGGTGCGGGTCGGCCAGAATGTCGAGTCGGTCCCCGTCGTCCGCAGGGAGGATGGCTGGCGGCTCGACTTCACGACGCGGCTCGACGAGGCCGTCCAGATCCTGCGGCTTGCCGTGACTCCCTCCGCGACGGGCGCGATCCGTGGGGGTGACGCGGCTCCGGACCCGCAGGCCGGGGTCGACTCGATCCCCGTGGACACCGCGGCACCCTGATTCCTGGCGTCGCGGGGGGCTGGCGACCGTCGGTGCGCCGTGTTATCGTATCCGAAAGAAAACCGAAAACGATCACACAGGCCGCCAGGGGGCGGGGGAGTGAGACGGATGGAGATCACGAAGGAACAGGAGAAGGCGCTCGGTCTCGCGATCAGCCAGATCGAGAAGCAACACGGCAAGGGTTCGATCATGCGGCTCGGCACCGACCGGCGAATTCAGGTCGCGGCGATCCCCACGGGAGCCTTCAATCTCGATGTCGCGATCGGGGTCGGCGGGATCCCCAAGGGCCGGGTCACGGAGATCTATGGACCGGAGTCCAGCGGCAAGACGACGCTCGCCCTGTCGGTGATCGCCCACGCCCAGAAGCAGGGCGGAATCGCCGCCTTCATCGATGCCGAGCACGCGCTCGACGCCGAGTACGCGCGGAAGCTGGGCGTCGACATCGAGAACCTGCTGGTCTCGCAGCCCGACACCGGCGAGCAGGCGCTCGAGATCGCCGACATGCTGGTGCGCTCCGGCGCCGTGGACGTGATCGTCATCGACTCGGTGGCCGCGCTCACGCCCAAGGCCGAGATCGAGGGCGAGATGGGCGAGCCGCAGATGGGCCTGCAGGCGCGCCTCATGAGCCAGGCGCTGCGCAAGCTCACCGCCAACATCAAGCGCACCAATACGCTGGTCATCTTCATCAACCAGATCCGCATGAAGATCGGCGTCATGTTCGGCAACCCCGAGACCACCACCGTCGGCAACGCGCTCAAGTTCTACGCTTCGGTGCGCATCGATATCCGGCGCATCGGCTCGATCAAGAAGGGCGAGGAAGTGACCGGCTCCGAGACGCGCGCGAAAGTGGTGAAGAACAAGGTCGCGCCGCCGTTCCGCCAGGCCGAGTTCGACATCCTGTACGGGGAAGGCATCTCGCGCGAGGGTGAGATCGTCGAGCTCGGCACCCTCCATCGCATCCTCGAGAAGACCGGCGCCTGGTACACCTATGGGAAGGAGCGCATCGGCCAGGGCAAGGACAATGCGCGCGAATACCTGAAAGAGAATCCCAAGATCGCGCAGGAAATCGAGGCGAAGATTCGCGCCGCCGCGGGCGCGGCCGCCGCGCCCGCCGCCGCTCAGCCGCGCCCGGAACTCAAGAC
>JBOHRW010000223.1:0-22697 GCA_050732935.1 Gemmatimonadota bacterium
GTTCTCCGACGCCACGCGCCGGGGCGGAGCCTGGCGGCGCGTCCGGAGCTTCTGCTGGACCGCCTGAAAGAGATCTTCCTCCACGAGAGATTCATGGATCCCCGCGCGATGTTTACCGCGCCACACCACGCGCCCGACGTAGGCCGGGTTCGTCAGAATCCGGTGCACGGCATCGGCTCGCCAGTGAGATCCGGTCCGTGTGCTGCGTCCCTCCGAATTCAGCGCCCGGGCAAGCTCTTTCACACCCAGTCCATCGCCCATGTATCGCCCGAACATCTGTCGGACGAGAGTTGCTTCTGTCGGCTCCACCACCAGCAAGCAGTCGACCATGCAGTAGCCAAACGGCGGCTTGACCATCCATTTCCCCTGCCGGAAGCGCCGTTCCATGGACAGAACGACCCTTTCCGCGATGACCTCCCGCTCGAACTGAGCGAATCCTCCGAGCACGTTGAGCATCAGTCTGCCCGGTGCGGTCTTCGTCTCGAAGGGTTCGGTAACGGACTCGAATCTCGCACCGTGCTCCGCAACCAGGTCCAGGATCTCTGTCAGGTCGCGGAGCCGACGACTCAGACGGTCCATCTTGTACACGAGAACGGTATGAACTCGCCCCGGTTTTGACCTCGGCAAGAAGCCGTCCAATGCCCGGTCGATTCAGGTCCTTTGCCGACACCCCATCGTCCCGATGAATGGCAGCGAGTGTGTAGCCCTGGCTGAGGGCGTAGGCCTCGATCCGCTCGGCCTGTGCGTCGAGTGAGAAGCCCTGGGTCTGTTCATCCGTCGAGACCCTGATATACCCGATCGCCCTAATGCGGTGTTCCTCGGTTACCCGATCCTTCATATCCATCATCGAAGCCTCCATGACTCAACTTCAAAGCGCCCGTTGGCCTGCCGGCGGATCAAGCGGGCGGCAGTAGCACCTCGTCGAGGTCTGATCGAGAGCGAATACGCAAAGTGCCAGCGCGTGTCTACGGAGAAACTCGTCAATCCTCGTCGGATTCAGACCCAGGTGCCGAAAGAGGCGCCACCGCGCCCGCCATCGAACTCGTCCTCAAGATCGTCTCCAGGGCATATGCGCAAAAAGAGCGTCTCATAACGCGCAAGCAGCAGGAACGTGAAGGCAGCAGGCAGGATGCAGAGAGTCAGGATGGGTGGCAGTGCGATTTCCTTGAGTGTCTCGGCCCACCGCATGTGTCGCCAGGTCTCCGAGGAACCGGGCGAGTACGAAGGCGAGCATCACCCAACCTGCTACCGCCCGCAGGCGGGAAGCGGCTCGACGGGCGTGGTCGAAGTCGTTCTTGTATTCGGAGACCACTTCGACGAGACCCATGAACACGAGAACCGGGATCAGGACGAGCTCGACAGAAAGGGAAAACGTGTATGCGTTGATCAGGAACTCGACGGGCACGAGAAGGCTGATCTGCTCCCGGATCACTGCCCGAAACGGCTCCTGTTTGCTTCCGGTCGCGACTCCCGAGAAGGCGAGGACCAGCCCGCTGAACAAGAACCAGATCACCGTGTCCTTGAGCAGCGAGGCTTCCCAGAGGTCGATAGCTGCGAGACCCCATACCACCATCACCACATAGCCGGTGTAGCGCTTCTCAGCATTTCGGACATTTAGCTGGTTCGTGAAAGCAACACCTCTCCTGTGATTCATGCGGCGGCTATTTGTTGCAGCTGCCGCTCCCGATTGATCCTGGCGCGCTGCTGCCGCGCGGTCTCGAGCTTATCCTTTCGTTCGGCGATCCGCTTCTGGGGTTCACCGTCGTAGTACTCGGCCGGTGGCAGGTATTGGAGCGAAGCGTGCAGCCGCTCGTGGTTGTAGTGCTCCACCCAGCGGCCGACGATCTCGCGGGCGCGCACCAGGTTCTCCAGTTCCTCGCCCTCCAGCGCCTCGCGGGTCGAGCGATGGAAGCGCTCCACCCGCCCATTGGACTCGGGATGATAGGTGCGGATCCGGATGTGCTCGAGATCGAAGATGCGCACCAGTTGCTTGAAGTCCCGGGAGGTGAACTGGCTACCGTTGTCGGTCACGATCCGCGGCTTCTCGCCGCTATGCTCGACCGCCTCCTGGACCACCAGCCGCACGTCATTGGCCGTCATCGAGCTCAGCAGATCCCAGTGCACCACGTAGCGGCTGTAGGCATCCAGCACCGTGACCAGGAAGTACCATACATCAGCTACCCGGAGGTACATGATGTCAGTGTGCCAGCGCTCGTTGGGCCGGCTCGGCTCGGGCGGCGGCTCGCCACTGCCGCGGCTCCGCTTCCAACGGTACAAGAGATCCTCGTCGGAGAGGACCCGGTACACGCTCGACGGGCTCAGATACGCCACGTCGGCGTCCACCATCTGCCACGCCAGGCGCCGGTAGCCATCCTTCGGATGATCCAGCGCGTAGTCGATCACCGCCCGCTTCTCCGCCGGCAGAAGAGCCCAGGAACACACCGCCTCAAGCTCACGATCGGCCAGCCGTTGCTCCGCAGCCCGTCTGCGCCAGTCGTAGTAGCGTGAGCGCGTCAGGCCGAGCCGCTCCAGGATCACTGCGATCGTCCACCCCGTCCGCGCCCGCGTCCGCGCCACCAGAGCGAGCACCTGCCGCTTCTCGGAGGCCGAGAAACGAGACTTCGAGTCCCACTTCAAGACCCCCTTTTTAGATCGAGGTTCTCCTCGACTACCTCGGCGATGATCCGCTGCTTACTCGCCAGCTCGCGTTTGAGACGCTCGATCTCGCGATCCTTGGAGCCTCGATCACGGCGCTGGCCATTGAGTGCCTCCGCCATCCCCGCCCGCGCACGCTTCTCCCAATTGTAGTACGTCGTCCCGTCGATCCCGTGACGACGGCACACCGCGGCCACCGTCGTGTTCGGCTGGCGGGCCTCCTCCAGAACGCGCAACTTCTGCTCCACTGTGAACCGGCGACGCTTGCCACCCATCGGCTTCTCCCTCCAGATCAATGTCCCGGGCCGCTCGCCCGATGAGGGAAAAGTGTCGCTTCCTCAAACCTGCCGAAAGTCCGAAAGCGGCTGAACCACTACACCGGCCAGTAGAAGGACCGGAACCACGATCTTGGGATGCAAAACCGAAACAAGAACTCGGCCCAGAGACCGACGAACTTCGCACTTGCTGAGAACCCAGGCGAGGAACACCAACAACCAGATCCCGGTCGCGACCTCTCGAGAACTGAAGACTCCGGTCAATGTTTCAAGCATCACAGGAAGTCGGCTCGATGACTCTCAAGGACGAAACGGCAGGCGTCACTGCTCTCTCTTGCCCACCCATTTCTCGACATCCCGGCACCAATCTTCGAGAGGCCGGCGGTGAATGGAGTCCGTCATGATAGTTCGCGCTGGCATTCCACTATTATAATTCGCTCGCCGTCCTCCAGGATGGAAACGAGACCTCCGGGTTGGCGAGTAACGAGATAGTTGCGTCCCCCGCACGAGATCTTCCGTTGTTCTATCGGAGGAACCCGGCGTTCGAGATGGTTGTAGGTGAACCTCATGCATGGATTGTCGCGAAGAAGTGCGCCCACGTTCTGTCGTTCGAGATCGTCGACGATCGTGGCCCTGTAGTCTTCCAATGCCTCGTCTGGAAACTCGATTTCGCACCACCTCTTTGCCTCCGTCTGCGCTCGAACCAAGAGTGCCCCGGTCCTGGGATCATCTATGACCTCTACATGCGCGTCAGGGAACATCCGACGAAACCAGGTTTCCACCGCTTCCCGTCCTTCACGAATCTCCTCCATACTCATGGCTCTACACCTTCCCGATAGCGTCTTCATTAGCGGTCCCAGTGACCATCGTACGCCCCTCGTCGGACGACCACCTCCCCGGAGACATCGAACCGGCGGCCGACCCACTCGGCGAGAATATCGCGATGGGCCTCGACTCCGAGATCGAGGTCGGTGAATCCCGCCTCGTGCGCACGCTCGACCGCCTCTTCGATCTTCTGGGTCAAAGCGTCTCTGGGAACGAGGAGGAGGCCCGCGAAGGCATACCCTTGCCATTCGTACCAGGACCGGCTCTCTTCGGGCATCGCGCGCAAGAAATCTCGCCACTCTTCGACGGAGTCGAACGAAGCGTTATCGAATAGCGCGCCATGGAGGTGGAGGTGAGCGAGTTCATGAGCCAGGGTGAAACGGTACCGATAGAGGATCGAATGCTCCTGAACCGCGTGATCTATGTAGACCGCGGACCGGTCGGCCGCGAGGAAGCCGTCGATG
Source organism: Gemmatimonadota bacterium (assembly GCA_050732935.1). GTDB lineage: Bacteria > Gemmatimonadota > Gemmatimonadetes > JACCXV01 > JAHWKZ01 > DASRVA01. The sequence goes on from JBOHRW010000223.1 coordinate 4,220, forward strand.
CCGTAGGCGCGATAGAGGTGAGGAACGGCAACGATGTCCAAGCCGAGCTTCACGTCCACGATGAACTCGACATCAACGGGGATGGCCCCGGAAGGCCAGTACCGCTGACGAAATCCCTCGACCACCGCTCGAAGATCATCGTACGAAAGAACCTCGGGAGACGGTACTGCCACGTGTTCAGGCTTTCCGGAGGAGTTCGAGCAGGTCGTTCAGTTTCTTCTCGTCGACCCGTTCGCCTCTGAGACTCCGAAACAGCACCGGGAGCTTTTCCAGGATTTCTTCATCGGTCGCGAAATCCGCGGGCAACTCTCCTCGGGAGGCGGCTGCGAGATCGAAGAACAAGAGCCAGTCGTCCGAGCCTTCCTCCAGTTCGAGAGCGCGAGCATACTTTTCTAGCACCTCACGACTGCGGGGAGGGGGGGTCTTCCCTCTCTCCAGTTTGCTCATGTTGCCCGGATCCAGCCCCTTTCGAGCGCAGAATTCCCGGAGACTGAGACGCAGGCGCTCTCGTCTGATCCTGGCGAAAAACTGTCCAAAGGCGCGGCTCAACTCTACCTCCTCTAATTGAGGCCATGCTCCCGGGTGCTCCGTTTCAGCCGTTGTTCAAAGTATACAACGACAAGATCAGAGTAGGCAAGAGATCCGCGGATTGGCCGGCAGGGAAAATGCGCATCAGGCATCGCGCGGGGATCCATGAATCTCTCGTGGAGGAAGATCTCTTTCAGGCGGTCCAGCAGAAGCTCCGGACGCGCCGCCAGGCTCCGCCCCGGCGCGTGGCGTCGGAGAACCTGCTGGTCGGCCTTGCCCGCTGTGGCCTCTGCGGAAGCTCGATGTTCGTCCAGCGCCCCGGCAATGCGGTCAGGCGGCACTATCGCTACTACGTCTGTGCCAGGCGCGTGGAGGATCGCTCCTGCGATCAGCCCTACGTCCCGGCCGGCCGCATCGAAGACGCCGTGATCGACAGGATCGACGAGATCGCCCGCGCCCCCGATCTCGTCAAGCCGTTCCTTGCCGGAGAGATGGAACGGAGAGAAGTCGCCCGGCGGAACCTGGTGCGCCGGGCCCGGATGCTCGACCGCCGGATCAGCGATCTGGTCGCCGAGCAGCACCGACTCGTCGACTGGTTGGCCGAGACGTTGCCCGGCAAGGCGGCAGCCCGGAAGATCAACGAGAAGGTCGAGCGGCTGGAAAGCGAGGAGAAAGCGCTCGCGGAAGAACGGGCCGAGCTCGGGCGCGACCTTGAAGAAACCGCGTTTCAGGACGCCACGGCCGAGTCCGTGGCGGGCCACCTCTCGCGCTTCCGCTACTACTTCGACCGCTTCAACCCCGGCCAGCGAAAGACGCTCGTCGAGCGCGTCGTCACCCGGGTCGACGTGGAGTCGCGCCATCGAGTGCGCCTCCACCTCATCCTTCCGACCCGCCCGTTGGGCAAGTTCAGCCGGCGGGGTTCAAACTGGCATCTCGTTTGGTGGCCCCAACGGGATTCGAACCCGTGTTTTAGCCTTGAGAGGGCTACGTCCTAGGCCACTAGACGATGGGGCCGCTCGACCTGTGAGGAAGGGCGGAAGATACCGCCCGGCGCCCACCCTGCCAAACCCGGGACCGGACTTTTCCGCGAAGACGGTCAGACGGCAAGCCGTGGCGGCCCGACGCGGCTGCGCCGGCTCAGGGAACCCCCGCCAGCACCGCCATGCCGTTCGCCGAGGCCCGCGCCAGGTCGATCCATCCCCCGGGGAAGATGCCGAGGGCGAGGACGCCGATCGTGGCCACCAGAAGCGCGATCCCCGCCAGCGCCGTCGTCGTCGACCGGATCGGCTCGCGTTCGGGTGCGCGCATGTACATCGCCACTACGACCTTGAGGTAGTAGTACGCGGAGATCACCGACGCGATCACCATGAGGACCGCGAGAACCACGTACCCGGCGTCCACCGCCGCCGCAAAGATTGTGAACTTGCCGAAGAAGCCGGCGGTCGGCGGGATGCCGGTCAGGCTGAACATGAACAGCGCCATCGCCGCCCCGAGAAGCGGCTCGCGGTAGCCCAGGCCGGCGTAATCGCGCGAGATGGACGTGTTCTCCCGGCCGCGCTCGCCGAGGACCGTGACCACTCCGAAGGCGCCCAGCGTCATCAGCGTGTAGGCCGCCAGGTAGTAGAGGAAGGCGGCGGTCCCGGCCTCGCTGTGGGCGAGGATCGCCACCACCAGGTAACCGGCGTGCGCGATCGAGGAGTACGCCAGCATGCGCTTGATGTCGTCCTGACGGATCGCGGCCACGTTGCCGACGAACATGGTGAGGACCGCCAGCACCCACAGGATCGTCTTCCACTCTCCCCCGACCAGCTCGAAGGTCGCCATGACGACCCGCGCAAGGGCGGCGAACCCGGCCGCCTTGACGCCGGTGGCCATGAAGCCGGTGATCGGCGAGGGTGCGGCCTCGTAGACGTCAGGGGACCACATGTGGAACGGGACGAGCGCGACCTTGAAGCCGAGCCCTATCAAGACGAGCCCGACCCCGGCCAGGAGAAGGGGGTCGACCTGTCCCAGGGCCAGCCGGCCGGCCATCTCGACGAGGTCCATCGTGCCTGTCGCGCCGTACAGGAACGCGATCCCGTAGACGAAGAAGCCGGTCGAGAAGGCGCCCAGGACGAAGTACTTCAGCGCCCCCTCGATCGAGCGCGCGTAGCGCCGGCGGAACCCGGTCAGGACGTAGACCGGCAACGACATCAGCTCGAGCGCCATGAAGAGGGTGACCAGGTTCGTGCTCTGCGCGAGCAGGAGCATGCCGGTCGCCGACATCATGATCAGGTGGTAGTACTCGGCCATGTCGATGTTCTGGCGCCGGCAGTACCCGATCGTCAGGAGAAGCGTGAGCAGGGTCGCCGACAGGATCACGGCGGCCAGGAAGAGGCCGAACCCGTCGATCGTGATCGCGCCGCTCCACCAGGTCCCGGCCACCCGGTCGTAGCGCAGCGCCTGCCAGGCCACGGCCCCCAGCCCGAGGAGGGTGCCGATCAAGCAGAGCACAGGGGCGGCCAGCGAGCTTCCGCCCTCGCCCTCGGCGGGCCCGCGCGTCGTCCCCTGCTCGAGCAGGTCGGCGATGAGCGCGAAGACGCCGAAGGCGGCCACCAGGAAGACGGGCAGGACGGCCAGGAGGCCGGGACGGACGACCTCTACGACCTCCAGCGTGGCGCGGATCTCCTCGGGGCTCACCGGCCCGCCTCATGCGCCACGGCGGCCGCGGCCGGGGGTTCGTGAGCCTCGGCGGCCAGGGACGGGACGGCCCGTTCCACCCGCTCCACGAACCGGTCGACCGAAGGCGCGGCCCGGTCGAGAAACGGCCGCGGATAGAGCCCGATCCAGAAGATCACCACCACGATCGGCAGCAGCACCGCGATCTCCCGCGCGCCCACGTCCGGCAGGGCGCGGTTCTCCTCGTCGTCCACCGGACCGAACATGACGCGGCCGAACATCCGGAGCATGTAGTAGGCCGCCAGGATCACGCCCGCCGTCGCGAACACCGTCAGCCAGGGATGCGTCCGGAACATCCCGACCAGGATCAGGAACTCGCCCACGAACCCGTTCAGCCCCGGCAACCCGATCGAGGACAGGGTCACGATCATGAACAGCGTGGCGAAAACCGGCATGCTCGCGGAGAGCCCGCCGAACGACGCGATCTCGTAGGTGTGGCGCCGCTCGTAGAGCATCCCGCAGATAAAAAACAGAGCGCCGGTGGAGAGCCCGTGGTTGATCATCTGGATGACCGATCCCTGGACCCCCGTCGCGTTCAGCGCGAACAGGCCCAGCATCACGAACCCGAGGTGCGACACCGACGAGTAGGCGACCAGCTTCTTCATGTTCGGCTGGACCAGCGCCACCATCGCGCCGTAGAGGATGCCGACGACCGCCAGGCCCCCGATCCACGGCAGGAGCTCCCGCGCGGCTTGCGGGAAGAGCGGGATCGCGAGCCGGTAGAAGCCGTACGTCCCCATCTTCAGCAGCACGGCCGCCAGGATGACGCTGCCCGCCGTCGGGGCCTGGACGTGGGCATCCGGCAGCCACGTGTGGAAGGGGAACATTGGCACCTTGATCGCGAACGCGATGGCGAAGGCCAGAAAGAGGGCGATCTGGAGCCCGGCCGGCACCGGGATCGCCATCAGGTCGGCGAGCGCGTACGAGTACTCGCCGGTGATATCGTGGTGATAGAAGTACAGGACCAGGATGCCGATCAGCATCAGGAGCCCGCCCACGAACGTGTACAGGAAGAACTTGACCGCCGCGTAGATACGCTCCTTCCCGCCCCAGATGCCGATCACGAAGTACATCGGCACGAGCATCAGCTCCCAGAAGACGTAGAAGACGAACAGGTCGAGCGCGAGGAAGACGCCCAGCATGCCGGTGGTCAGCAGGAGCATGAGGATGTGGAATTCCTTTACGTGGCGGTCGATGTAGCGCCACGAGCTTAGGACGGCGAGCGGCATGAGGAAGATCGTCAAGAGGATGAGCAGCACGCTCACGCCGTCCACGCCGAGGTGGTACTCGATGCCCAGCGACGCGATCCAGGGCAGGCGTTCAACGAACTGGAAGGGTTCCCCGTTCGGGTCGTACAGCCACCACAAGGGCAGGGCCAGCAGGAAGTGGAGCACGGTGACGGCCAGCGTGGCCTCGCGGATGGCGCGGTGGTTGCGGCCGGGAATACCGGCCAGGAGGATCATCCCGAGGACCGGGAAGAAAAGGATGGCGGAGAGGTACGGGAAGGTCATGGTCGCGCCATCGTCAACGGAGGAGGAGGAAGGCCAGCAGCAGCACGACGCCGCCGAAGAAGACGAGGACGTACGACTGGACGTAGCCGCTCTCCCAGCGGCTCGCGACCCGGCTGCCGAGCCGGACGAGCGCGCCCGAGCCGTTGACGGCCAGGCCGTCGATCAGCCCGTCGTCCACGACCCGCCAGGCGAAGCGCGAGACGGCGTTGAAGGGCCGCACCGCGAGGAAGTCGTAGATCTCGTCCACGAAGTACTTGCCGCGGATCAGCGTGTAGGCGCCGCGGAAGCGGGTCGCCAGGGTCGTCGAGAGGGTCGGCTGGCGCACGTACATCCACCAGGCAACACCGATCCCGAGAACGACGATCGCCACCGACGCGGCCATCAGCCCGTACTCCACGGGCGGCGCGCTGGCGGCGACGGGAGCGGCGTGGACGGCTGCCGCGGCCCCGGTCGCGTCGGCGAAGACGGGCTCCAGCCAGCGCTCGAAGGCGTTCGGGATCCCCAGGGGACCCCCCAGCGCGTGCGGCAGGCCGATCCATCCTCCCACCACCGAGAGCACGCCGAGAACCGAGAGCGGCACGGCCATCGAGAGGGGCGACTCGTGGAGGTGGGCCCGCTCCTCGTCCGTTCCCCGGAACTCGCCGTGAAAGGTCAGGAAGAAGAGCCGGAACATGTAGAGCGCGGTCAGTCCGGCGGTCAGGAACCCGGTCGCCCAGAGGAGCGTGTGGCCCGACTCCCACGTCTTCCACAAGATCTCGTCCTTCGAGAAGAAGCCGGCCAAAGGCGGGATCCCGGCGATCGCCAGCGTCGCGGCGAGCATGGTCCAGTAGGTCACGGGCAGGCTCGATCTCAGCCCGCCCATCCGCCGCATGTCCTGCTGACCGTTGAGGGCATGGATCACGCTCCCGGCGCCGAGGAACAGGAGCGCCTTGAAGAAGGCGTGGGTCAGCAGGTGGAAGACGCCGGCGCCGAACGCCGCCACGCCGACCCCCAGGAACATGTATCCGAGCTGGCTGATGGTGGAGTACGCCAGGACCTTCTTGATGTCCGTCTGGGCGAGGCCGATCGTGGCCGCGAAGAGCGCCGTCGCGGCGCCCACCGCGGCCACCGCGACCAGGACGTCCGGCGCCATCAGGTAGACGGCGTGCATCCGCGCCACCATGTAGACGCCGGCCGTGACCATGGTGGCCGCGTGGATGAGCGCGGAGACCGGGGTCGGGCCCGCCATGGCGTCGGGAAGCCAGACGAAGAGCGGGATCTGGGCGCTCTTCCCCACCGCGCCCACGAACAGGCAGACGGCGATCAGGACGGCGATCGTGCCGCCTTCGGTTAGCACCGCCCCGGCCCGCGGCAGCACGTCGGCGAAGGCGACCGACCCGAACGCCCCGAAGACGAGGAAGATCCCCAGCAGGAAGCCGAAGTCGCCGATCCGGTTGACGATGAAGGCCTTCTTGCCCGCCTCGGCGTTGTCGCGAACGGAAAACCAGAAGCCGATCAGCAGGTAGGAGCAGAGCCCCACGCCCTCCCAGCCGACGAAGAGGAGGAGCAGGTTGTCCGCCATGACCAGCAGCAGCATGGCGAAGGTGAACAGGTTGAGGTACGTGAAGTAGCGCGCGAACCCGCGCTCGTCCTCGCCAGCCATGTAGCCGACGCTGTAGACGTGGATCAGAAACCCGACGCCGGTCACGATCAGCATCATCGTGACCGACAGGGGGTCGACGAGGAAGCTCACGCCGGCCGAGAAATCCCCGGCCACCAGCCACTGGTAGACGGTCTGGCGGAGCGCCCGCTCCTCGACCGGCAGGCCGATCAGCTCGAACAGGAGCGCGACCGACACCGCGAACGCCGCGCCCACCACGCCGGGGCCGACGATCGAGAGCGCGCGCTTGCCCAGGCGTCGGCCGGCGAGGCCGTTCACCAGGACGCCCACCGCCGGGAGGGCGGGGACGAGCCAGATCCAGCGCTCCATTCCCACTACCCCCTGAGCAGGTTGAAGGCGCCCACGTCGACCGTCTCCCGGTGGCGGAACATGGCCACGATGATCGCCAGGCCCACGGCCGCCTCGGCGGCCGCCACCGCGATCACCAGGAGCACCATCACGAACCCGGCCAGGTCGCCCCGCGCGGCGGCGAACGTCACGAAGGCCAGATTGGCCGCATTGAGCATGATCTCGATCGACATGAACACGATGATCGCGTTCTTGCGGGTCAGGACCCCGGCCACGCCGATCGTGAACAGGATCGCGCTCAGGACGAGATAGTGCCCGGGACCGACGGTCATCGCTCGCGCGCGGCGATCACCAGCGCTCCCACCATCGCCACCAGGAGCAGCAGCGCGGTCGCCATGAAGGGGATGAAGTACTCCGTGTAGAGGACCGTGCCGATGGCCTCGGTCGATCCGCGCACGTCGGACAGCCGGCCGTCCGCACCGGAGTACGGGACCTCGAACCCGGAGAGACCGCCGGCCAGCAGCACGGCCAGGAAGCCGGCTCCCAGCAGCCCCGTCAGCGCCATGAGCGGCAGGCCCGTCACGTCGAACCACTGGGGCCGTCCCAGGTCGAGCAGCATGACCACGAACAGGAACAGCACCATGATGGCGCCCGCGTAGATCAACACCTGGATGGCGGCGAGGAAGTGGCTGTGCAGCGTCACGAACAGACCGGCCAGGCAGAAGAAGGCCACCACCAGGTAGAGCACGCACGCCACCGGGTTGCGGTTGGTGACCACCAGCAGGCTGGCGACCACCGCCCCCACCGCGAGCACCCAGAACGCGAGGTCGGCCCCCGTCACAGCGTGCCCCGACTCATCCGGGACTTGTCGATCTCCCCCTCGTACGGCTGGTAACCGTCTTCGACGATTTTCTCGTCGCGCCAGTTCAGCAGATACTCCTTGTCCCAGATGAAGTCCTCACGATTGTACGACGCCCACTCGTACTCCTTGGTCATCGCGATCGCGTCCTCGGGACAGGCGTCGATGCAATACCCGCACATGATGCACCTGAGCCCGTCGATGTCGAACCGCACCGGGTACTTCTCGATGGCGGGATCGGGGTGCTCGCCGGCGACGATGTAGATGCAGTCGGCCGGGCAGGCGGTCGCGCACATCATGCACGCCACGCAGCGCGGCTCGCCGCTCGGGCGCTTCTTGAGGTAGTGCCGGCCCCGGAAGCGGTAGCCGTAGTCTCGCCGTTCCTCGGGGTACTCGATGGTAGGAAGCCGGCTCGGCCGGGCCAGGTTCTCGAGGAAGTTGCGGATCGTGACGCTCAGCCCCTGGATCACCCGCGGCAGGTAGATCTTCTCCAGCCACGAGTCGCTGGATCCTTCGCTCAGGAACTCCTCGGCGTCCAGGACCTTGACGTGCTTCGGATCGTGCTGCTGGGGATCGACGGGCATCTGGAGACTCCTAGCGAATGAGGAACAGGGCCATCGCCGTCACGACTACGTTCAGCAGCGCCAACGGCAGGATCGCCTTCCAGCCGAGGCGCATGAGCTGGTCGTACCGGAAGCGCGGCAGCGTCCAGCGGACCCAGATGAACAGCCACAGGAAGAAGAGCAGCTTGGCCGAGAACGAGGCCAGCTGGAGGATCACGGCCGGCACCGGCCCGACCGCGGCCCGCAGGGCTTCGCTCGATATCCAGGGGATCTGCCAGCCCCCGAAGAAAAGGGTCACGATCAGCATGGCGCCGGTCACCATCGCCATGTATTCGGCCATGAAGAAGAGCGCGAACTTCATCGCCGAGTACTCCGTGTGATAGCCCACCACGAGCTCGCTCTCGGCCTCGGGCAGATCGAAGGGCAGACGGTTCGACTCGGCGAAGACCGCGACCGTGAAGAGCACGAACGCGAGCGGCTGCGTGACGATCCCCCATGTCGGGATCGCCCCGAACAGGAGCTCGCCCTGCGCCAGGACGATCTCGTCCAGCTCGATCGAGCGATAGATCATCAGGAGCCCCACCACCGACAGACCGAGGGCCAGCTCGTAGGAGATCATCTGGGCGCCCGAGCGGATGGCGCCCAGGAGCGAGTACTTGTTGTTCGACGACCACCCCGCCAGCGTGATCCCGTACACGGACAGCGAAGCCAGCGCGAAGACGAACAGGATCCCGATGTTGAGGTCCGCCACCTGCATCTTGATCGTCCGCCCACCGAGCTCGAGCACGTCCGCGAAGGGGACCACCGCGAAGGTCGTCGCCGCCGGCACCAGCAGCAGGAGCGGGGCGATCAGGTAGAACCGCCGGTGGGCGTGCGCCGGGACGTAATCCTCCTTCCACATGAACTTGACCACGTCGGCCAGCGGCTGGACGAGGCCGAACAGCGTGATGCCCGCGATGTTGACGCGGTTGGGGCCCAGGCGATGCTGGATGAAGGCGCTTCCCCGGCGCTCGGCCCAGACCAGGACCGGGACGGTGTTGAGCACCATGAAGAAGACGACCAGCGCCTTCAGGATCGAAATCCCGAGACCCGTCCAGTCCATCAGCCGATCTCCGCCGGCATCTTCACCGGCATCATGTGATGGCCGGAGCCCGCACACCGGGCTTCGGGTTTCTCCCGACCGGTGGCATCGCGCCCTTCTCCCACCCCTTCAGCCAGGCCCCCTGGTCACCCAGGCGTTCGTACGAGAGGGCCGCGAAGCCGGAAACCTCGGCAGCGAGCCGATCGAAGGCCTCCGAGGCATTCCTTGGAGCTTCCGACCCGTCGAGACGGGCCCGGATCGCCGCGAAGACGCTCCACGCCGACCGGCTCTCCTCGTACGCCGAGACAGAGGGCCAGAACCGCTGCACCCGTCCCGCGTGGTTGGTGAACGTTCCCTCGCGCTCCAGGTGGATGCGGGTCGGCAGCGTCAGGTCGGTCCCCTCGGCCAGCGCGTCCTCGCGGGGTCCGACGAAGCATGACCAGCGGGCGGCCTCGAGGGCCTCCCTCCCCGCCTCGCCGAGCTGCTCCGCCGTCCAATGGCAGACGATCAGCCCGTCGATCCGGCCGGCCGTGACGGCCTCGAGGATCGCCCCGATCCCGCTTTCCCCGCTGTCGACCAGGCCGAGGATCTCCAGCGCTCCCCGTGTGTTGGGGTTCGGGTCCTCGCGGATCAGGATGCCATCGGCGAGCCGGTCGACGCGCGTCCAGGAGTCGTCGACGCGGAAGTCGATCTGTCGCCCGCCCGCCGCCTGGATCAGCCCCCGGAGCTGGTGCAGATCCTCGTTCGACATGCGGGGATGGGCGATGGCGGCGACGCTCCCGTCGAGGCCCGCAATGGCCAGGGCGGCCGCCGCGATCGCCGCCGGCCATCCGATCTCCGTCCGCGATCCGCTTCGGCGCGCGCCGGGGTGGACGAGACGGTCCTTCGTGTTGGCCAGGCGGGCGTACGAGCGTCGGCCGGGGTCGCACATCCAGGAGTCGTTCACGTCGTCGTTGTAGCGCGGGCGATAACGGTAGACGACATCCTCGGACTGCTCGGCGTAGATGTTGCAGCCGGTCGAGCACTCCGGGCAGATGGATTTCGCCGTCGACAGGTAATAGACGCGCTTGCGGAAGCGGAAGTCGTTCGATGTCAGCGCCCCGACCGGACAGATGTCGGTGTAGTTGAGCGCGTAGGCCGTGGATACCGGGCGGTTGTCGAACGTCATGATCTCCGAGTGGTCGCTGCGGTCGGAGATCACGAAGTCGCCCGTCCCCGCAATCTCCTCGCCAAAGCGGACGCAGCGCGAGCACAGGATGCAGCGCTCGGCGTCGATCGTGATCGGGCCGACGTCTTTCACCTTGTCCTTGGCGACCCGGCGGATCGGCAGCGGGTCGTACTTTCCGACCTCCAGGTAGTACTTCTGCAGATAGCACTCGCCGACCTGATCGCAGACCGGGCAGTCGAGCGGGTGGTTCTTGAACTCGAACTCGAGCACCCCCGCCACCGCCTCCTTGACCCTGGGGGTGTCGAAGCGCACCACCATGCCGTCCGCCGCCGCCACCGAGCACGAGGTCTGGAGCTTGCCCTGCTTCTCGACCTCGCAGAGGCACATGCGGCAGTTGGCCGGGATCGACAGGTCGCGGTGATAGCAGAAATGGGGCGGCGTGTAACCGGCCGCCTCGGCGGCTTGGAAGATCGTCGAGCCCGCCGGCACCCGGACCTCGATATCGTCGATGGTGAGCGCGATCGTGCCTGGCGCCTTGCCCTCGTCCTTCTTCTTCGCGGCCTCGGGCGGGAAGGCCGGTCCGGTATCGGGCCCCTCGTCAGCCCGCTCCGCAGGGATCTCCTCCGGCTCCCGCTCGGTCGGCGCCGGGGTGGCCGGCGGGAGGATCGACGAGAGGTCGACCGGCCGCCGTCTCCCGCCGCCGTAGGCGGTGTCTTTCTCGGCCCCGACGTTTCTTCTCATGATGCCTTGGGGAGGATGTGGTCGTGCTTGGCCACCTCGGCGGCCAGCGCCTCCAGATCCACCGGCCCGGGCATATACGCCGTGAAGTCCTGCGGGTACTTCTTGATGAATGCGACAACCGGCCACGCCAGGGCGTCGGCCAGCGCGCAGATCGTCTTGCCGGCCATGGCCTCCGCGATCCACAGCGGCTTCTCGAGCTCGGTCTGCGACGCTTCCCCGGATCGGACGCGGCGCAGCAGCTGCTCGATCCAGCCGCACCCCTCCCGGCAGGGCGTGCACTGTCCGCACGACTCGTGCGTGTAAAAGTGCGCGAGGTTCAGCAGACAGTCGACCGCCGAGACGTTGTCGCCGATCACCATGAAGCCCCCCGACCCGACCAGGCTCCCGCGCTCCTGGAGCCCCTCGTAGTCCATCCGCGCCCCGACGCACTCGTCGGGAGTCAGGACCGGAACGGACGAGCCGCCGGGGATGATGCCCTTGAGCCCGACCCCCTCCATGACCCCACCGCACTGCTCCTCCAGGAACCCCATCATCTCGACACCCAGCTCGACCTCGTAGACCCCCGGCCGGTTGATCGGCCCCGAGCACGACCAGAGCTTGGTGCCCTTCGAGCGCTCGGTGCCGTACTGGGCGTAGGACTCCCCGCCGTTCTCGAGGACCCAAGGCACGACAGCCAGGGTCTCGGTGTTGTTGATCACCGTCGGGCTGCGGAAGAGCCCCTCGACCGCCGGGAATGGCGGCTTGTTGCGCGGCATCGCCTTCTTCCCCTCCAGCGACTCCAGCAGCCCGGTCTCCTCGCCGGCGATGTAGGCGCCGGCGCCCACGTGCACCACGATGTCGAGGTCGTAGTCGGATCCGAAGATGCCCTTGCCCAGATAGCCCTTCGCATAGGCCTCGTCGAGCGCGTCGCCGAAGCGCCGGATGGGGTACGAGAACTCCCCCCGGAAGTAGTTGAAGGCGAGATGAGAGTCGATCGCGATGGCCGCGATCATCATGCCCTCGATCACGACGTGCGGGTCGTTCTCTAGCAGCCAGCGGTCCTTGAAGGTGCCGGGCTCCGACTCGTCCGAGTTGCAGACCAGGTACTTCGGCTTCTCGCTCTCGCGCGGGGTGAACGACCATTTCGTCCCCGTCGGGAAGCCCGCCCCCCCGCGGCCGCGGAGACCCGAGGCCTTGACTTCCTCGATGATCTTCTCCGGGTCCATGTCGAGGGCTTTGCGGACCGCGCGATAGCCGCCCGTTCGCTCGTAGATCTCCAGACGCTGGCTTTCGCCGGGATGATCGAGCCCGCGCTGCATCAGGATCATCGGGGCCGCCATGCTAGCGCCGCCCTCTCGGCGCGGCGCCCGCCGTGGCCGGCTGGGCGGTCTTGGGGAACATCCGCTGGTAGGCCTCCGGAGCGGGGCGCTCGTAGATCACCGGCTGGATATCGTCCAGCTCGGGCTCGCGGCCGCGCAGCTCTTCCAGCAGCGCGTCGATCCGCTCGGGCGTCAGGTTCTCGTAGAACCTGAAGTTGCACTGCATCATCGGACCCGTCCCGCACGACGCCAGGCACTCCACCTCCTGGAGCGTGAACAGCCCGTCCTCGGTCGTTTCCCCGGGCTCGACGCCGAGCCGCTCCTCCAGGTGATCGATGATCCTCCGCGCGCCCATGATCTCGCACGACAAGGTGCGGCACACCTGGAGCTTGTACTTCCCCACCGGAAGCTCGTCGAACATGGTGTAGAAGCGGACCACGCTCTGGACCGTGGCCGGCGAGCAGCCCAGCCGCCCGGCGACCCATTCCATGGCGTCGATCGAGATCCAGCCCTGCTCCTCCTGAACCACCCACAGGACCGGCAGCATGGCGGCCTGGGCCTCGGGGTAGCGGGCCACGATCTCGTCCACGCGACCCTCGCCCTCGCGAGTCAGCGCGAACTCCCCGCGCTGTGTGTGCTCTGCTTCAGCCATGTGTTATCGATCGGGTTGCAGGTCAACCCTGCGCCGCAGGGTCACGCGAGGAGCGAAACGCACGGGGCACCCGTGAAGCGGGTCGCGGCATCTTCAGCGGTCCAGCTCCCCGGCGATGATGTTGAGGGACCCCATGATCGCCACGATATCCGACACCATGCACCCCTCCAGCGTCTGGCTGATGTTCTGATAGATGGCGAAGCAGGGGGCTCGGCAGCGCACCCGGTACGGCATTCCCCCGCCGTCCGAAACGAGGTAGAAGCCGAGCTCGCCGTTGCCGCCCTCGGTGTAGGAGTACACCTCGCCGGCGGGCACCTGGATCCCCTCGAACGTCAGCTTGAAGTGCGCGACCATTCCCTCGATCGTGTTGTAGACCGCGTCCTTGGGGGGCGGTGCGATCCCCCAGTCGTCCACGTTGACGGGTCCGTCGGGGAGGTCGTCCAGCGCCTGCTCGACGATCGAGAGGCTCTGCCGCATCTCCTCCATCCGGACCAGGTACCGGTCGTACACGTCGCCGGTGGTGCCGACCGGGACCTGCCAGTCGAACTGGTCGTAGCCGTGGTAGGGATGCGCCTTGCGAACATCGTAGGCCACCCCGGCCGCCCGCAGGCAGGGTCCCGTCCAGCCCCAGTCGATGGCCTCCTCGGGACGGATCGCGTGAACCCCGCGCGAGCGATCGACGAAGATCCGGTTCTTTGTGATCAGCCGGTCGACGTCGTCGATGTAGCGTGGCAACGACGTGAGGAGGCCGCGCGTCTCCTCCTCGAAGGTGTCGTGCACATCCCGCATGAGCCCCCCGACCCGTCCGTAGGCGACCATCATGCGAGCGCCGGAGACGTGCTCCAGCAGCGAGTAGATCTCCTCCCGGCCACGGAAGAAGTACCAGAAGTTGGTGAGCGCACCGAGGTCCACGAGGTTGGTCCCGATGCAGACGAAATGGTCCATGATCCGGGACAGCTCTCCCAGGATCACCCGGATGCGCTGGGCCCGCTCGGGGACTTCGATCCCCAGGAGCTTCTCGACGGCCAGGGCGAAGCCCACGTTGTTGAGGAACGGGCTCATGTAGTTGAGTCGATCCGTGTAGGGAAAGATCTCCTGCCACGGATGCGTCTCGCTCATCTTCTCGAAGCACCGGTGGAGGTAGCCGATCTCCGGAATCGCCTTGACGATCGTCTCGCCGTCGAGCCAGCACTTGATCCGGAAGGTGCCGTGCATGGCCGGGTGGCTGGGACCGATATTGATCACCAGGAGCTCGTCGCTCAAGGGGTCGTGCTCGAGCTCGTCGAGCTCCTCGCCGGCGAAGCGCTCGATCGAGACGCGCCCGGCCCGCGCCGCTTCCGGCGGCCGTTCGACCGCCGGCGCGGGCTCGATGCCGAGCGGATGCGGCTGCCCGTGCTGCTTGGGCACGGGGGTCGTCCGGGGCATCTCCTCCGGCGTGATGACGGCGTCCTTGAAGACCATGTTCCCCCTCGTACCCGTCAGTCGCTCAGCGCGCTCTCGACCCGGTTCCGCATCCGTTCCATCTCCTCGGGCGAGATCTCGTTCGCGAGATCGTCCGGCCGCACCAGCCGCCAGCGCAGGTCGGCCGGATAGTCCTTCCGCAGCGCATGTCCCTGGAAATCGTGGTGACAGAGGATCCGCTTCATGTTGGGGTGCCCCTCGAAGCGGATCCCGAACATGTCGTAGACCTCGCGCTCGAACCAGTCGGTCGCTTTCCAGACATCGGTCGCGGTGTCGACCACCGGATCGTCCTCGGGGACGCCGACCTTGATCCGAATCCGCTTGCCCGTCCCCAGCGAATACAGGTGGTAGACGACGGCGAACCGCGGGTCGCCACCGAGACCCAGGTAGTCCACCGCGGTCACGTCCATGCAGAAGTCGAAGCGGAGCTCGTCGTCGTGCTTGCAGAAGGCCAGAACGTCGTGGACCCGGTCGCGGGGAACCCAGACCGTCAGGTCCCCATGCTCGTCCAGAACCCGCTGGATGGCGTCCCCGTGCTCGGCCTGAAGCCGGTCGACTACGAACTGGGCCATGCCCTCACACTTCCACCAGCTCGTGGCGCTCGGGCTCGGCGGCGCGTCGCTCGGCACGGATCTCCTGGTACCGGGACGGCTCGCCGCGCTGGATCTTCTCCTGCAGCTTGATGATGCCGTAGATGAGCCCCTCCGGGGTGGGCGGGCAGCCCGAGATGTAGACGTCGACGGGGATGAGCTCGTCGATGCCCTGCATCACGTGGTAGGCGCGATAGAAGCCTCCCGACGAGGCGCAGACGCCCATCGAAATCACCCACTTGGGCTCGCACATCTGCTCGTAGATCAGCTTGAGGATCGGGGCCTGCTTGTCGACCACCGTGCCGGCCACGATCATCATGTCGCTCTGCCGCGGGCTGAAGCGCACGACCTCGGCCCCGAAGCGAGCGAGGTCATAGTGGGCCGATACCACCGACATGAACTCGATCGCGCAGCAGGCCGTCCCGAAAGGCAGCGGCCACAGGGAGCCGGCGCGGGCCCAGTTGACCATCTTCTCCAGGCTGGTCGTAAAGACGCTCTTCGGCGTCTCCTCGACAGGCCAGTCCGCGCCGCCCCCGGTGTCGGGTGGGGCGAGATCCTTCTTCAGTCCCACTCCAGGGCCCCCTTCTTCCACTCGTAGACCAGTCCCAGCGTCAAGATGAGCAAGAACGACATGGCCGCGAAGAGTCCGAAACCACCCAGCGGATCGAACATCACCGCCCAGGGGAAGAGGAACACGATCTCGACGTCGAACAGGATGAAGAGCATCGCCACGAGGTAGAACTTGACGTGAAAGCGCTGGCGGGCGTCGCCGGTCGGCACGATGCCCGACTCGAAGGCCGAGTCGTGGAGCGGCTCGCGCTTCGTCTTGGGCCCCATCAGGTGCCCCAGGACGATCATGACCGCGCCCACGGTGAGCCCCAGAAAGATCAGAAAAACGACGGGCAGATACTCGACGAGCATTGGGATGGCAATTTATGTGAAAAAATTCACAATGCCATCCGCGCCCCACTGGACGGGTGTGGCCCCGGGCGTTTGACTCCGCCAGTTTCCGGGCCGTGCCCGACGATCCCTCCTTCATGCTCCGCGTCGCCGCCGAGCTCGCCGAACGCTACCTGGCCGGGCTCGCCGAGCGCCCGGTCGGCGCCCCCGGCGAGCCCGGTGATCTTCGCGCGGCGCTCGGGGGCGCGCTCACGGACCGCGGCATCGACCCCGAACGCGTCGTCCGGGAGCTCGCCGACGCCGCCGACCCCGGGCTCATCGCCAGCGCCGGCCCGCGCTACTTCGGCTTCGTGATCGGTGGCAGCCACCCTGCCGCGCTCGCCGCCGACTGGCTGGTGTCAACCTGGGACCAGAACCCCGGGCTGTACGCCGTCAGCCCCGCCGTCGCCATGATCGAGGAGACGGCCGGACGCTGGGCGCTGGAGCTCCTGGGCCTCCCCCCGACCGCGAGCGTGGGCTTCGTCACCGGCGGCCACATGGCCAACTTCACTGCGCTGGCCGCGGCCCGTCACGATGTCCTGCGACGGGCGGGCTGGGACGTCGAGGAGCGGGGGCTGGATGGCGCCCCGACTGTCCACCTCCTGGTCGGTGGCGAGGCCCACGTCTCGATTTCCGGCGCGCTTCGTCTGCTCGGCTTCGGGGCCGGCAGAATCCGATCGGTGGCTGCGGACCGACAGGGGCGGATGCGGGTCGAGGCGCTGACCGATGCGCTCGAGGGCTGCCGCGGACCGATCGTCGTGTGCGCGCAAGCGGGGAACGTCAACAGCGGGGCCTTCGATCCTCTCGCGGAGATCGCCGACCTGGCCCGGGCGCACGGAGCCTGGCTGCACGTGGACGGGGCCTTCGGCCTCTGGGCCGCCGCCTCGCCCGACCTGCGGCATCTGGTGACCGGAGTCGAGCGCGCCGACTCGTGGGCGACCGACGCACACAAGTGGCTCAACGTGCCCTACGACTGCGGGATCGTGGCGGTGGCCGACCCGGCCACGCACCGCGCGGCCATGGGGCTCACGGCCTCCTACCTGGGGAGCCCCGAGGGCGAGCGGCGGGACGGCCAGGACTGGGCTCCCGAGCTCTCCCGCCGCGCTCGCGGTGTCCCCGTGTACGCCGTCCTGAGAGCGCTGGGCCGGGACGGCGTGGCCGAACTCGTGGAGCGTTCGTGCCGGCTCGCCCGGCGGATGGCCGAGCGGCTGGACGGAAGGAGCGGCGCACGGGTCGTCAACGAGATCGTGCTGAACCAGGTCCTCGTCCGCTTCGAGGCTTCGTCCGGCGCCGACCCGGACGCCCACACCCGCGAGGTGATCGCGCGCGTCCAGGCTGACGGTACGTGCTGGATGGGCGGCGCCCTCTGGCAGGACATGGAGGTGATGCGGATCTCTATCGTGAACTGGTCGACGACCGAGGCCGACATCGATCGCTCGGCCGAGGCGATCCTGCGGTGCGCAGAGGCCGCAGCGGCGGCTTCCTGAAACCCGCCGCGGCCGGGGGATGATCGCAGTCGCCGGCTCGCTGAGCACGTCCGCCGGCCGGCCGCTCGACGGCTAAGCCTCGCCCGCCGTCCGCTGGGGCGGCTCCTCGCCTTTCGGGAAGAACTCCAGCGACGCTGAGTTGAGGCAGTAGCGCTGCCCGGTCGGCGGGGGGCCGTCGGGGAAGACGTGCCCCAGATGTCCGTCGCAGCGACCGCAGCGGACCTCGGTCCTCGCCATGCCGTGGCTCCGGTCCTGCAGCTGGACGACGTGATCGGGGTCGAGGGGCTGGAAGAAGCTCGGCCAGCCGGTCCCCGACTCGAATTTGGTTCCCGAGCGGAAGAGGGGCAGCCCGCAAAGCCGGCATGCGTAGATCCCCGTCTCCTTGTTGTGGAGGAGCGTGCCGCAGAAGGGGGGCTCCGTCCCCTGGGCGAGCAGGACCCGCCGCTCCTCGGGCTTGAGGCGCTCGGCGAAGCGCTCCCGCTCGGCCGCTTCCAGCAGGGTGAGGTCGTAGCCCGACCCCGAGCGGGCCGGGGTCGAGTCGGTCCCGGGTGTCCTGGTCGTCATGGCGAAACCTCCTCGTGGCTGGCGTATGCTCTCATTGCGCGCCGCTCCGGTCGCGCTTGAGCCGCTCGCCGTGGTGCTCGCGCAGCTTCTCGACCTTGGGCGCGGCGACCGATGCGATATATGGCTGCTCGGGATGGAGCTCGGCGTAGTTCTGATGGTAGGTCTCGGCCTCGTAGAACGCCTCCAGAGGCTCCAGCTTCGTCACGATCGGCGAGCCGAAGACGCCGGCCTCGTCGAGCTGGCGGATGTAGGCCTGGGCGACCGCGCGCTGCTCGGGGTCGGCGTAGAAGATGGCCGAGCGGTACTGGCGGCCGCGGTCGTTCCCCTGCCGGTCGAGCTGGGTCGGGTCGTGGGCGACCGAGAAGAAGAT
>JBOHRW010000224.1:0-76075 GCA_050732935.1 Gemmatimonadota bacterium
CTCGGGACGGTGGCCGGCATGATCATCGCCTTCGGCGCGATCGAGCTGGCCGGCGAGGTGGACGCCACGCTGGTCGCCGGCGGCATCAAGGTCGCCCTGATCACCACTGCGGCCGGTCTCACGATCGCGATTCCCGTCAACATCGCGCACAACTATTTCGTGTCGAAGATCGACTCGATGGTCATCGAGATGGAGGAGACCTCGCAGAACCTCGTCGAGACCCTCCACGAGATGGGTCGCCAGCCGGCACCGCAGCCCCGGGCCTGATCGATGGCGAAGCTGCTGAAGCGAAAGAGCCGGGTGTCCGACGAGATCCCCACCGCCTCGATGGCGGACATCGCCTTCCTGCTCCTGATCTTCTTCCTGGTGACGACGGTGTTCGCCGAGGACCGCGGGCTGAGCCTGGTTCTGCCCGAGCGGCAGAGCGAGGAGATCGAGATCAACCCCAAGAACATCATCACGTTCTACGTGGTGGGGGACGGGGTGGTCCAGCTCCGCCGGGGCGATTCGCCCGACAAGCAGACCATCAACTTCGACCAGGTGGAGGCGATCACGCGTCAGGAGCTGGCCGCCAACTCGCGGCTCATCGTGAGCGTCAAGACCGCGCCCGACGCGGATTACGTGGACATGGTGAACGTCCTGGACGAGGTCAAGCTGGCCGGCTCGACCCGCATCAGCCTGCAGGAGTGGGACCGATCCATCGAGTGAGACGTCCCCGCGGTCGAGGGTACCTCGGAAGGCCCGGGTTCCCGCCCGGGCCTTCCTGTTTTTGGCCTCCCCCTCCTCGTCATGGCATCCTTTTCGTCGGGACCGGGTAGATTCCGCGAAAGGATGCGACTCTCGACCCTCATCACGCTGGCGACCCTGCTCGTCGCGCTGTCGCCCGGATCGGCCCGTTCCATCCCGCCGACACCTTTCCCGATCCTCGAGAGGATCGACGGGACGGTCGTCGCCGCACCGGCGTGCCCCCTCTATTGGGAGCCCGGCGAGCCGGTCGGGATCTGGCCTCACGAGACCGTCGCGCCGGAAAGCCGCCTGGGCTCGGCGGCGACCGAGGCCGCGCTCCTCACGGCCCGGGGCTGGCTCCGGGCCGCCCGTCCGTCCGCGGCGCTGGAACGTCTGGCGACCCTGCCCGCGGGGTCGGATCGGGAGTTCCTCCGCCGGGCTGCCCTCGCGGATCTCGGTCGCTGGGGCGAGCTCGGTGAACGGATCCACCCGCCCCCCGACGGATGCGCTCCGCTCGCCGACCGCTGGGCCGCCCTCGCCGCTTCCGCTGGGGGCGATCCGGGCGCCGCGTCGCGGGCGTTCGAGCGCCTCGCCGCCGCGCTCCCCGAGCTCGCGGGCTATCTGGCGCTATGGCGGCTCGAAGCGGCCGCGCTCGCCGGCGACGTCGCGGCGGGCGAGGCCGCCTGGACCGAGCTCAACCGGCGTGACGTGCCGCGGATCGTGCGGGACGACGGCCGGGCGCTCCTCGCCCGGCTCTACGAACGGGCCGGTCGTTACGGAATGGCCCGGCAGTGGCAGGTCACGCTGGCCTCGGAATCCCGGGGCCAGGAGCGGGCCGGCCATCTGCTGGCGGCGGTCCGGCTTGCGGAGATGGAGGGCGACCGTGGGGCGGCCGACGCGCTCCGCGAGCGCGTCGTCAAGGAGATCCCCGCCGCCGCGGCGGAGCTCGTCCTGGACGCGGGCACGCGGGAGAGGCTGGAAATGGACGCCCTCGAGACGGCGCACGTCCTGCAGGCGGCGGGGCACCCGGACCGGGCCGAGCCGTTCGCCACCGCCGCGCTGGAGCGTGGGTCCGATGAGGAGCGACGCGAAGCGCTGGCGCTCAGGGCGCGGATCCGTGCCGGCCGCGGGGATCGGGAGGGCGCCGAGCGGGACTACGCCGCCTTCCTCACCCGGTGGCCGAGCGACCGGCGCGTCCCGGAGATCCTCTACGAGCGCGCCCGGCTCGCTCTCCGGAGCGGGGACGGCGAGGTGGCGCGTCAGCTCTGGCTCGATTTCGTCGCCCGCCATTCGGGTCACCGACTGGCGACGGCGGCGTTGTACATGGCCGCCGACTCCTACCAGGACGATCGGGGTTCGGATCCCAGGCTGGCGGAACGGGCGATCGAGCTCTTCGATCGTGTCGCCGTCGAGCACCCCGGCTCCCTCTACGCGGATCGGGCGTACATGCGGGCGGCCCACCTCCTCTACGCGCTGGGACGCTACGCGGAGGCCCATGAGCGCTACGCGGCCTACCGGGGAGAGGAGAGCTCGCGTGAGGCCCGTTACTGGCGGGCGCGGTCTGCGGAGCGTCTGGGGGATCTGGAGGGCGCGCGTTCCGCGTACCGGACGCTCGCTTCCGGGGAAGACTACTACGCCCTGCTATCCCGCGACCGGCTGACGGGCGGCCCCGGAATTCTGCGCTTCGACGGGGCGGGGTACCGTCCCGTCCCGACGCCCCCGATCGACGACGGAGCGGCGCTGCTGGCCGACCCGGCGGGAAGGCGCGCCGCCGCGCTCCTGCGCTTCGGGGAGCGGCGCTACGCCCGGGCCGAGCTGGAGCGGGCGGTGGCCCGCAGGTGGGGGGATCGGTCGCTCCTCGGGACCTGGGCTCCCGCCCTTACGGCATGGGGCTTCCCGGACCTCTCCCTCCGGATCGGCGTGTGGCTCGGCGACGCCCGGGAGGCGCTCGCGTATCCGCGAGGCTTCGCGGCCGCGATCGATGCCGAGGCCCGGACCCACGGCCTCGACGCCTGGCTCGTGCTCGCGCTCATCCGCCAGGAGAGCCTCTTCGATGCCGGAGCGGTTTCCCCGGCCGGGGCGCGCGGGCTCATGCAGGTCATGCCGGCTACCGGGCGAGTCGTGGCCGTCGGGATGGCATGGCCGGAGTTCGATTCCCGGATGCTCGATGTTCCGGCGGTAAGCCTCCACCTCGGCGCGACCTACATGGACGCCCGGCTGCGGCAGTTCGAGGCCTTCTGGCCGGCCGTGCTGGCCTCCTACAACGCCGGCCCCGAGGCGGTGTCCCGCTGGTGGGCGTTTCCCGAGCGGACCCTGGACCCCGAGCTGTGGGTCGATCGGATCCCGTACAAGGAGACACGCGACTACGTGAAGAAGGTGCTGGCGCAGTACGCGACCTACCGACGACTCCACGATGGCGGCTTCCCGGCTCGCTAGAGGCCTGCTCCTGGCCGGGCTGGTCATCACCGTCCCGGTCCGGCCGGTCGCCGCCCAGTCCGACGGCGCGCGCGACGAGGCCATCGAGCACACCACTCTCGTCTATCCGCCCTTCGCGCACACCCTTGGCATCCACCGCGCCCGTCCCGTCCATCTGAAGCTCTTCCTCGGCGACCGCACGCGGTTCGACGACCCGCAGGGGGTGGCCGCGGTGAAGTTTGCCAGCGACGACGATCCCGAAGCCAAAGGGGACGACTACCAGCTCACCCTCTTCGGCGTGAACTCGGGGCGCGGGGAGATCCTTTACAACTCCAGCATGCAGACGCTGGCGATCTACGGCGGGCAGGGGAGCGGACCCGGCAGGTTCTCCGCGCCGCGCGGGGTCGCGGCCACCGTGGACGGACGGATCTACGTAGCCGACACCGGGAATCGGCGGGTGGCGCGCCTGCGCTGGGACCCGGTCGGCCGCAAGCTGGACTGGGTCGGGGAGTGGAGCGCGCCCGGTCCGTTCGACGTCGCGACCGATCAGCGTGGCAACCTGTGGGCCGCGGATCCCGTGGCGGAAGCCGTTCTTCGCTTCGCCGATTCGACCGCCGGGGCCGGGTCCTCGCTCCTGCCGCCCTCGCCCATCGACGGTGACCGGTGGCCTCTCCCGGAGGATGTAGAGGGACCGACCGCGCTGGCGATCGGGGACTCCCTCGATCCCTGGTATCATCCGCCCGGCTACCGCCTCTATCTGGTCGACCGGGACGGAGGGCGCCTTCGCGCCTACGACGCGGAGGGGAGGGTGCTGGCCGAGATCACGCCCGCCGAGCTGGACCGGCCGGACGACCGACCCGGCCACTTCGGCTACGTCGAGCTCGACTACTATGGCAACGTCTACGTTTCCGATCCCGTCGCGGAGGTGCTCTACAAGCTCGATCCCGCCCTGGAGCCGCTGGCGACGTTCCCGGGTCCCGGTCCCGCGACGGAAAGTCTGGTGGAGCCGCGCGGGGTGGCGATCTGGCCGCGCTTCGGTCAGGTGTTTGTCGCCGAGCGGGACGGGGCCCGGTACTTCTTCGTCGGGACCGACTTCCGGACGCTGAGCGACCCGGTGGAGGTGCGTGTGGCGGTAGACTCCGCCTACGCCTTCGATGTGTTCCTCACCGAGGTGTCGTTCGTCAACGCCGCCTTCCTGGGCGCGTCGGGCGACACGCTGGCGTTCGTGGAGACCGGCACCTACGGGCCGGGCCGCTTGACGATCGGGTGGAGCGCGGAAGACTGGACGGAGCCCCCGCCGCCCGACTTCCAGGACCGGGTGGAGCGGGTCGAAATCGAGGCCCGGCCGACCTATTCCAGTCGCAAGCGCTTCAGCCTCGTGCGTACCTTCGGGGTCCGCTGGAACCGGCCTTGACACTCCTTCCGCCGGTCGGGTAGACTGCGCTTCGGTCGTCCGCAACAGGCTCTCCCACTAGTGAAGGAGTCCCGCCGTCATGGCCAAGGGCAAGGTCAAGTGGTTCAACGACGCCAAGGGGTACGGGTTCATCGAGCAGGATGCCGGGGAGGACGTCTTCGTCCATTTCACCGCTATCCAGACCGATGGATTCAAGACGCTGGCCGAAGGACAGCAGGTGGAGTTCGAAGTCACAGCGGGCAAGAAGGGACCTCAGGCGGCGAAAGTCTTGAAGCTCTGAGTTTCGGAACCGGCCACCCTGATCCGACGCACCGAGACACCTCACGACGCCCCGCGCCATGGCGGGGCGTTCGTGTTTCCACACCCCTTCGGGCGTTGGTGCTCCTCACCTTCGTCCTGGCCCTGGCGGCGACGCGGCGATCCTTCGCCCAGCCGGCGCCGGCGATATCCGGCTGCGAGGCTCGCCAGCAGGTCGGACAACCGGCCCCGGACCTCCACTGCATCGAGCTCCTTCCAAGCGCCCGGGCACCGGACGCCAGCGGGATCGTCCGGATGACTCCCGCCCCATCCCCGTTCGGCGTCTCGGTGGACGTCCGCGGCGTCCATCGCTGGAGCCTGGCGCTTGAGGCCGAAGGCCTTCCCGACCCGGAGTCGCTCGGTCCCTACGGCACCTTCGTCGCGTGGGCGACCACGCCGCTCCTGCGGCCGGTGATACGGTTGGGCGAGGTCGGAGACGGTCGGATGGAGCTCGGCCCGGTCGCGCTCGACAAGTTTTTGATCCTCGTGACGGCCGAGGCCTCGCCCGGCGTGGAGGAGCCGGAGGGGCCGAGGGTCCTCCGCGGCACATCGCCCAGCATGGCGCTCCAGCCCCACGAGCTTCCCGCGCTTTTGGGGCCGGCGGTGGGCGCCGAGAGTGACGACGACGCGGACGGGCACGCGCACGGCGACGACGGGGAGGGCTGGGAGCCGCCGCCCATGCATCCCGGCGTGACGATGGTCCCCGGCATGCACACGGCGCGGCCCGACGTGGCGCCATGGCTTCCGCCGTGGGACCCGGCCACGCTTCCCGGAGCCCGCCCGCGGCAGGCGGTCCGGCTCGCGGACGGCGACTCCCTCGAGCTCACGGCCGCCCCCGTCCGGCGCACGATCGGCGGCCGCACCCTCGCCCTCCTCGGCTTCAACGGCCAGATCCCGGGGCCGCTCCTCCTGGTCCCCGAGGCCGCGACCGTGACCGTCCGCTTCACCAACCGGATCGACCGCCCGACCACCGTCCACTGGCATGGGATCCGGCTGGACAACCGCTTCGACGGGGTACCCTTCGTGACCCAGGAGCCCGTCCCCCCCGGCGGCACGTTCGTCTACGAGGTGCGCTTCCCCGATCCCGGGCTCTACTGGTACCACCCCCACCACCGCGAGGACGTGACCCAGGACCTGGGGCTCTACGGAAACATCCTGGTCCGCTCCGAAGAGGGGTACGGCCCGGCCGACCGCGAGGAGCTGCTCGTCCTGGACGACCTTCTCCTGGACGCCGGCGGCCTCCCGGTGCCCTGGGGCGAGGAGACGGCCACCCACGCCCTCATGGGGCGCTTCGGGAACGTCTTCCTGGTGAACGGCGAACCGGACTATCGGCTCGAGGTCGGGCCGCGGTCCCTGGTGCGCTTCCTCCTGACCGACGTGTCCAGCACCCGCACCTACAACCTGTCGTTCGGGGCGCCGACCAAGGTCGTGGCGGCCGACCTCGGGCGGTTCGAGCGCGAGGAGATCGTGGAGAGCGTGGTGATCGGCCCGGCCGAGCGCTACGTGGTCGATGTCCGGTACGACGAGCCGGGGACGTACCCGATCCTGAACCGCGTGCGGGGCATCGACATGGTGTACGGGAACTACCTGGCGGAGACGGACACGCTGGGGATCGTCGAGGTGACCGGCGATCTCCCGCCGGGCCGGCATGCCGACAGCTTCCGTCTGCTCCGCGAGCCGCCGGATGTCGGCGCCGAGATCGCGCGCTTCCGGGCGCTGGCCGAGGGGCCTGTGGACAGGGAGCTGGTCCTCGCCGTGGAGACCGAGGGCCTGCCTTTCCCGCTAGGGATCCTGCTGCGCCTGGAGCGCGCGTACTTCAACCCCCTCGAGTGGAGCGGCACCATGCCGGTCATGAACTGGGCCACTACGGCGCGGCAGGTTCGCTGGGTGCTGCGCGATCCCGAGACCGACGACGAGAATATGGAGATCGAATGGCGGTTCCGGGTCGGAGACGTCGTCCGGATCCGCATCACCAACAGCCGCGAGGCGTTCCACGCCATGCAGCACCCGATCCATCTGCACGGGCAGCGGTTCCTGGTGGTGGCCAGGAACGGTGTCCCCAACGACAATCTGGTCTGGAAGGACACCCTGATCGTTCCCGCGGGGCAGACCGCGGACCTGCTGGTCGAGATGTCGAACCCCGGCCGCTGGATGCTCCACTGCCACATTGCGGAGCACCTCGAGGCGGGGATGAAGACCGTGGTCACGGTCGAATGAGAGGTCGTTCGATTCCGGAGCGTCGCCCTGAACCCCGCCCAAGGAGAGCCCGATGCGGAAAGCCGCCTTCGCCTGCCTGACCCTGGCCGTCCTGGCCGCGCCCGCCGCCGCCCAGTCCCCGGACAGCCTGCCGACCGCGATCCAGGAGGTCGTGCGCGTCACGGCGCCGGTCGTGGCGCTGATGCACGTCCAGGTGGTGGACGGGACCGGCGCCGAGCCGCTTGCCGACCGGACGATCGTGATCGAGGACGGCCGGATCGCCGCCGTCGGGTCGGCGGCGGAGGTCGAGATCCCGTCCGGCGCGGAGGTTCTCGACCTCGCCGGCCACACCGTGATTCCGGGATTCGTCGGCATGCACGACCACACCTTCTACACGACCTCGGGGCGGCGCGTGCAATCGACCTTCAGCGCGCCGCGGCTCTACCTCGCCGGCGGTGTGACGACCATCCGGACAACCGGCAGCTATCACCCCTACAGCGAACTCTCGCTGAAGCGCGGCATCGAGGCCGGTGAGGTGCCGGGCCCGCGGATCCATGTGACGGGGCCCTATCTCACGGGCGGCAGCGGCGTGAGCTACATGACGCAGGTCTCGACCCCCGAGGACGCGCGCCAGGTCGTGGCCTACTGGGCGGAGGAGGGGGCGACGTGGTTCAAGGCGTATACGCAGATCAGTCGTGCCGATCTGGCGGCGGTGATCGACGAGGCGCACAGCCGCGGACTCAAGGTGACCGGCCACCTCTGCTCGGTATCCTTTCGTGAAGCCGTGGAGCTCGGGATCGACAACTTGGAGCATGGCTTTTTCACCAACACCGACTACGATCCGGACAAACCGCCGGACGAATGCCCGTCGGACTTTCGCGAGGCCTTGCTGACCGTCGACCTGGACGGGGCCGATGTCCAGCGGACCTTCGACGCCATGATCGAAAACGACGTCGCAATGACTTCGACGCTCGCCATCTACGAGCTGATCGTGCCCGGACGCCCGGCCGAGATCGACCCGCGCGTACTGGCCGCGCTGGCGCCGGAGGCCGAGGCCGACTACCTGGAGAGCCGCGAGGAGATCGCCGCGAATGCCGCCGAATCGCAGTGGCCCGAGCTCTTCCGCCGGGCCCAGGCATTCGAGAAGGTGTTCGTCGAGGCCGGCGGGCTCCTGGCGGCCGGGGTCGACCCGACCGGGATCGGCGGTGCGCTGCCCGGCTTCGGCGACCAGCGAAACTACGAGCTCCTGATCGAGGCCGGCTTCACGCCGGTCGAGGCGATCGAGATCATGACGCTGAACGGGGCCGAGGTGCTCGGCGAGGACGACGAGTACGGCTCGATCGAGGAGGGGAAGCTGGCCGAGCTGGTCGTGATCGAGGGCGATCCGATCGCCGATCCGGCCGAGATCCGGAACGTCCGGATCGTCTTCAAGGACGGCCTCGGCTACGACTCGGCGAAGCTGATCGAGTCGGTCGAGGGGCAGGTGGGGATCCGATAGATCCATGGACGACACGACGGTCGCGTCCACGATCCGCATCGAGCCGATGCGCGAGGCTGACTGGCCGGCGGTGGCCGAGGTCTATCGCCAGGGAATCGAGTCCGGCCACGCCACCTTCGAGACCGAGGTCCCCGCCCCCCAGGTATGGGACGCCGGCCACCTGCGGGCCGGACGCCTGGTCGCCCGGGAGCGGCTGGGTCGGCTGGCCGGCGAATGGCGCGATGTCATCCTGCTCGAGCGGCGGAGCGGTTCGGTGGGCGTGGACTGACTCGAATGAGCACGGACATGTTCCAGTACCAAAACTTACCTCCCTCGGATCCGAACGCCGATCGCCTTCGCCGCCTGAACCACGACGGGGGTCTGCAGATCAAGCTCCGTCGCCCAGACGGCCCACCGCGAGCTCGCTGCGGGCCGCGCCATCCTTTCGGTCGTAACGCTCGCCGAGCTACTGGTTGGCGCGCGCGACACGAAGGGAAGGATCCGACTGCAGAGGCTTCTCGAATCGTTCGTCGTAACCCCCGTGGATGAGGAGCTGGCGCAGCTGGCAGGACGTCTGGGGTCGTATGCGCGACGCCGTGGAACGCTGATTCCTCTCCCCGATCTCCTGATCGCCGCCACAGCCGTCCGGTTGGGAATGGCGCTCCCTGAGATCCATCCAGCCGGGGGAGTCGGATAAGAGCCGGCCCTTCGAGGGATCCAGCCGGATCGAGCGGGCGCCGGTTGCGGGCGGTCGGTATCTTTTCCCGGTGAGTCGTCCCGCCTTCTATCTCATCGACGGCTACGCCCTCATCTACCGCTCCTACTTCGCGTTCGCCAAGAACCCGCTCAGGGCTTCGTCGGGCGAGGAGACGGGGGCGGCGTACGGGATGGCCAACTTCCTGGTCCGTCTCCTGGACGAGCGGGAACCGGCCTACCTGGGGGTCGTGCTCGACAGCCGCGAGCGAACCTTCCGCCACCGCCAGTTCCCCGACTACAAGGCGACGCGCGAGAAGATGCCCGACGACCTCAAGGCCCAGATCCCGCGCGTCCAGCAGGTCTTCGAGGCCTTCCGGGTGCCGGTCGTCGAGATTCCTGGCCAGGAGGCCGATGACGTGATCGGCTCCCTCGCCCGGAAGGGTGCCGATGGGGGGCTCGACGTCTACATCGTCTCGGGGGACAAAGATTTCTACCAGCTCATCGACGAGCACGTGATGCTGTACAACCCCGGCCGCGGGGGTCTGGCCGCCGTCGACGAGGAGGTCGTCGACCTGGCCAAGGCGCCCGAGAAGTTCGGCGTGGGTCCGGATCGGGTGATCGACATCCTCGGCTTTATGGGGGACTCCTCCGACAACATCCCCGGCGTCCCCGGCGTGGGGCTCAAGACGGCCCAGCGGCTGGTGACCGGGTGGGGAAGCATGGAGGACGTCTACGAGCACCTCGACGAGGCGGCCACGCCGAAGCTCCGCGAGAAGCTGGTCGAGCATCGCGAGGCGGCTCTTCTCTCGAAGGACCTGGTCACGATCCGGACCGACCTGGACGTGAAGCTGGACCTGGACTCGCTAACGGTCCGGGAGCCCGATCGCGATAAGGCGACCGCGCTCTTCGCCGAGCTCGAGTTCGTGGCTCTCCTCAAGCGTTTTGGCGGCCGCGAGGCCTCGCTCGTCGAGGAGGCGATGTACCGCGTCGTCGACACGCCGGAGGCGCTGGGCGACCTGGTCGAGCGGCTCGAGGCGGCCGATCGCTTCGCCTTCGACGTGGAGACGACGAGCCTGGATCCGCTCTCGGCGGAGATCGTCGGGCTCGCGTTCGCGACCGATCCCGGTCGTGCCTGGTACGTGCCGGTGGGGCACGCCGAGGGCCGCAATCTGCCGCTCGGGACGGTGCTCGAGGGGATGAAGCCGCTGCTCGAGAACGCGCACCGTCCCAAGGTCGGGCAGAACGTCAAGTACGACACCATCGTGCTGAGCGAGGTCGGTGTGGAGGTGAAGGGGATCGTGGCTGACGCGGGGCTGGCCGCCTACCTGCTCGACCCGGCGCGCCGGCAGTACAACCTGGACCTGCTGGCCCTCGAGCTCCTCGGCCACAAGATGATCGCCTACGACGACGTTACAAAGCCGGACGGCCGGAAGGATCCCCTCCCCTTCGCCGAGGTCCCGATCGAGGACGCCTCGCGCTACGCGTGCGAGGACGTCGACGTCACTCTCCGGCTGGCCGATAGATTCCTGGGGGAGCTCGAGGAACGCGACCTGACGGATCTCTACCGCGAGGTCGAGCTCCCGCTCGTGCCGGTGCTGGCCGCTCTCGAGCGGCGAGGCGTAGCGCTGGACGTCGATTTCTTCCACCAGATGGCGGGGCGTCTCGAGGGCGAGCTGGCGACGCTCGAGCGGGAGTGCACGATTCTGGCCGGCGGCGAGTTCAACCTGAACTCCCCGCACCAGCTCGCCGAGGTGCTGTTCGAGCGGCTCCATCTCCCCGTCGTCAAGCGCACCAAGACCGGTTACTCCACGGACGCCGAGGTGCTGGAGACGCTGGCCACCGAGCACGAGCTGCCGCGAAAGATCCTCGAGTACCGGGAGCTGGCCAAGCTCAAGTCGACCTACGTGGACGCGCTGCCAGCGGCGATCAACCCGGTCACGGGACGGCTCCACTCGAGCTTCAACCAGACCGTCGCGGCGAGCGGGCGGCTCTCCTCGAGCGAGCCGAACCTCCAGAACATTCCGATCCGGACCCCGCTCGGACGCGAGATCCGGCGCGGCTTCGTGCCGTCGGAGCCGGGATGGACCCTGCTGGTCAGCGACTACTCGCAGATCGAACTCCGGATCCTGGCGCACCTGTCCAAGGACCCGAACCTGGTGGACGCCTTCCGGTCGGGTCACGACGTCCACACGCAGACCGCGGCCCTGGTGTTCGGGATCGACCCCGGCGACGTGGACATCGGGCTCCGCGCGCGGGCCAAGATGGTCAACTTCGGCGTGGCCTACGGGATGGGCGCCTTCGGGCTCGCCCGCCGCCTCGGGATCCCCCGCGAGGAGGCCGAGGCCTTCATCAAGGGTTACTTCGAGCGCTTCCAGGCCGTCAGGCGTTTCCAGGAGGAGGCTATCGGACAGGCTCGGGAGCTCGGGTACGTGACCACCCTCCTCGGCCGGCGGCGGTACCTGCCGGAGATCCGGAGCAAGAGCTGGAACATCCGCTCGTTCGCGGAGCGCGTGGCGATCAACAGCCCGATCCAGGGGACGGCCGCGGACCTCATCAAGATCGCGATGATCCGGGTCCATGAACGGCTCGCGGAAGACGGGATCCCGGCGCGCATGCTGCTCACCGTGCACGACGAGCTCGTGTTCGAGGTCGAGGAGGGATCCGTGGATCCGCTGGCCGAGCTGGTCCGCGGCGAGATGGAGAGCGCGATCGAGCTGGACGTCCCCGTCGAGGTCGGGATCGGCGTCGGGCCGACGTGGTACGACGCGAAATGAGCGGACCGCACGGAGCGGGCGGCAGGCAGAATCCATAGATTCCATGGGTACGCCAGCCGGAAGGATGGAGCCATGCCCAACAGGAAGTGGCACACGCCGTCGTGGAGCGCAGGGAGACTCGGTTCGGCCGCCCTCGTGGCGATCGTCGCCTGCTCGGGCTCGAACCCTCCGACCTCCGACGGCCAGCCACCGGGAAACGGCTTGCGGCAGGGAAATGCGGTCGTCCACGACGGCATCGAGTACCGGGCCGACGTGGCCGTGATGGAATCGTTCCCCGTGCAGCTCGCCGGGAACGTCGGCATCACGAACCTGTCCGGGGAGGCCCGGACGGTGACGTTCCCGGCCGGCTGCGTGGCGTTGCTGCGCGCGTACCGGCCCGGCGGGGCGGATCCCGTCTGGGATCAGGCGCTGGAGGTCGTGTGCACCATGGCCCTCGTCCCGATGGAGCTCCCCCCCGGAGCCACGCACGAGGTACGGACCCCGACCGTCAGCGCGCACGCGATCCTGGACGAGGAGCTCCCGGACGGGGAGTACCGGATCACGGTCTACCTGCGCCCGGACGGCGGGGTGGTCGAGATCGACGCCGGCACGACCGACCTGGCTATCCCGCGCTGATCGGCATCGGCCTGACCGGCAACGTCGCGAGCGGGAAGACGACTGTCGCCGACACCTGGGGCGAGGCGGGCGTCCGCGTGATCGACGCCGACCGGTTGGGCCACGACGTGCTGCGGAAGGGCCCGGCGGTGAAGACCGCGCTGGTCGAAGCCTTCGGTGAGGATATTCTGGGCGCCGACGGCTCGATCGACCGGGCCGCGCTGGGAGAGCGCGCGTTCGCGAGCGACGAAGGCGTCCGGCGCCTGAATGCGATCGTCCATCCGCCGCTCCTCGATCGGCTCCGCGCCGACCTCGATCGCGCGGAGCGCGAAGGCGAACCGCTCGCGGTCGTCGACGCCGCGCTGATCTTCGAGTTCGGCCTCGACGAGGACCTCGACGCGGTCGTGCTGGTGACCGCCCCGCGCGCGCTGCGCGCCGAGCGCATCCGCCAGGAGCGCGGGCTGGATGACGAGCGCATCGAGCGCATCATGGCGGTCCAGCTCCCGGATGCGGAGAAGGTGGCGGCGAGCGATTATGTTATCGTCAACGACGGTTCGCTCGAAGAGCTGAGGGCCGCGGCGGATCGGGTGCTGGCCGGGATCCGCTCCGATTTCGGCCCGGGCACCGCGGACACCTGACACCCAAGGAGACGGACGATGCGTGACCATGAGAACGGGTTCCTGGCGGGCCTCCTGGTCGGGCTCGCGATCGGCGGGATCCTGGCCCTCCTCTATGCCCCCGAGCGAGGCGACAAGACCCGCAAAAGACTCGTGAAGAAGAGCGGCCAGTGGCAGGAGAAGGCCTCGGGCGCTCTCGACACGGCGGGCGAGATCGTCGACCGCAGCCGGAAGAAGATGGGGATCTAGCCTCCTGCGCCGGGTCGGACTCATCGTCCTCGACGGCTGGGGGCTCCGCGACACCCGCGAGGGCAACGCGGTGGCCCTCGCCCGCACGCCTGTCTTCGACGGCTTGTGGGAGAGGTATCCCCGGACCCGGCTGGACGCGTCCGGTCGCGCCGTCGGCCTGGTGGACGGTCAGATGGGCAACAGCGAGGTCGGCCACCTGAACCTGGGGGCCGGCCGGGTCATCAAGCAGGACATCCTCCGGATCGACGAGGCGATCGAGGACGGGAGCTTCTTGGAGCGCGAGGCCTTCCTCGACGCCATCCGACACGTCCGCGGTGGGGAGGGCACCCTCCACCTGATGGGCCTCGTGTCCGACGGTGGCGTCCACAGCCACTTGCGGCACCTGGAGGCGCTTCTCGAGCTGGCCCGTCGGGAGGAGCTGAACGGCGTCGCCATCCACGCGTTCACCGACGGTCGCGACACGAGCCCCACGGGCGGAGTCGGCTACCTCGGGCAGGTCGAGGCCGCGATCTCCGAGAAGGGGGTCGGGCAGATTGCCACCGTCATCGGACGCTACTACGCGATGGACCGCGACCGGCGCTGGGATCGGACGCGCGTCACCTGGGAGGCGCTGACACACGGTCGGGGCCGCGCGACCGCCGGCGATCCTGTGGACGCCCTGCGCGAGAGCTACGAGCGCGACGTCACCGACGAGTTCGTCAAGCCGATCGTGGTCGAAGGGACGCCGCGGGTCGAGGACGGCGATGCGGTGATCTTCTTCAACTTCCGCGCCGACCGGGGCCGTCAGCTCACCCGTGCCTTCACCGAGGCCGGCTTCGAGGGCTTCGACCGCGAGCTGCCGGAGGGCCTCTACTTCGCGACCATGACGGAATACGATCGCTCCTTCGGTCTGCCGATCGCGTTTCCCCCCAAGGAGATGGCCCAGGTCGCTGGCGAGATCTGGGAGCGCGCCGGCTGCACGAACCTGCGCATCTCCGAGACCGAGAAGTACGCCCACGTGACGTACTTCTTCAATGGCGGTCGCGAGGAGCCCTACCAGGGCGAGGAGCGCATCCTGGTGCCCTCGCCCAAGGTGGCCACCTACGATCTGCAGCCCGAGATGGCGACCCCGGAGGTCACCGACCGCCTGGTCGAGGCGATCCGCTCGCGGCGCTTCGACTCCTTCGTCCTGAACTACGCCAACCCCGACATGGTGGGCCATACGGGGGTTCTCCAGGCGGCGATCCGCGCCGTGGAGACGGCCGATGCCGGGCTCGGCCGTGTCGTCGAGGCTTTCCGGGAGGCGGAGCCCGACGGGGCGCTCCTGATCCTGGCCGACCACGGCAACGCCGAGACCATGATCGAGGATGACGGCTCGCCCCACACCGCGCACACGACCAATCCCGTGCCCTGCATCCTGGTCTCGAAGGTCGAGCGCCGGCTCCGCGAGGGAGGGGCCCTGTGTGACGCCATCCCGACCTTGCTCGCCCTGCAGGAGATCGAGAGGCCGGCGGTGATGACAGGTGGTGACCTGCGGGGTTAGCGTGGTGGGGACGGCCGAGAAGTCGACCGGTCGAATCCACGACGATCCCATACGGGGTCCGTTTGCGCTAATATCTAAGGAGAACCTTCATCTTCGAGCCGGAGCCTGTTACCCCCGTGCGAGGCGTCCAGCCTATCCGACGATCACGACACCTGGCGTCAATCCTGTTGGCGGGCCTCGGGCTCGTCGCCCTGCTGGTGGCGCGACCCGTGCTGGCACAGCGCAGCGCGATCGACCTCCTTCCCCTGACTCCCGGGAACTCCTGGACGTACGATGGCACTATCTGGTGGCTCCCGCTCAACTCTCTGCGGGTCCTGGAGGAGCGGGTTAAGCTCGAGGTCGAGGTCCTCGAGGTCGTCGAACGGCCCGGGGCTCGGGCCGCTCTTCTCAGGGGATACCCTCGTGATCTGGTCACTTCGGTGCCGAATCGCTTCGAGGGCAAGTTCACGCTCCTCCAGGTTGGTTCCAGGGTCTATCTCCTGCGCGGCGAGCGAGGCCGCGAAGCGATGCGGCGGGTCCAGGACCCCGTCGATTCGCTCGCTGACCTGATGCTGAACTCGGAGCTCGTGCTGGATTTCCCACTCGAGCCAGGGAAGACGTTCTGCTCTCCGGGCGTCGACGGCCCCGGCGAGGGGAGACCGTGCTGGTTCGTTCGCGGGGAGGCGCTCGTGGAACGGCTTCCCGTCGTCGAGGGCGGACGAGTGAGGGGCCGTGAGCGCTATATCCTCGATCTGCGATCGGGCGCCGATCACGAGGTTCGCGGGTTCGTGCCCGGCGTGGGCTTCACGTCCTTCGCGATCGGCCACTTCGGCGATCCGTCGGCCCTGGAGCTGGAGCTGATCGAGGTGGACCTGACCGCCCCCGAGATCTTCCTGAAGACGCTCGATCTGGCAGACGCACGGACGCTCGAGGTGGCTACGGGCTCTCGCTCGCCCGAGCTCGCGAATCGCGATCCGTCCGCTGGCGATCGACCCCCTTCCAAGGCGCGCGCCACGCCCGTCGTTGCAAGGGAAGAGGTCGTCACGGCTGCGCTTGACGATGGGGGCGGGGCCGTTGGGTCGTCGGCATCCTCCCCTGGATCTCAGTCAGACGTGGCGCCGGAGCCCACTCCCGCGCCGCCACCCGCGGAGATTCCCGTCCCGGATGACCAGGAGCCGCCCTGCGCCGACGAACGTGAGTGGTTCGTCGTTGGCAATCCGATCGAATTCGAAGGCCGGCGGTTCGATCCGATCGGTAAGCCGGAGCCGATCAACCTGGACAACATCGTATCGGTCGGCGAGTACGATGGGGTCCCGGTTTACGTCGGGCGCCATGGCGGACAGCCCCACATGAACGTCTGGCTTCCCGTTTGCAGCACGACCGGCACCTACCGGCTCTACGCGGACTCCAGCCCCCGGAACTGAGCGCTTTCGGTCGCGCGGTCATCGCGCCGCCGGTTCCTCCGCGACCGCATTGCCCTCCGGATCGAGCACTCGGATCGGCCCCCAGCCCAGCTCGCGGATACCGGGCTCGATCTTCTCGCGGTCGCCCACCACGACCCAGACGAGGTCGTCGGGATGGACCGTGGCATCGGCGATCGCCGACACCTGGGCGAGCGAGAGGCTCCGCACCTTGTCGGCGTAGGTCTCGTAGTAATCCAGACCCAGGCCGAAGCGGACGATCTCGGCGAGCGCATCGGCGACCTCGGCGGAGGTCTCCCATAGCCCCGGCAGCCTCAGGGTCTGCCGCGCCTGGGCCTTCTCGATCTCCTCGTCGGTGATCGGGATCTCGCCCCGGATCCCGCGGAGCTCCTTGGCGATCTCGATCATCGATTCCTTCGTCTTGTCGGTCTGGACGGGAGCGTACGCCATGAAGGGCCGCGGCCCGGCGGCGTCGAAGACGAGCGTGCGCGCCCCGTACGACCAGTGCTTGCCCTCGCGCAGGTTCATGTTGATGCGTGACGTGAAGGAACCACCGAGGATCAGGTTCATCGTCTCGAACGCGATCTCGTCGGGGTTGGCCTTGGGCGGCGCGAGATCGGCGGCGAAGATCACGGTCTGCTCGGCTCCGGGGCGGTCGAGGAGGTAGATCGCCGGATCGGCATCGAGCTCGACGGGGCCGATCTCCTTCGTCGGGACCTCCGCTTGGGGCCAGCCACCGAGCGAGCTCTCGAGCCGGGGCCGGAGCTCGTCCAGCGTGACATCACCAACGATGATCAGGGTTGCGTTGCCGGGCCTGAACCAGGTCTCGTGCCAGCGGGCGAGATTCTCCCGCGTCATCGCCTCGACCGACGCGATCGTTCCGCTACCGGTCAGCGGCTGCTCGTAGGCGTGCCCTTCGGGGTAGAGAAGGGCCGGGAGGATCCGGAGACCCATGGCGACCGGCTGGACCATCTCGCGCCGGATCCCGGCCACGGTCTGCGCCTTGAGGCGCTCGAAGTCGGCGACCGGGAAGGCCGGGTTCAGGACGACGTCGGCATAGAGATCGAGCGACGCGTCCAGGTTCTCGCGAAGCGCGCTCATCGTCACCGTAGAGGTGTCGAGATCCGAGCTGGTGAAGAGCTCGGCCCCCAGCCGATCGAGCTCGGCCGAGATCTCGAGCGCGTCCCGGGTCTCGGTCCCCTCGTCGAGCATCTCCATCGCCAGATTGGCCGTGCCGGGGGCGGCTCCCTGGTCGGAGGCCGTGCCCGCGTCGAGCTGGAGCTCGAAGCGGACCAGAGGCAGCTCGTGGCGCTCGACGAGCAAGATCTCCAGCCCGCTCCCGAGCGTGGCCTGCGCCACATCCGGGAACACCGCGGCCGGGATCGAGTCCGGATAGGGGAGGCCGGACCGGTCGACGTCCGAGGGAGCCGTCGCATACTCGGGGAAGGGATGCACCTCGAGGATATAGACCCCGTCGGACAGCCATTCGCGGGCCGCCTCGTGGACATCCTGGGTCGTGGCGCCTGCGCGCCGCGCGAGGACCGTCTTGTAGGCATCGGGGCTGCCGCCGTAAACCTCGCTCCGGGCGAGGATGTCGCTCTTGCCGCCGAAGCCGCCGATCCGCTCGATGCCGCGCAGGAAATCGGCGCGGAGCTCGGTCTGGATCCGCGCGAGTTCCTCTTCGTTCGGTCCCTCGGAGAGAAATCGCGCCAGTTCCTCGTCGATCGCGGCCTCGATCGCCGCCAGGTCCTGGCCCGGTTTTGCCGTTGCCTGGATCCGGAACTGGCCCCCGATCTCGCGTCCGATCACGAACGCGTTCACATCGGTCGCGATCCGATCGTCGTAGACCAGTCGCTTGTAGAGCCGGGACGTCTTGCCGGTGGAGAGGACTCCGGCCGCCAGGTCCAGGTAATCGTGAGCGGCGGCGCCGATCGGGGGCACGTTCCACGTCTTGTAGATCCTGGCCTGCGGCACCCGGTCCTGGACCCGCTGCCGGTGGGTGTCCTCCATCTTCGCGATCCACACATCCTGCTCGGCGATGGGCGGTCCCGAGGGGATCCAGCCGAAGTAGCGCTCGACCTTCTGCCGGACCGCTTCGGCTTCGACATCACCGGCGATCGCGATCACCGCGTTCGCCGCGCCGTAGTAGGTCTGGAACCATTCCTGGACGTCCTCCAGAGAGGCCGCGTCCAGGTCCTCCATCGAGCCGATCGTCGTCCACGAGTAGGGATGACCTTCCGGATAGGTGTTCTCGGTCAGGAGCTGGCGGGTCACCCCGTAGGGCTGATTCTCGCCCTGGCGTTTCTCGTTCTGTACGACGCCTCGCTGCTCGTCCAGCTTCTCCTGATCGATGGCCGGCAGCATGTTCCCCATGCGGTCCGACTCCATCCAGAGCGCGAGGTCGAGCGCGGGTGTGGGGACGTTCTGGAAGTAGTTCGTGCGGTCGGGATTCGTCGTGCCGTTCATGTCGGTCGCGCCGACCCGCTCGAAGGGCTGGAAGTAGTCGTCGTCGAAGTGCTCGCTTCCGTTGAACATGAGGTGCTCGAAGAGATGGGCGAAGCCGGTCTTCCCCGGCTTCTCGTTCTTCGAGCCCACGTGATACCAGACGTTCACCGCCGCGATGGGCGCCTTGTGGTCCTCGTGGACGATGAGCGTAAGGCCGTTGTCGAGGACGAACTTCTGGTACGGGATGTCGATGGCCTCCGTCTCCTCCTGGGCGAGCCCCGCGCGGGGGCCGGAGGCAAACGCCAGAAGCGACAGAAGCGGGAGAACGAGGGTTCGCGCTCGCATGGCAGACTCCGGTCCAGAGTTCCGATCCGATTGCGTGGAGGAGGGGAAGCCCAAGTTATAGCTCAGGATTCCATCGACCACCGCTCGGGTCCAGCCGTTCGCCGCTCCAGGAGCTGGCTTCGCCGCAATCAGGCGGTCGAAGCCAGGGCCGCGATGCGGAGCGCCAGCTCTTCTTCGTCCGGCCGGGTCGCGACCATGAAGCCGATCGACAGCCGGCCTGCCGTACGCCGGCATGGAACGCTGGCCGCCGGGCAGCCGAGGAAGTTGAAGACCTGCGTGTTCCGGAGGACTCGCGCGTTGGCGTCGAGGTAAGCCTCGTCCGAGGCGAGGTCGGCGATCCGGGGCGGGAGGATGGCGACCGTCGGCGCGACGATCGCGTCGTAGCCTCCGGCGAGCTCCTCGAAATCGCCGCGGATTCGCTCGCGGCCTTCGACCAGCCGCGCGTAATCGTCCGGCGTCCGGTCCCGATACCGCAGGATCCGCGTCGAGACACGCGGATCCATGCCCCCCTCGTCCCGCTCGAGAAGCTGGCGGTGGAGGGAGAAGCCCTCGATCCCGGCGAACGTCCCGTGCCGTTCATAGAGCACGGAGATCTCGTCGAGGAGCGGCACGTTGCGGCGCTCGATCCGGTGACCGGCGGCCTGAAGCCGGTCCCAGGCGACCTCGAATCCCCGCTCGACCTCGGGATCCACGTCCCGCAGCAGCTGGGTCGGGGCGAGGAGCGAGAGGTGGCCGAGCGGCGCGCCCGGAAACGGCATGGGCGGCAAGTCGGCCAGGC
This sequence comes from Gemmatimonadota bacterium, assembly GCA_050732935.1. Taxonomy (GTDB): domain Bacteria; phylum Gemmatimonadota; class Gemmatimonadetes; order JACCXV01; family JAHWKZ01; genus DASRVA01. The sequence continues at coordinate 19,946 of JBOHRW010000224.1, forward strand.
CGCGCCACAGATGCCACGCGTCGGGGACCGTCCGGGCCAGCGGGCCCAGCGTGTCGAGCGTGGGGGAGAGCGGCACACAGCCTTCCATCGGAATCGCCCCGTCGGTCGTCTTCAAGCCCACGATCCCGTTGAAGGCGGCCGGAATCCGCACCGAGCCCCCGGTGTCGGATCCGATCGCGGCGCACGCCAGGCCCGCCGCCACCGCAACCCCCGAGCCGGACGACGATCCGCCGGGAACGCGCTGGGAATCCAGCGCGCAACCGGGTGTCCCGAAGTGCGGGTTGGTCCCGATCCCGCCGAACGCGAGCTCGGTCATGCCGGTCTTGCCGAGGAAGACCACCCCGGCGGCGTCGAGGCGCCGGGCGGCCGGGCAGTCCGCCGGAGCGGCAGTTCCTTCGGCCAGCACCGCGGACCCCGCGGCCGTAACCTCGCCCGCCGTGTCCATCAGGTCCTTCAGCGCGATCGGGACGCCCTGGAGCGGCCCGCGGTCGACGCCTGCGGCGAAGTCCGCCTCCGCACGCTCGGCCTGATGGCGCGCCCGCCGGGCGGTGACGGCGCGATAGACGGGGCCGACGTCGATCCGGTCGAGGTAGGCCTCCACGACCTCGGTCGGGCGGAGGCTTCCGTCGCGGTAGGCGGCGGCCAGCGCGGTCAGGGTCAGCGCGGTCGGATTCATGGGGCCATGGGGCGAATCCACGGCTGCCTGCACTAGCGGTGCGCCACTTTGACGTTGACGTTACGCGGCATTTTTCTCAGCTTTCGGTCAGCCCCATTCGCTTGTTTCCAACTGGAGGAGGAGCGGATGGAAAAGAAGTACGTGGTGGGTCTGACCGAGGCTGAGCTGTCGAAGATGTTGGCTCTGATCCGGGCTGGGAAGGTGGGCGCGCGTAGGCTGAACCGCGGGCACATCCTGCTGTTGGCCGATGATGGGCAAACCGACGCCGAGATCGCCGGTGCCCTGCACGTGGGGGCTTCCATGGTTGAGCGCACGCGTCGCCGGTTTTGTGGAGGGGGGCCTGGAGCGGGCCTTGAACGAGCGTCCTCCTCCAGGGGCGGCTCGCAAGCTTGGCCCCCAGCAGGAGGCGTACCTGGTGGCGCTGGCGTGCAGCGACCCGCCCGAGGTGCGCACCTGCTGGACGATGCAACTGTTGGCGGATCGTCTGGTGGAACTCGGCAAGGTCGACTCGATTTGTGATGAGACGGTTCGCCGCGTTCTAAAAAAACGACACCAAGCCGTGGCAGAAGCAACATTGGTTGATCCCGACGGTCGACTGGGCGTTCGTGGCGGCGATGGAAGAAGCGCTGGAGCTGTATGCCGAGCCCTACGATCATGCCGCGGAAACAGCGCAGCTTGGCAGCGTGGCGGGGTGAGCCGGCTTGAGTGCTAGCTCCTCAAATCCGACGGTCGAGCTCGTGGCGCTGTCCGAGCTTGTTACTCCAGAAAGAGCCAGGTACTCGCCGACCACCGGGCACTCGGCCAACAAGCGCCGAGTCCAGCGCTCGATCACGTAGTCTACACCACCCGTCTCGTAGCACTCCCCGTACCTCGCCTGTGCGCGAAACCAGTCGAAGTAGTGGCGCAGGATCACAGGTCGTTGCCAAGAAGCTTGACCAGCGTCGGCGACGGAGTTCCCTCTCCAAGATCGCCACCATCATCGTGTTCTTGGTGCACTATGCATCTCCACCTAGATCTTGACTCGACACGCAATCGACGATGGTGCTGGTCACCGAGGGTCGACTGGCGCCGCTTTCGCGGGCGCGGCATGAGCGGTCCCCAGCCGCACTCGTTGGGCTCGACCAAGCGCCGCTGGTCGATCACGCAGGCCGATCAAAAACCCACAGTCGACGCGGCGTGAAGCCATGGGCATCCGCCCCGATGAGTGCAGCGCTTTGACGCCGTGAGGCGGGCCAGCGAGCGATTGCCCACGACTGGACGGGCTCCACAGGCTGTTCCGACGCCTGGAGGAGCGCGGAACAGCAAGTCGCCGCCGTCGCCGTGGTCGGCGAGCTGGCTGGCTTCTTGTTGCCGTCATGAATGAACCTGATGGAGCCGGCTCACCAGCAACCGTTACATCACGGAGCCTGAGATCGATCGACGAACATGATGTAGCCCGAGCACGAGAAGGAGGAAGCTTCCATATCAGTACAGCATCAAATTTCCGCCCACAGGCTCAAACTCCTCATCGAGGACGATCGTAAACCGTGGGCCAGTAAAAGTGGGTGTATTTGGATAACGTGTAACGATATACAGGTCGGCAAGCTTGAAGAAGGCCAACGCGTACAAGTCTGAAGGTGGAACCACCCTGACCCTTCTCCATAATTGGTCGCACACCGCGTCGTCATCGATCAGGGTCAGCAAGCTCGGATCGGGGTTCGTGAGGCCTGCCTCGGCGCGCCATTCGACGATGAATGGCTCCGAACTCGTCAGGATCGAAACCAACGTGCTCCGGTTATCATGCGGATCCGTGGTGCACGCGACCGCCGGCAGGGGATGCGTCGTCGCGCACGACTCGTTGGAACGGGATTCGCCCTCCTGGTTGAACGCCACGACACGGTAGCAGTATTCTCGATCCGGAAGGAGCTGGACCGAGTCGGCATAGGCGGTCGTATTGGGCGGGACCTGGGTGAAGAGGGAGTCGGCCGTCTGCCCTTCGCGGCGCTCGATACGGTAGCCCTCCTCGTTCGCCGCGTTGTCGTTCCAGGCGAGGTCGATCCTGTGATAGCTCACCGCCGTCGCCGTCAGCTCGGTCGGCGCAGGAGGTCCAGCCAGTCCGTATTTCGCGAGCAGATAGTCTTCCGTCGCCTCCATGTCCGCATCGCTCAGACTACCAGTGTAGTAAATGAGCTCGGCGATATCCCCCTTGAACGGGTAAACCCCGTTCTGGCGCCCCCCGATCGCCGCCTGGCTGGGCGCCGTCCCGGTGCCCGCGTAGCCCGTGTCGTTGAGGTGGTACGCTTTGTCGGCCCGGATCTGCAGGTGTTCGAACGCCTCCCGCCGCCAGGTCAGGACGTGCCACGTACCGGGAGACAGGACCAGGTCGGAATTGTGGACTCCGTCATGGCTGCTGCCGTAGGCGAGCCAGTTGCCGTCGGCGTCACCGCGGCGGGCGAACAGATCGAGGTTGTTGCTGATCGCGCTGGAGCCGATCACGTCATGACCACCGGCGCCAGGACTGGCGTCCAGCCGCACCACGGCGAAGACCGTGAAATGGCTGGTCAGGCCCCAGACGCCGGATTGCCCCGGCGACACGAGCCGGTCGTCCACCCCGTCGAAGCGCACGACGGGTCGGCCACCGACGACGGAGGTCTTGTAGACGGGTTGGAAGGAAGCGCTGGGCTGGGCGGCGTCCTGGTTGTCGGGACCGGAATCGTCCCAGGCGCTGACCGGGTCGCCGTCGTCAGGGGCCACGATGGCGTCGGCCTTGAACCAAGCGATGTACCCGGAAGCCGGCTCGGTTTGGATTGCAGCCTGTACTGAAGAACCCTTAGCAACCGTGATCTCATGCTCGGCCCGTGTAGCATCCAGCGCTCGCATGTCCGGCCATGGTGAAACCTGCTTGCCCGCCCACAGGAATAGGAGAGCCGAACAAGACATTACAACGGGCTTGTTAGCAAGCCTCAAGGTGCCCACGATGAATGCATGAGATTTCTCAGCACGAATCCGCTGCTCCAAAAAGAAAAGACGACAGCCCTATGCCTCTTCACTCGAGTAAACAACTGTCGTAAAAACCAAACTGAACCTGTGGCGGCTCAAACTCCATGATGCCACCGTCCTCATAAATGACATAGTCGAAACGAATCCCATACTCGCTTCTGAAGTAGTTCGCAACCTGGATATCGCCCCCCTGGTCTCCAAAAGTGCTTAACGCTCGGCTACGTGGCTTCGAAGAAACATCAGGAGCATCGCCGCATATACCATCATACCACCCGGTCTCCCACGGATGCGTGTGAACCATGGCCACAATTCCGGCCGGAGGAGGTTCGTGCCACTTCGTGCCACACATGTAGGGGCGGGGCTCTGCTCCCTCTTCCACGAGATCATAGGCGTCCTTGCCCGTCTCGACGATCCATGCCCCTCGCTCGGTCGTGCCTGAGGGGTCCTGACCGGGAGCTACCGGCTTGGACCGTTCCCACAAGTCTCGTAGTTGGTCCCGAAAAGCAATATGTCCAAACCAGGGCCGATTCGGGCACGGCAGCGTCACGATTGTAAATGTCGTGTCGGGACCCGTGACATCCCCGACGACATCCAGAATCTTAAAGAACAGCGGCTCCTCCCCTTCGACACCGGTCGTCTGATACGGAATCCGAACCTTGAAGCTGTCAGATAGAACTACCGACAAGAACCACGGAGCATGAGGGGGAGACGGCTCGGACTCCGGATCGGCGAAGTGGAAGTTGAACAGCTCAGGCCGTTCTCCCGCCAGCACTCGGACATGCCGATCCGCTCCAGGACGGGGGGATGGGTGTAGAACCAGCGGACGATCCAGCCGGGTGGCGTCAAGGGCGACAGATTGGAGCACGCGAGTCGGCGCGTGACCCGGGCGAAGGTGTCGGGGTCGCGGGAGAGCTCCAGCGCGATCCAGTCCGCCTCGGCCTCCATCCGGCGGGAGATCGCCCCCTCGATCGGGCTGGCGAGGAAGAGAAGGATCGAGACGGCGAGCCAGAGGAGCGGCAGCCCGGCCGGATCGCCGGGGCCCGCCAGGCGCGAATTGCGACGGGCCTGCCACCGGGCGACGCCGGTGAGCAGCCAGGCCCCGGCGAAGATCCCCGGGATCGCCAAGAGGAGCCCCGTCCGGACGTGTCGCTCGCCGGCGTGCCCCAGCTCGTGGGCGACGACCAGGAGGATCTCCTCCCGGGGTGCCTCTACCAGAAGGTTGTCGTAGAGCACCACCTGGCGCGTGGCCCCGAGGCCGGCCACGTAGGCGTTGAGCCGCCGCGTGCGCCGGCTCGCGTCCACGACACGGACGCGCTCGATCTCGAGCCCGGCGCGCTCGCCCATGGCGACGATCTCGCGCTCGAGCTCGCGATCGTCGAGCGGCCGGAAGTCGGCGAAGAGGGGGTCGATCAGGACGGGAGCGACGGTCGTGCCGGCGACGGCCATCAGCGTCCCCCCCGCGGCCGCCGCCACCCAGCCCCACCGTGGCCAGCGCCGGAGGCAGCCCAGGAAGCCCGCCGCCGCCAGCCCATAGACCACGATCCAGAACCCCTGCCGGCGGGCCGTGTCGAGCAGCCACGCCCCCGCCGAGCGGGTCGAGAGTCCGAAGCGGTGCTCCACCAGGAACCCGCTCGTCCAGGCGACCGGCAGCGCCACGAAGACGAGCGCGGCGAGGAGGAGAACGGCGGTGAGGAACGACGAGGGCAGCGGTCGACCGCGACCGATCCTTCTCCCGAGTCGGGACAGGGGCACGCCGCCCGCCAGGACGAGCAGCCCCGCCAGAAAGCCCCAGCGCAGCAGCGTCCCGGTCGCCCAGAGGGAGTACTTGATCTCCGCGTACTCCGCCGCGAGACGTCGGTGGGCGGGATCGAAGACGGACGCCGGATCGACCGGCATGGTGCGGGGGTCGGGGCCGCCCAGAGCGACGGCGATCCCCGCCGCGACCGCGACGAGCGCGAGACCCGCCCACGGCCCGGGAGGCCGTGCTCGCCACCATGGCGTGGAAGCGGAATGGGGTCCCTCAGCGGCCCCGCGCTTCACCCGACCCGCCTGTCATGGGCACGAACCGGACCCCGATCAGCCGCTCCGAGACGAAGCCGGATCCGGTCCTGCGCCAGCGGACGATCCGCTGGGTGACCCCCTTGCCGACCGGCGCGACGAGTCGCCCGCCGGGAGCGAGCTGCTCGAAGAGGGCGTCGGGAACGGACGGCGGCGAGGCGGTCAGGACGATCGCGTCGAACGGGGCCGCCCGCGGCAGGCCCTGATGCGCATCGGCAGCCACGACCCTGACGTTGTGGTAGCCGAGCCGGCGCAGCGTTCGGGCCGCCACCTTCGCCAGCGATGACACGATCTCGATCGAGAACACCTCGCGGGCGATCTCGGCCAGCACCGCAGTCTGATAGCCCGAGCCGGTGCCCACTTCCAGCACGCGGTCGTCCGGGCCGATCTCGAGCGCGGCGGTCATGTAGGCCACGATGTAGGGCTGGCTGATCGTCTGCCCCTGGCCGATCGGCAGGGGACGGTCCTCGTACGCGAGATCCAGGTACTCGGGCGGAACGAACTCATGGCGAGGGACGCTGTACATGGCGCCCAGGACGGCCGGGTCGCGGATCCCCCGGTCGGCGATCTGACGCCGCAGCATCCGCTGACGGGCGTCCTCGAATTCGATGGCTTCGCCTCCTGTCCCGAGATCGGACCTCAGCGGACGGATGCCAGGAGCTGGGCCGCCCGTTCGCGCCACTCCGGATACGGTCCGAGCAGGGTCTCGGCCTTCTCCAGGACGCCGACCGCCTGCGCCCGGTCGCCCAGCTCGATCCGGGCCCGGCCCAGATAGTAGTACGCGAAGCCGTTGGTGGGGTCGATCCGGGTGGCACGCTCGAAGCGGCGAACCGCCTCGCCCGCCCGGCCGGTGATCAGGTAGCCCTTGCCCTCCTCGACGACCTGCAGGCTGGCCTCCCGCGCGAGCGTGCCCGCCCCGGCATCCTCGGCCAGCGCGCGGTCGGTCGAGATTTCACGCGGCTCCTCCTCCATCGCCCCCGACCGATCATCGGATTCCGCCGTCGGTGACGGGCGGCGATCGGGCGTCGCTCGTGGCGGCTCGCGTTCCGCCCCCCCGCACCCCACCACGACGACCATCACGATCAGAAGGGTCAGAACCAAGACGCGCACCTCGTCAGAAGATCCACCAGCCGTCGCTTTCACCGTGCAGATGACACTCCTCCTGGGGCTCTGTGCCCTCCACGAACACCTCGAAGCGGGTGGTCGGGCATCCCGGCCCGGCGAGCTCGCCGGTCTCGGGGTCGACCTCGACGAGCACGATGTTCCGGGGGGCTGGGAACTCGGGGCTGCGGTCGCCGTAGCCGGAGCGCTTCATGAACTCCACCCAGATGGGGAGCGCCGCGCGATCGCCGTGCAGGCCGATCGGGCCGTTGTCGTCGTAGCCCACCCACACCAGCGCCACCAGCTCGGTCGTGTAGCCGACGAACCAGGCGTCCCGGGTATCGTTCGTGGTCCCGGTCTTCCCGGCGGCGTGACCTCCATAGCCGAGCGCGCGCGAGCGGCGCGCGGTGCCGCTGTCGAAGACGTCCTTCAGCATGTCGTTGACGAGATAGACCGCGTCGGCCGGGAGCACTCGATCCATGCTGACCTCGCGATGCTGGACGACCTCTCCGCCTTCATCCACCGCCGCCAGGATCGACAGCGGCTGGGTCCGGATCCCGCCGTTGGCCAGCGTGGCGTAGGCCGAGGCGAGCTCCAGGGGACTGACCTCGAACGCGCCCAGGGCTAGCGAGGGAAGCGGCCGCAGGCGGCTCTCGATGCCCGCCTCCCTGGCGGTCCGCGTTACGCGGCTGAGCCCCACCGAAAGGGCCAGCCGGCTGGTGGCCACGTTCATGGACTGCGAGAGCGCGTTCCGCAGCGTTACGGTGCCGTGATAGGTCTGGTCGTAGTTCTCGGGCGACCACGTCTGACCGGCGCTCACGACCTCGAACGGCTCGTCCTCGATCGTGCTCGCGGGGCTCCAGCGCCCGGGCGTCAGGAAAGCCGTCAGGTAGACGAACGGCTTGAACGTCGACCCCGGCTGCCGGCGGGCCTGCTCGGCCCGATTGAACTGCGAATCCTGGTAGTCGCGCCCCCCGATCATCGCGCGGACAAAGCCGGTCTGCGGGTCGAGCACCACGACCGCACCCTGGAGCTCGCCCTGGCGCCTCGCGAGCCGCGGGTAGCCCTCCTCGAGGTGCGCCAGACCCTCGACCAGCGCCTCGCGGGCAGCGATCTGCTGGCCCATGTCGAGCGTGGTGAAGATGCGCAGCCCCTGGCTCTGCAGCAGCCGGCGCGGATAGCGGTCGGCCAGCTCGCGCAGGACGTAGTCCACGAAGTAGGGGGCGTCGTTGACGCGGGCGTCGCGTCGGCGGACGGCCAGCGGCGTGCCCCGGGCCCGGGCGAACTGGTCGTCGGTGATCCGCTCCTGGTCGTGCATGAGCCCGAGCACGAGGTCCCGACGCTGCGTGGCGACCTCGGGGTTCTGCGCGGGGTTGTAGCGCCTGGGATCGCGGATCAGCCCGGCCAGGGTGGCGGCCTCGGCAAGGTCGATCTCGCGGACCGACTTACCGAAGTAGTGCTGCGAGGCCTCCTCGATTCCCATGATCGAGCTGGCGCCATGCTGGCCGAAATAGATCTCGTTCAGGTACGCCTGCAGAATCTCCCGCTTCGAGTACTTGAATTCCAGGATCGCCGCCATCAGCGCTTCCTTGATCTTGCGCTCGTAGGTCCGCTCTGCGGACAGGTAGTAGTTCTTCACGAGCTGCTGGGTGATCGTGGAGCCGCCCTGGACCGTCTCACCCGCGCGGAGGTTGGCTACGGCCGCCCCGACGACACGAATGGGGTCGATGCCGGGATGCGCGTAGAACCGGGCGTCTTCGACCGCCAGGATCGCGTCCACGACGTGCTGCGGAACCTCCTGCAGGTCGACCGGCGTGCGATCCTCCATGTGCTGGTCGAAGATGACGCCGATCACCTCGGGCTCGAGGGCGGCGCTCGCCAGGGTCTCGCCGGTGCGAGCCTGGGTCAGGCTCCGGATCGTCCCGCCTCCCATCTCGATCCGGATCGGGATCGGCGGGTTGGCGCCGTCGGGATACGCGAAAGCGTGGAGATAGACCAGCCACTCCGAGTCCTCGGACGCGTACTCGCCCGGATCGTCCACGCCGCCGGCCTGCTCCAGGTAACCCAGCCGCCTGAGCCGGGCCTCGAAATCCTCTGCGTCGATCCGCCGGCCGGGGTAGAGAAGGTAGGCGTCGGAGTAGACCCTCGAGGGCAGGTTCCACTTCCGCCCCTCCCACTTGGCCGTGACCTGCCGCTCCAGCACCACGACCCAGGCCGCCAGCGCGATCGCGAGGACAACGAGGGCCAGGGGCAGGGCGAGGATCGCCCGGCGGGGGATGCGCTGGAGGAGCCGGGGGAAGGATCGGGTCATGGGCGAGCGTTCGCGATGGGGCGGGTTTCGTGGGTACTTCCGGATCGACGGCTAATCTACACCCGATTCCGGGAAAAGATGCAGCCGGCGATCCAGTCGTGTCCGATCAGCGCGGGACGCCGGCCGTCAGGACCGGCTCGAGATCGGCCGGGTCGATGGGTCTGGAGAAGAAGTACCCCTGCGCATACTCGCATTCGATCCCCTGGAGGAACTCCACCTGGGCGAGCGTCTCCGTACCCTCGGCGATGACGTCCAGGCGCAGCGTCCGCGCCAGCCCCATGATCGTGCGCACGATCTCCCGGCTCTCCATGTCGTGCTCGATGGTGGCGATGAAGGAGCGGTCGATCTTGAGAGTGTCCACAGGGAAGCGCTTGAGATAGGCCAGCGAGGAGAAACCCGTCCCGAAATCGTCGATGCTGATGCGCACCCCGGCGTCCTTGAGGCGCGTGAAGACGGTTTGGGTATGCCGGGCGTCGTCCATGGCCGCGTTCTCGGTGACCTCGAGCCGCAGGGTCTCTGACGAGAGGCCCGTTTCGCTCAGGACCTCGAGCACGAGGCGGTCGAAGTTCGGCATGGCGAACTGCCGCGCCGAGAAGTTCACGCTCATGCTCATCGCCCGCTCGGGCGGCAGGATACGGTTCCATCGGGCGAGCTGCTGACAGGCTTCCTCGAGGCCCCACTGCCCCATCGGCAGGATGAGGCCCGTCTCCTCGGCTACCGGGATGAATTCCCCTGGCATGACGAGCTTTCCGGATCTGGGCCATCGGATGAGGGCTTCGACTCCGGTGATGTCGCCGCTGGGGAGCGAGACGATGGGCTGGTAATGGAGGCGAAACTCCTTGCGCTCGATGGCCTGGCGCAGGTCGACCTCGAGTTGCAGTCGTCGCACCGCCTGCTCGTGCATGGTGAGGTCGAAGACCGCGCAGCCGCCCTTCCCCCGACTCCTGGCCCGGTCGAGCGCGAGATGGGCCGCCCGCAGGTGCTCCTCGGGGATTTCGTCGCCGGGCGAGCTGAGGGAGATCCCGACGCTGGCGCTGACGAGGATCGGATGCCCGGCGAGCAGGAAGGGCCGGGCGAGCCGTTCCTGGATCCGGCGCGCCACGCGGACTGCGTCGCTGGCGTCGTGGAGGTTCTCGATCATGATCATGAACTCGTCGCCGGCCAGGTGAGCCAGTGGGCCCGAGCTTCCTCCGCCTTCCTCCACCGGCCGGGCGACCGTGTCCTCGCTTCGCAGGCATTCTCTCAAGCGTTCCCCGATCTCGACGATGAGTCGGTCCCCGAGGGCGTGACCCAGAGTGTCGTTGAGACGTCGAAAGCCATCCACGTCGACGAGAAGGAGCGCGAACCGGTAGGTGGGATGACGGCGCGCCCGTCCGATGGCCTGCTTGATCAGCTCCAGGATGAACGATCGGTTGGGCAGCGCGGTCAACGGATCGTGGAGCGCGTGGTAGCGGAGCCGTTCCTCGGCGTCTGCGCGCTCGACGACCCGTCCCAGGAGCGCGCCCACGTAGGTCATCATCTCGAGCCACGTGTCGTCCGCCCGACGCACGCGCTCGCCGTAAAACTCGAGGACGCCGACGACCTCCGAGGCGGCCAGCATGGGGAAGGCGAACCCGGCGCTGAGACCGGCCTCCGTCGCCGCCAGGGCGCGTGGGGAGCCGGTGTGTTCCTGGAGATCGCTCACCCAGACGGGACGGCCCTCGGCTGCAACCCGATCGGGGAGCTCCTTCCCAAGGCGTAGATCCCCGTTCTCCGTCAGCGCCTGGAAAGCCGCGTAGCGGTCCGGATGGGCGAGGTACCAGACGCCGGTCGGCTCGAGCCGATCGTGCCGGCGAAGCCAGGCGAGTCCGACCGGACAGCGGGTGAAAGTGCAGATCTCCTCGAGCGCGCGGCCGATCGCTTCTTCGACCGAAGTGGACTCGTTGGCGACCGTCGCCAGCTTCTTCAGGAGGGCGATCTGGCGCTCCCGGTCGCGCAGCGCCCGCAGACCGAGACGCAGGCTGGACTCGGCTTCCAGACGGCGCCTCCGCTCCCGCTGCAAGCGGTCCCGAAGGGAGACGCTTTGATGGATGAAAACGTTTTCAGACAAGCTCGTCGACCTCCTCGACATGGGAACCGCGAGGTGAACTGCGGCAAGAACCAAGCCCCGCGCGCCCGCTTGGGGGGTCGGCGCGCGAACTCCCGTGTCAGCCGGATCGGACGGGCTCGTCCAGCCCCTCGAGGGCGCGGAGCCAGTTGCCGCCGAGGATCGCCTCCAGGTCGTTCCCTTCGTATCCGCGTCGCTCCAGCTCGGCCGCGATGAGGGGGAAGTCCTGCGCGCCTCGGAAGCCTTCCGGCAGTGACGGGATTCCGTCGAGGTCCGAGCCGAGCGCGATGTGCGGGAGACCGGCCACCTGGACCGCCCGGTCGATGTGATCGACGACGACCGTCCAGTCGCAGGTCCGGGCATCGGGTGCGAGGTAAGGTGGGAAGAAGTTGATCCCCGCCAGACCGCCCTTCTCGGCCAGGCCGCGGAGCTGATCATCGGAGAGGTTCCGCGGATGCGGGCCACCGGCCTCGGTCGCCGAGTGGCTCACGACCGGTGGTCGGGCGGAGCGATCGAGGACCTCCCAGAAGGTCTCGGGGGAGGCGTGGGCGAGGTCCACCAGGACGCCCGCGCGATCGAGCTCGTCGACGAGGTGTTTCCCGAGCTCCGAGAGCCCACCGTGGAGCCGTTCGGCTCCGGCGGCGTCGGCGAAGGCGTTGCTGTTCATCCAGGTCAGGGTCAGGTAGCGCGCCCCGAGCGAGTGGAGGCGGATCACGTTGCCGAGATCGTCGTCCAGCGCCTGCGCGTTCTCGACGCCGGCGAGCAGGGCGGTTCGTCCCTCGGCGACGGCGCGTCGCAGTTCGTTCGCGGTCGTGACGTACCGGGCGCGGTCGGGGTGGGCCTCGGCGGTCCCCCGGATCGCCGCGAGAAGCCGCTCCGCCCGGGGCAGGCGGCGCCCAAAGGGGATCGTGGGATCGATCCACGCGGCCATGAAGACCGCGTCCACTCGTCCTTCCCGCAGACGGACCAGGTCGACGTGACCCTCGTCCAATCGCGCGCCGATGTCGACGCCGTCGTCGACGATCCGGAGCGGCGTGTCCATGTGGCCATCGATGAGGAGAAAAGCGCCGTACACTGGAGGAATATCGTCCTTTGTAAGCCCGCAGACAGTTGGTGCCGATTGGACGATTCAATCTCATTGGTCGACGCTCGACGACGAGCTGAGGCAGGAACTTTCCAGGCGTGATAGCCGCTGGCGCAGCGACCCGCTGGAGCGAAACCCGGTCGAGCCCGAGTCCGTTTGAACTTCTGACAGCCCGCTCTCGTTGATTGACGAAACCGGGGGTGTTTTCGGTCCTTGGATTGACACCCTACTATTAGGACTCTTATAATTAGCCGCCCTATGAAAAAGCGAGAGAACGCCGTCGGACCCGCCGACGAGTGCCAGACCATCGGGCAATACCGGGATGGCCGGCTTGGTCCCTCGATCCTCTGCCTCGCCCGCCTCGTTGAGCGCCGGCTCATGCACTCGCTCGCCCGAGCCGGGCTGGGGCTCACGCCGGCACAGGCGCGGATCCTGGTCACGCTCCACTTCAACGGCCCGCTCAGCCAGCAGGAGCTGGCGTCGCGCCTCGACGTGGAGCCCTCGACGATCGTCGGCACCCTGGACGTCCTGGAGCGCGACGGCCTTGCCCGGCGCGAGCCGAATCCCAGCGACCGTCGCGCACACGTCGTTCACATGACGGAGGCCGGCGAGACGCTGCTGCCGTCCCTCTTCGGGCTGTTGGACGTCGTGGATACGGAACTCGTGGAATGGCTTCCCGAGCGTGAGCGCTCCCGCCTCCAGGGATCGCTGAGCCGCCTGATCGAACGCCTCTCCGCGCGGGAGGAGGCATGTTGACCGGTTCACGGCGGCCGAAAAAAAGGCGGCCCGCCGATCGGTCGGGCCGCCCGGATGCGGCCCCTGCCGGGTCAAACAGGAGCCGCGTGGTTGATCCCCGAAAGGGGGGCTTCCAGGGATCGGGCCAGGCTGTGGACTGCGCGTCGGCGGCAGGGCTGCCGGCGACGCCCCTGGCATTCATCAAAAGAGACGAAGCGGCGATACGGTTTATTCAACCAGATGGGCCAACGATGAACGATCGAATCCGAAGCACGACATTCGCGGCGATCCTCCTGATGTCGGCCGCGGGAAGCGCCGCTGCGCAGGATCTCTCACCGGACACGGCAGCGCCCGTCCGTCTGACGGTGGAGGAGGCGGTGGGACGGGCGCTGGCGGAGAACGAGCAGACCCGGATCGCGCGGGCGGCGGTCGACCGCACGCGGGGCGTCGTCCGCGAGGCCTTCGCGTCCGCCCTCCCGACGGTCGACGGCACCTACAGCTTGGCGCGGAACCTCCAGCGCCCGGTCATCTTCTTCAACCAGGGCGGCGAAACGCAGCAGATCTCGATCGGCGAGGACAACGAGCATGCCTTCGGGCTCTCGATCGAGCAGACGCTCTTCGATCGCCGGCTGGGGGCCGCGGTCTCGGCCGCCCGGCACGGGAGGGCGGCCAGCGAGGCGCAGTACGAGAGGGCGCTCGCCGACGTCGCGCTGGAGACCAAGGAGGACTACTACGCCGTCCTTCTCGCCGAGGCGGCGGTCGAGGTGCGCGAGGGGGCGGTGCAATTGGCGACCGACAGGGTGGAGCAGGTGCGGCTGTTTCGCGACGTGGGTACGGCATCGGACTTCGAGGTCCTCACGGCCGAGGTGGATCTCGAGAACCTGCGTCCGGACCTGATTCAGGCCCGCAACGACCTGCGCCTGGCGGAAAACGGTCTCGAACGCACCATCGGCCTTCCCCTGGACGAAGAGGTCGTGCTCGTCGACACGCTGGCGTTCGTCCCGATGACGATCGCGCTCGAGACGGCCCGGGCCCGCGCGCTCGCGGCGCGCGCCGATCTCGAAGCCCAGGCCCAGACGGTCGAGCTGAGAGAAGAGCTCGTGAACGTCGAGCGCGCCGAGGCCTTTCCCACGCTGAGCCTGACCCTCGACGTCTCCCGGCGTTCCTCGTCCGAGGCCTTCGTCCCCGAGGAGCGCGACTTCAGCCAGTCGGCGGTCGCCGCCCTGGCCGTCGACATCCCCATCTTCGACGGGCGCCGGACCGAGGGTCGGGCGCTCCAGGCCCGGGCGGACTACGTCGAGGCGCAGGAGCGCTACCGGGCCCTCGAGCGGGACGTGCAGCTTCAGGTGCAGGATGCCTGGCAGACGGTCGAGGCCGCCGCCCAGACCGTGGAGGCCACGCGGGCGACCGGGGGGCGGGCGAACCGCGCGTACGAGATCGCCCGGGTGCGCTTCCGGGAGGGGCTCTCGACCCAGCTCGAGCTGGACGAGGCCGAGCAGGCGGTCACCGAGGCGCGCCTCAACGCCGCGCAGGCGCTACACGACCACCTGGTCGCGGTCGCGCGTCTGCTGAGCGCGATGGGGGACCGGTGAGACTCGCCGCGGCGGGCCTGCTGATCGGCACCCTCCTCGCGCCGGCCTTCCTGCGCGCGCAGGCGGACACGGGGACCGTGCCGCCGCCCCCGCCGCCCGGCGGGATCACCTCTACCGAGCCCGGCTACGCGCTGGGATTCGGCGTCGGGAGGCTGACGTGGGACGACGACGCGCCGTACGGTGGACTCACCGTCGCGAGCGTCGGCATCGAGAGACGGCTATGGCAAGGAATCCGGGGGAGGGCGCGCATCGGGCTGGGCGAGACCGAGCTTCAGGGTGACGTGGTGACCGACGTCACGGTCGTCCTGCTCGATCTCGACCTGCTCGTCGCGCCGGCCTTCGGGCCGCTCCGGGACTGGCCGGTCCTGCCGTATGTCGTGGGCGGGCTGGGGGCGGTCGTCACCAACCCCGCGGAGGAAGCCGGGGCCGAGCTGGGCACGGAGAGCCAGTCCCAGTGGACGCTGGGCGGCGGCGTTCGCGCGCGGCCCTTCCGCCGCCTGGAGCTCGAGTTCGAAGGGACGAGGAACGGCGTTCGGCTCCTCGATCCCCTGGATCCCGAGAACCCGAACCGCGAATCCGAGACGATCCATAATTTGCGATGGGAAGGACGAGTGAGTTGGATCTTTTGAAGAGAACCCTGTGGCCGCTGGCGGCCGGGCTCGCCCTGACCGCGTGCGGCGGAGAAGCCGAGGGGGGCGGTCCGCAGGCCGCCGTGGTGGATACCGTGCACGTCCGCAGCCAGGACGTCCCCAACATCGTGACCGCCGTGGGCACCGTCGAGGCGGATCATCAGACCGAGGTGATGGCCGAGGTGAGCGGCCAGGTCGTGGCCATCCTGCGCGACGAGGGAAGCTCCGTCGCGGCCGGGACGCCCATCATCCAGATCGACCCGGACGAGTATCGCAACGAGGCGCAGTCCGCGGCGGCCGAGCTGGCGCGCGCCCAGGCCCAGCTCGAGGCCGACTCGAAGCAGCTCGAGCGCTTCGAGAAGCTGCTCGAGGCCGGCGCGGTCGACCAGGCGACCTACGACGACCTGGTGGCGCGCGTCGAGAGCGGAAAGGCCGCCGTCGAGCAGGCGCGGGCGGCGCTCGGCACGGCGCGGCTGGATCTCGGAAAGTCGACCGTCCGCGCCCCGTTCGCCGGAACCGTGGGCACTCGCCACGTCGAGCTCGGCGAGTACGTGAGCGGTGGCGGAGAAGGGAACGCGCTCTTCGACCTGGTCGACGACGAGCCGCTCAAGGTCCGCTTCAGCGTCCCCGAGCTGTACGCGAACGACATCGAGACCGGGGACGAGATCACCTTCCGGGTGCGGACGGACACGGTCGAGGGACGACAGGCCCAGGTGGACTACGTGAGCCCTCGGATCGATCCCGAGACCAGGACCCTCGAGGTGACCGCGGTCTACACGAACCCCGACGACGCGGTCCGCCCGGGCGCCTACGCCGATGTCCGGGTGACCACGTCCGTGCTGGAGGACGCCGCCATCGTTCCCGAGGTCGCCCTGTATACCGAGGGCACCGATAACTACGTCTACGTCGTCCGGGACTCGACCGCCGAGCGACGGGCGGTCGAGCTGGGGCCGCGCGTCGACGGCCGGGTGGTCGTCCTGAGCGGGGTCCGGCCCGGCGAGGCCGTGATCACCGCCGGCCACACCGGCCTCCAGGACGGCGCCCTCGTGCGGGTCGTGCCGCGCGAGGAGCGGGAGCTGAGAAGGGAGAGCTGACGATGCAGGCCTCCGATACCGCCATCCGGCGTCCGATCTTCACCATCATGCTGATGACCGCCCTCGTCCTGTTCGGGATCCTGGGCTACCGGGCGCTCGGGATCAACCAGTTCCCCGACGTCGACTTCCCGACCGTCACGGTGACAACCGTGCTCCCCGGGGCGAGCCCGGAGGTAGTCGAGTCGGCGGTCACCGACGTGATCGAGAACGAGCTCAGCGCGATCGAGGGGATCAAGCACATTACCTCGACCTCGCGGCTGGGGGTTTCGAACATCACCGTCGAGTTCGAGCTCGACCGCAACATCGACATCGCGGCCCAGGACGTCCGGGCCAAGGTGAGCGTGGCCGAGGCGGACCTGCCGCGGGACACCGAGCCACCGTCGGTCTCCAAGCTCGACATCAGCGCCCAGCCCATCATGTGGGTCGCCATCACCGGCCCCGATCCGCAGTCGATCGGCGAGTTCGCCCGCTGGACCCTCCGGCCCCGGCTCCAGACCGTCGAGGGAGTGGGAAACATCCTGCTCGGCGGCTACCGCGAGCGGGAGGTCCGGATCTGGGTCGACCGCGACAAGCTGGAGGGCTACGACCTGACGGCCGGCGAGCTGGTGGCCGCCCTCCAGCAGCAGAACGTTGAGGTCCCCGGCGGAAACCTCGAGTCGGGAGCGCGCGAGACGCTCGTCAAGATCCAGGGCGAGGTACCGACGGTCGATGAGTTCGCCGGCCTGATCGTGGCCTACCGGGACGGCGCCCCGGTCCGCGTGGGCGACGTGGCGCGGGTGGAAGACGGGCTCGAGCCGTCCCTGGGCGCGGCCCGCTACAACCGGCAGACCACGCTCGGGCTCGGCATCGCGCCCCGGTCGGGCGCCAATGCGGTGGCGGTCGCCAGCGCCGTGCGCGAGCGGCTCGAGGAGCTGGAGCCCAGCTTCCCCGAGAGCATGCAGTATCACATGGCCTTCGACGGCTCGGAGACGATCGAGCGCTCGATCGCCGACGCCCAGTTCGAGCTCCTCTACGGCGCCTTCTTCGCCATGGTCGTGGTGCTCCTGTTCCTGCGATCCTGGCGCTCGACGATCATCATCGGGCTCGCGATCCCGACGTCGCTGATCGGCACGTTCGGCTTCATGGAGCTGTTCGGCTTCACCCTGAACACGTTCACCGTGCTGGCGCTCGCGCTGGCGGTGGGGATCGTAATCGACGACGCCATCGTCGTGCTGGAGAATATCTATCGCCACATGGAGGAGGGGACGCCGCCCGAGGAGGCGGCCTCGATCGGCACCGACGAGATCGCGCTGGCGGTGGCGGCGACGACCTTCTCCCTGGCGGCCGTGTTCCTGCCCGTGGCCTTCATGGAGGGAATCGTCGGCCGCTTTCTGTTCGAGTTCGGCGTCACGGTGGCGGTGGCCATCATCCTGTCGCTGGTCGTGGCGCTGACGCTGACCCCGATGCTCTGCTCGCGCCTCCTGCACCACGAGGAGCGGCGCCGGAACGTCGTCTTCAAGAAGATCGGCGAGGCGCTGGACTGGACGGATGCCCGTTACAGGCAGGGGCTCGACTGGGTGATGGGCCACCGCTGGACGACGATCGGCATCGCGGCCCTGGCGACGGTAGTGGGCGGCGTTCTGTTCTTCTTCCTGCCCAAGGAGCTCCAGCCGGAGGTGGACGAGTCGGGCTTCATCATCGCGTCGGAGACCTCCGTCGCGAGCTCGATCGAGTACACCGACCAGAAGCAGAAGGAGCTCGAGGACGTGGTGGCCACGATCCCCGAGGTGGAGGGCTTCTTCTCGGCGATCGGCCTGTGGGGCGGGTCCAACCAGGGGTTCATGTTCGTGGCCCTGACCGAGCCCGGCGAGCGCGATCGTGCACAGCACGAGATCATGGACGAGCTCCGAGGCCGCCTGAACGCGGTGCCGGGGATTCGCGCGTTCGTCTCGACCTTCGGCAGCGCGTTCACCGGCGGTGGCGGCTCGGAGCCCTTCCAGTGGGTCATCCAGGGGCCCGACCTGACCCTGCTGAACCAGTACGCGGAGACCCTGATGGCGCGGCTGGGCGAAGAGGTTCCCGGTCTGGTCGACATGCGTACCGACATGCGGCTCCAGAAGCCCGAAGTGCGGGTCGAGATCGACCGCGACAAGGCCTCGGCCATGGGGATCGACGTGGACCAGATCGCCAACACCATCAACGTCCTGATCGGGCGGGAAGAGGCCACCATCTACAAGGAGGGCGGTCACCGCTACGATGTGCGGGTGGGAGTCGAGGACGCGCAGCGGAACCAGCCTGCCGACATCGGCCTCCTCTCCACGCGCACCGCGAGCGGGGAGCTCGTGCGGCTGGGAAACATCGTCCGGCTGCAGGAGGACACGGGGATCAACGTCATCAACCGGCGCGACCGCCAGCGGGCGATCACGGTGGTGGGGAACCTCGCTGAGGGAGCGTCCCTGGGCGAGGCGGTGGAGGCGGCCGGCCGGATCTCGCAGGAGATTCTTCCCGACGGCTACACGACGGCGGTGACCGGCGCCTCGGAGACGTTCCAGGAGACGCTTTCGTCGATGCTGTTCGCGCTGCTGCTCGCGGCCGTGATCACCTACATGCTGCTGGCGAGCCAGTTCGAGTCGATGATCCATCCGTTCACGATCATGATGGCGGTGCCGCTGGCGGGGATCGGCGCGCTGGGCCTGCTGCTCCTGACCGGGCAGTCGGTCAACCTGTACTCGTTCATCGGGCTGATCCTGCTGATCGGTCTGGTGGTCAAGAACTCGATCCTGCTTGTCGACTACACCAACCAGCTCCGCCGGCGGGGTGTGGAGCGCGACGAGGCGATCAAGCAGGCGGGTCCGGTGCGCCTCCGGCCGATCCTGATGACCACGCTGACCGTGATCTTCGGCGTCCTGCCGATCGCGCTGGGCCTCTCCGAGGGCGCGGAGCTCAGGCAGCCGATGGCGATCGCGGTGATCGGCGGCCTCACGACATCGACGGTCCTGACGCTGCTGGTGATCCCGGTCGTCTATTCGCTGATGGATGACGGGATCCAGTGGGCGAAGGGCCGGGTAGGGGCGATGCAGGAGCACGGCTGGCGGGGGGCGTGGTCGCCGGCGCGGCCGGACAAGTGAGCGCGAGATCATGCGCCCGACGGCACGGGGTTCTGCTCTACGGACTGGGAATGGCGGTCTTTGCTCCCGTCACCGCGGCGGGGCAGACCTACGGTTCGCCCCGGTCGCTGGTGATCGTGGGAGGGGCGTCGAAGTCTCGAGCCCGGCCTCGAGGTCTTCACCTACGAGTCCCAGTTCGATGAGCGACACACTTCTGTTGCCCGTAGTCCAGCTTCAGCTGGCGCGACGGGAGGGTCGCGTACGTCCCTATGGAGGGGTTGGTGGTGGCATCATGATCGACTTCTCCGACTCGGGAACGCACGGGGACTGGAAGCTGTCGGCCTCCGCGGGAACCCGGGTCGCGCTGTCCGAGGGTCTGGACCTGGTCGGCGAGCTGAGATTGAGGAGCCTCGCGCCGTGGAAGGGCACGATGGCGGACCTGGGGGTCGGCATGGCGTGGGGTTTTTGAAGCTCCAAGCGGTTGGCGCGTCTGGTGCGGCGGACCCGTGTCCGCTACGGCATGACTCCTCCAGGCGGCCGGTACCTTATCCCCGGGTCGACGCGAGCTTCTCCAGGTACTCCCGGATCCGCGCGGCGTTCGTGCCCACGTCGCTACGGCCGACGCGCGAGACCGAGCGGACGTCGACCTGGGAGCCGCCCTGGGGCTGCTCGGTGACCCGGACGACGACGTCGTCCTTGAACCCGAACCAGAACGTGGTGTCGGTGGCCTCGATTCGGCCCTCGCGGCGGTCCCTGTCCACGATCTCCCAGCCCATGTCGCGCGCCGTCCTCACCGCCCGGCGAAAGACCTCCGCATGCGGAGCCTCGATGACGAGCGGTCCCAGCTCCGGGTAGCCCTCCCGCTGCTGGGCGGCGATCGAGTCGCCGCCGTACTCGGCCGGGTTCGGGGCGTCCGCGCGGAGCGGGAGGATCGCCTCGAACGGCGGCGGGTCCTCTAGATCCGTCGTGATGTCGTGGATCGGCGGAACGCTCTGGGCCGTCTGCCGCCATTGCCAGGGCACGTAAGCCGTGACCAGGCCGATCGCGAGACCCAGCAGCGCGAGGACCACGCCGCGCCGCCGCGGGGCGCGCAGCGCGAGCACGACGCCGAGGAGCGAGACCGCGGCCGCGCCGATCGCGCCGTAGACCGCCCACCGCAGGACCTGGAAGCCCGTTCCATATTCCCACCAGCCCCACCGCGCGCCGAGCCCCGCCAGCATAGCGGCGACCGCAGCGGCCACCGCGAGGAGAAACCCCAGAACGGCAACTCGACTCTTCATGACGACCTCCTTCGCTGGAAACACCCTTCCCGTAGGATCGTCCATCGCTCGCGACCGCGCCAGCCACACACGAGGAAGATGGTGGCCGAGACAGGGGGCTAGGAGGCCCGGATCCTGGGGGACCTGGCCATTAGCCTGCGTTTGACCATCGCGGAAGAGCCGGGTAGCCTCCCGCCATGACCGCTGTCCCCATCCGAACCGAGACGCCGAACCCCCTGCCGTCATCGACCCGGATCGAGCTCCCGCTCGTCAGCAACAATTTGCCCGACGTCGAGCGCGAGACGATGGAGGTGGATGTCCTGATCGTGGGCGGCGGGCCGGCCGGGCTCGCGTGCGCGATCCGGCTCGCCCAGCTTGCCTCGGAGACGGGAACCGAGCTGTCGATCCTGCTTCTCGAGAAGGCGTCCTCCTTCGGCGGCCACCAGGTGTCCGGCGGCGTCATGGACCCCCGGGCCCTCAAGGAGCTCCTGCCCGACGCCGACCTCGACGAGATCCCCGTCTCCACGGAGGTCACGAAAGACGGCTTCTGGTATCTGACGCGGGGCCGCGCGCTGCAGAGCCCGATCGTCCCGCCCATGTTCGTCAACAAGGGCAAGCGGATCATCTCGCTGGCCCAGGTCTGCAAGTGGATGGCGGCGCGGCTCGAGGAGATCGGCGGGGTCGACATCTTCGCCGGCTTCGCCGCCGACCACCTGCTGTACGAGGGCGAGCGCGTCATCGGGGTCCAGACGCGGGACCAGGGGGTCGGCCGAAACGGCGAGGCCCGGCCCAACTACGAGCCTGGGTACGACCTGCGCGCCAAGGTCACCGTGGTCGCCGACGGCGTGCGCGGCAACCTCACCAAGGAGCTGGTGGCTCGAATGGGTCTCGAAGGTCCGAACCCGCAGGTCTACGAGACCGGGGTCAAGGAGATCTGGCGCGTCCGCCCCGAGGTCCACGAGCTGGGGACGGTGATCCACACGGTGGGCTGGCCGCTCGAAGCTTCGGAGTTCGGCGGCGGGTGGATCTACCACCTGCCCGACCACCTCGTCTCGGTCGGCCACGTGGGCGGGCTCGACTCCGCCGATCCCTACTTCGATCCCCATCGCAAGTTCCAGGAGTTCAAGATCCATCGGGCTGTAAGCCGGATCCTGGAGGACGGCGAGATGATCGAGTACGGGGCCAAGGCGATCCCGCTCGGCGGCTGGTATGCGATCCCGCGCCTGACGGTAGACGGGGCGCTCCTCGCGGGCGATTCGGCGGGGCTCCTGAACAGCCAGAAGCTCAAGGGCATCCACCTGGCGATGAAGAGCGGGATGCTGGCGGCGGAGGCTGCGCTCGAGGCGGTGGGCGCGGGCGACACGTCGGCGGCCGCGCTGGGCGCCTACGACGAGGCGGTCCGCGAGTCGTACATCGGCCAGGACCTCCGTAAGGTCCGGAACGTCCACCAGGCGATGGCGCTGGGTGGGCGGTGGGTGGGCATGCTCCGGGTCGGCCTGCAGTGGGTCACGGGCGGCCGCGACTGGGCCGACGGGCTCCCCTCCGAGGAGGACCACGAGGGCTACGAGACCCTGGAGGAGCACTACGGGAGCCGCGATGCGGAGGCCCCCGAGGAGGGCTTCAACGGCACGCTGACGTTCGACAAGGTGACCGACGTCTACCATTCCGGGGCCGCCCACGACGAGGATCAGCCGAGCCACCTGGTCGTCCTCGACACCGACATCTGCCGGAACCGCTGCACGGTCGAGTACGGCAACCCGTGCGTCCAGTTCTGTCCGGCCCACGTCTACGAGTGGGTGGACGGGGACCTGAAGCTGAACCCATCCAATTGCGTCCACTGCAAGACCTGCGACATCCGGGATCCCTACCAGATCATCTTCTGGGTGCCGCCCGAGGGCGGGGGCGGGCCGCGCCAGACGTACGCCTGAGAGCCGGTCGCGCATGACCCGTCGTCAATTCCTGGCTGCGCTCGCCGGCGGCGCCTTCGTCGCTTCCGGCGTCGACGCTTTCGCGATCGAGCCCGGCCGGCTGACCGTGACCCGTCACGCGTTCGGCGCGGGTGACGGGGGCGGCGCGTCCGGCGCGGGCGGCGGAGCCACTCTGCGGCTCGTCCAGCTCACCGACCTCCACCTGCACGAGGTCGGCGACCACGAGGCCGAGGTGGCGCGGGCGGTGCGGCGGCTCGAGCCCGATCTGGTCCTCTGCACCGGGGACATGATCGAGCGCGAGGAGGACCTGGGTCTCCTCGGGGCCTTCCTGGACCTCCTCGATCCGGATACTCGCAAGCTGGGGATCTTCGGCAACTGGGAGCGCTGGGCGAAGATCGATCCCGCCCGGCTGGCCGAAGTCTACAAAGGGCGCAACGGCCGCCTGCTCGTGAACGAGACGTTCCAGGAAACGCACGGCGGGCGGCCCTACGCGATCACCGGGCTCGACGACCTGGCTCGCGGCCGCCCCGATCTCGATCGGGCTGTGGAAGGTGTCGATCCCGGGCCGAACCACCTCCTCCTCGAGCACTGTCCAGCCTTCCGCGATGCGATCCCCGACGGCTCCGGACCGGGGTGGATGCTGGCCGGGCACACACATGGGGGACAGATCACGCTGTTCGGCTGGGCGCCCGTGCGACCCCATGGGAGCGGCCGCTACGTGGCGGGCTGGTATCGGGATGCAAGGCCCGCCATGTACGTCTGCCGCGGCATCGGGACGGTGGGGATCCCGGCCCGCTTCTTCGCGCCGCCCGAGGTGGCGGCGTTCGACTGGAGGCTGGCATGAAGCGACCTGGGCCGGCATGAAGGACCTCGAAGCCCGCCTGGCGAGATGGGTCGAAGCCGGGCTCGTCACCGAGGAGCAGGCGAGCGCGATCCGGGCGACCGAGCGAGCCGAGGGAGCGGCCTCGGGGAGCTCCCTGGCGGCGACCGCCCTCGGCTACCTCGGCGCGTCGGTAGCCCTGGTGGGCGGGGTGGTGGCCGCGTCGCGAAGCTGGTCCGAGATGGGGACGGGATCGCGGCTCGCCCTCACCGGCGGCGCCACGCTGCTCCTCCTGGTGGCGGGGTGGGTCGCCCGTCGATGCGACCACCCGGCGCTCCGCTCCCTCGACGGCTTCCTCTGGTTTCTCTCGGCCGGCGGCGCGGCGTTCACGGCCGGGCTGGTGGGTCACGACGTGCTCGAGATGGAAGGGCGCTCGGTGGTGCTCCTGGCGGGCTCCGCGACCGCGCTGTGGGCCCTTCCCCTGTGGCGGATTCGCCCCGGGCCGCTCCAGGAGATCGCCGTGGTCGTCGGGCTGGCCGTCTTCGTCGAGGCGCTCCTGCATCACCTGCCGGGCCCTCCCGACGAGCTCCACGGCCTTCCGCTGTGGGGACTCGGAGCGGTCTGGGCCCTGCTCGCGTGGGGCAGGCTGCTCCCCGAACGCCGAAGCTCGTTCCCGCTCGCGGGGGTCGCGCTGCTCCTCGGTGCTCAGATCCTGTCGTTCGGCTGGCGAGACGCCGGACTGGCCTTGGGCGTAGGCACCGCGGTCACACTCCTGGCGGCCAGCGTCGGGCTGAAGTCCATGCTGCCCCTCGGCTTCGGCGCCGCCGGCGTGCTTCTGTTCCTCCCGCAGATCGTCTTCGAGTACCTGGGCGACACGCTGGGGGTGCCGTTGGCCTTGCTGGTCTGCGGCGTGGCGCTCCTCGGGGCGGCGCTCCTGACGGCACGGCTCAAGGGGACGGTCCGGGAGGAGGTTCCGGCGGAGAGCCGGGTCGGGGGCGGGGGGGTTAGGAGGCGGGCGGCATACGCCGCGATCGGGACGGTCCTGGTCGTCGCCGGCGCGGTATGGGTTTTCGGCGTGGCCCCGCTTCCCGACTATCCGTCGCTGGCCGCCCACCCCGACCCGTCGATCCCCGGCCGGGTCGCCTTCCTGCGTTGGGGGACGGCGCCCTGCCTGTTCGTCGTCCCGGCCAGCGGGGGCGAGCCGCGTCGGCTGCGCTGCGCGAACGGGGAAGAGGATGCGGACTGGTTGGGCGGCCCGCTGGGCTGGACCGGGGACCGGAGGATCGTCGTCCACGCGTTTGGTCCTTCCGGCCCCCGGGCTCTGGTTCTCGACCCGGAAACCGGCCGCGTGATCGAGCGCATCCAGATCGACGAGCCGCTCTTCTCCCGTCCCCTGCCGGCGGACGGGAGCGTCGGTCCCGCTGGCGCTCGGCTTCTGGTAAATCGCTCCGACAGGGCGGCGACCCTGGGGATCGCTCCGCCCGACGGCTCCCCGCTCGAGGTCGCCCGCGTCACCGGCCCGCCTGGGTACGCGTTCACCGACGCGCACTGGTCGAGTGACGGCGAGTGGATTCTGATCCGCGACTCGAACCAGAACCTGCTCGTCGCCCGCGCCCGGGAGGGTGCCCCCGTTTGGCTGCTGGCGGAGCGCGTCACCGGACCCTACGCCTGGCACGTGCCCGGGCTCGCCGCGCACGCGGTCGACCTCGATTCGCTGCGCGCCGCGGCCCGATGAGGCGGGCGGTTTCGATCGTGAGCAGCCGCTGGCTGGTGGCCCGCGGAGCGGCCTGGGTGCGGCGGCGACGGAGGGCCCATCGACCGTTCGCCCAGCCGCTCGCGGCGGACCTGCGCCGGGCCTTCGAGCCCTACTTCGAGCCGGCGACGCTGGAGGCGACGAGGGTGCACCGTGTTCCGCGCATCGATCCTCCGTGGCCGGTGGCGGTCGCGGGTCGCCTGCGCCCACTCTCGCTCGACTTCGGCCACGTCTGGGGAATCACCTACATCGACACGGTCGTGATGGCGACCGACGTCCTCGACGAGACCCGGTTGGAGGAGTGCCTCTTCCACGAGTGCGTGCACGTGGCGCAGTATCGCCTCCACGGGCTGAACGGCTTCATCGAGCGGTACGTGCGGGAGTGGGCGGAGGCCGGCTGGCGCTATCGGGGGATCGACCTGGAGCGCGAGGCCTACTCCCTCCAGCGCCGCTACGCGGCCGGGGGCGTGTTTCGGGTCGCGGACGAGCTGGTGCCGCAACCGCAGCCGTGCGACGGCCCGACCGCGGAGCCCCTCAGTACGGATAGAACGCATAGAACAATGCCGAAAGGCCGCCCAGCACCCACATCCCAGCCCTCACCTCGGAGGCCTGGCCGGTCAGGGACTTCAGCAGGACGTGGCTCAGGAAGCCCGCCGTCAGGCCGATCCCCAGGTCGTAGGTGAAGCTCATGAGGGCGATGGTGAGGAAAGCGGGCACGAGCTCGACCGGGTCGTCGAAGGGAAGCCCCGCGACCGGCTCCAGCATCAGCATGCCGACCATGACCAGGGCCGGCCCGTAGGCCGCGGCCGGAACGGCCGAGAGGAGGGGCGCGAAGAAGAGGGCCGCCAGGAACCAGAGCGCCGTGACCAGGGCCGTCCGCCCGGTCCGCCCACCGGCCTCGATCCCGGCCGCCGACTCGATGTACGTCCCCGTCGTCGTCGTCCCCAGAAGCGCCCCCGCCACCGTGGCCAGCGCGTCGCACTGGAGGACACGCTCCATGCCTGGGAAACGGCCCTCCTCATCGAGAAGATCCGTCTTCCATGCCAGGCCGAGGACGGTCCCGATCGTGTCCACCAGGTCGAGCACGAAGACCGTCAGGATGACCGACGCGAAGCCCCACGTGAAGGCGGCCCCGATGTCCAGGGCAAGGAAGGTGGGACCGAGGTCCGGGGGCGCGCTCATGATTCCCTCGGGCAGGGGAGACAGGCCGAGGAGCATGGCGGTCGCCGCGGTGGCGAGGATGGCGAGCAGGATGCCCCCCGGGACGCGCAACAAATGCAGCAGGACCATGAGCGTGAAGCCGGCGACGGCGACCATGACCGCGGGATCGCGGAGATCCCCGACGCGGACGGGAACATCCCCCGCCCCGCTCGCCACGATCCCCATCGTGGTCAAGCCGATGAAGGCCAGGAAGAGCCCGATCCCGACCGCGAACGAGCGCTTGAGACTGTCGGGGATCGAATCGGCAAGCCACTGGCGGGTTTTGAAGAGCGAGAGGAGCGTGAAGAGCGAGCCGCCGATGAAGACGGCCCCCAGGGCGGTCTGCCAGGGATGGCCCAGCACGCCGACCACCGTATAGGCGATGAACGCGTTCTGGCCCATGTAGGGGGCGACCGCGAACGGGCGCCGCGCCCAGACGCCCATCAGCAGGGTGCCGAAAGCGGCGCTCAGGATGGTGGCCACCATCGACGGACCGAAGGGGATCCCGGCCGCCTCGAGGATCTTGGGATTGACGACGATGATGTAGGCCATCGTCGCGAACGTCGTCGTGCCCGCCAGCGCCTCGCGACGCCATATTCCCCAGCGCTCCATGCCGCCTCCTTCCGGTCGCTTCTGCGACGGGGTTCGGCCCCGGCGGGAGATCGCCGCTGCGATCTGCCGGAAGCCCCTTATATTGGGGCCGTCGCAATTCACCCGAAAGGAGGCACGACTTGCACGATCAGCCCAGTTCGTCGGATACCGCGGGCATGGACCCCCGCCTGGCGGGGCTCCTCTCGTACCTCGTCCCCCCCATCACCGGGATCATCTTCTTCCTGATCGAGAAGCGTGACGACGTCGTGCGCTGGCACGCGGCGCAGTCGATCGTCTTCGGTATCGCCTGGATCGCTGTCTGGATCCTGTTCACGATCTTGTCGACGGTCTTGTCCACCGTGATCCCGTTCCTGGGCTGGATCTTCGGCTTCCTGATGATGATCGTGCTGGCGTTGGGTGGCCTCATCCTGTGGGTCGTCTGCCTGATCAAGGGCTACTCCGGCCAGAAGTGGCGGATGCCCGTTCTGGCGCCGTACGCCGACAAGATCTACGGCTCGGGCGCCGCTCCGGGAGGTTCATCGGTCTGACCGCCAACGTCCTGCACCCGTGGCACTCGGTCGAGCCGGCGTTCGACGGCAGGACGGTGACCGCGGTGGTCGAGATTCCGCAGGGAGGCAACCAGAAGTACGAGGTCGACAAGGCGACCGGGCTGCTGCGGCTCTCGAGGGTGCTGTTCTCGGCTTTCGAGTACCCGTTCAACTACGGCTTCATACCGCAGACCCTGGCCCTCGACGACGACCCACTGGACATCCTCGTGGTCGGTCTCCCGGCGGAGTCGCTGTCTCTCCTGACCGCGCGTCCGGTGGGCATGCTGCGGATGTTGGACGAGGGGGAGACCGACGACAAGATCCTGGCCGGACCCGCCCACGATCCACGCTACGACGAGATCGAGGACCTGGAGGACATGGCCGATCACAGCCTGAAGGAGCTGCACCACTTCTTCACCCATTACAAGGAGCTGGAGGAGAAGGAGACCTTGGTGACGGAGTGGCTCGATCGCGAAGCGGCGTGCCGGGAGATCCAGGCCAGCCTCGACCGGTACGGCGCCCGGTTCGGCGATTCCGGGCCGGGCTGAGGGCGCGATGTTGCGCGTCTCGGCCGCCCGCTTCGAGCGTCTCGTGCAGCGGGCGCTGAACCGCCTGCCTCGCGACTTCCAGGATCACCTCGAGAACGTCAGCGTGGTGATCGCCGAAGCACCCGATCGCGAGCTTCTCGAGTCGATGGGCTTCGATCCCGACGATCCCGAGGACACGCTGTTCGGGCTCTACGAAGGCGTTCCGCTGATCGAGCGCCGGCACGATGACGTCCTGCTGCCCGACCAGATCACCATCTTCCGGCGCCCGCTCCTCGAGTGGGCCGAAAGCGAGGAGGAGATCGTGGAGGAGGTGCGGGTCACCGTCCTGCACGAGATCGGCCACTTCTTCGGACTCGACGAGGACCGGCTGGACGAGCTGGGATACGGATGAGACGGATCGAGCCGCCGATCCTGCTCGTCGTCTCCTTCGGCGCCCTGATCCTCGTCGGGACGGTTCTGCTGAGCCTTCCGGTGTCGTGGGGGGTGGGGCGCCGGATCGGGACGCTGGACGCTCTGTTCACGGCCACCTCCGCGGTCTGCGTCACGGGCCTGATCACCGTGGACACGGCCCGCGCATGGTCCCCCTTCGGCCAGGGCGTGATCCTGATCCTGATCCAGCTCGGCGGGCTCGGCATCCTGACCTTCTCGACCTTCTTCATGCTGCTGCTCGGCCGGTCGGTTTCGCTGACCCAGCGGAGCATCCTCACGCGGACGCACGGCCGGTTGACCCATATCCATGTGCGCGAGCTGCTGACCCGGATCGTCACCTACGCGCTGGTCGTCGAGGCCGTGGGTGCCGTGCTGCTGTCGATCGCCTTCGCGCGCGATGCCGGGCTCGCGAGCGGGATCTGGCGCGGTGTCTTCCACGCCGTCTCCGCCTTCTGCAACGCCGGCTTTTCGCTCTTCTCCGACAGTCTCGAGGGCTACGCCGGCTCGTGGGTCGTGAACCTGGTCGTCATGGGTCTCATCCTGCTGGGCGGGCTGGGCTTCATCGTCATCGCCGACCTCGAGTCCCAGGCTCGTCACCCGCGACTGAGAATCTCCCTCCACAGCAAGGTCGTTCTGACGACGACCGGCATACTGCTCGTCGGGGCAGCGCTCGGCTTCCTCTTCTTCGAGTACAACAACGTCCTGCGGGGGCGCCCGTGGAACGAGACGCTGCTCGTGACCCTCTTCCAATCCGTCACGCCCCGGACGGCCGGCTTCAACACCGTCCCTTACGACCGGCTCACGAACTCGACTCTCATGATGACGATCATCCTCATGTTCATCGGCGGCTCGCCGGGATCGGCGGCCGGGGGGATCAAGACGAGCACGGCCGCGATCCTGATCGGTGTGCTGATTTCGCGCGCGAAAGGGATGCGCCACGCGACCCTGTTCCATCGCACCGTTCCCGAGCGAGTGGTGGGGGAGGCCGTCGCCATCGTGCTCCTCTCGGTCCTCGTCGTCATGGGCATGACCTTCGTCTTGCAGTGGACGGAGCTCCACGATCTGGCCCATCCCGGGGTGCGCGGAGACTTTCTCGCGCTCAACTTCGAGGCGGTGTCGGCCTTCGGAACGGTCGGGCTATCAATGGGCGAGACCACGGGACTGCGAGCGAGCAGCAAGCTCGTGATCATCCTGCTCATGTTCGTGGGGCGGCTGGGTCCGCTGACCGTCGCCGTAGCGATGGGCCGACGGCGGCGGGTCGAGTACCAGTACGCTGAAGAGGGGGTTCTGGTCGGATGATGCGCGTCGTGATCATGGGGCTCGGGAACTTCGGCTACTACTTCACCCGCCGGCTCAGCATGCAGAAATTGGAGGTCCTGGCCATCGACATGGACAAGGAGGCGGTCGACCACGTGGTCGGGTTCGTGACCGACGCGGTGGTGGGCGATGTCACCGACCGGGAGCTCCTCGACGAGCTGGACGTCGGTTCCGCCGACTACGTCATCGTTTCGCTGGGTGACGAGCACATGGATCCCTCGGTCCTGGCCACCCTCCACAGTCGCTCGCTGGGTGCCAAGAACGTCTATGTCAAGGCGATCTCGGACGACCACGCGCGGATCCTGGAGCTGATCGGCGCCACCCGGGTCATTCACCCCGAGCGCGAGGTCGCGGAGTCGCTGGCCGAGGCGCTCGGGAAGCCCAACGTCCTCGACTTCATCCCGCTCGGGGAGGAGTACTCGATCGTCGAGTTCGAGCCGCCAACGGGATTCGTGGGCAAGACCCTGGCGGAGCTCAACCTGCGGAGCCGCTATGGCGTGACGGTAATCGGGATCAAGGAATACCTGTCCGGCACGCGGCGCATGAATCCGCCATCGGATCTGGTCATAAATGACGACGTCTCGTTGCTGATCATGGGTAGGGGCGATCAGGTGGCGCGGCTCCAGAAGGACGTGGGCTGACGAGGCCGGGCTGGGCGGCCAGAAGGTGCCGGCGTGTGGCCGCCACCGGGACGACCGGGTGGCCCAGCAGCTCCTCGAGCCGGTCACGACGGTCACGCGGCAGGTAGAAGAGCGCCCCCTGGTCGTCCGCGAACCTGGCCACCTCGCGCTCGTCGGTGAAGACGTACTTCCGCCACGTCTCTCCGTTCTCGAAGCGCGTCTCCCGGCCCTCTTCGGTCACCGTGACGATCCTCTCGTCCAGATAGAACGGGAACGCTCGCGGCCAGTCGTGGAAGGCGACGATGGGCGCCTGGGGGCGATGGATTCGCTCGGCGGCCAGGGCGAGGGGACGCGAGATCTTGAACCAGCGCTCCACGGCCGGTCTCCCGAGGGCCGTGAAGCCGGCCATATAGAGTCCCAGGATGGGGATCACGAGCCCCGCGAACGCCAGATCGAAGCGCCGCCTTCCGGCGGCGATCCAGGCCGCGGCCCCACCCAGGAGGAAGACCGGTCCCACGGTCGGTCCCAGCGCGAGGAGCGGCGGCGGGGCCTCGACGATGAACGTGGCGACCACCAGGCCCGCCCCGAACCCGGCCGTGAGCGCGGCCAGGAGCCGCGTCGTGCCGATCGACCGGAGACGCTCGGTCGCCCGCGCCCGGTGGCGCGCTCCCGCCCACCACGTCCCGGCCGCCATGGCGAGGGGCGGGAGGAGCGGAAGCAGGTAGTTGGCGCGCTTGGTGGGAAAGAGCGAGAAAGCCACCAGCGGGACAACCACCCAGACGATTCCGTAGGGACGCTGGTGGCGGCGGTGCCAGAGCTCGAGTGCGGCCGGGATCGACCACAGCCAGCCCGCCCAGGCGAGCGTGCCGAGAAAGAACCACCATGGCTCGACCTCGCCTTCGAAGGGCTCGAGGATCCGTACCGCGGTCTGTCGCCCCAGCCAGAAGTCGAGAAGACCTGGATGGCGCCCGATCTGGACCACATACCATGGGAGAGCCACGGCCAGGCCGACGAGGACGCCCACGGGGTCGAGAAGCTGGCGCAAGCGGGACCATCGGCCCGACCACGCCGTCCAGGCGAGAGCCGGAACCGCGGTCCAGAGGAGCACGACGTGGCCCTTGGCGAGAAATCCCACCCCCACCGCGGCCCACGCCGCGATCCTCCAGGCCCGCGAGCCGCCGGGTTGCGTCCCGCGGCGCGCCGCGTCGGCGGCCACAACGACGCACAGGGTGAGGTACAGGTCGGTCGTCAGGCTGCGGGAGAGCGCGAAGAAGAGCGGGGCGCTGAGGAGCGAAAGCGAGGCGGCCAGACCCGCGACCGCCCCCGCGGTCTGCGCCGACCACCGGTAGACGATGGCGAGGATCGTGAGCGCCGCCGCCACCAACCCGATCCGAGCTCCCAGCTCGCTCCCGCCGAGCACCGTCATACCGAGAGCGCTGGCCCAGTAGGCGAGGGGCGGCTTCTCGAAGTGGGCGATGAAGTTGAGACGCGGGGTCAGCCAGTCCCCGCTCCGCACCATCCGCACCGCGATCTCGGCGTACCGCGCCTCGGTCGATTCCCAGAGACCGTACCCACCCAGGTTCCAGAGGAGGAGGGTCGCGGCCAGGACGCAAAGCGGCACGATCGGCCGCTCCGCCAGGGCCTCGGGGAGCCAGCGTTCGGCCGGACGCGGAGCGGTCTCCTTCACCGCCTGGTCTCGTCCTCGCGCCGTAGGAGCACCAGGTTGCGGAGATAGACGAACAACCCGACCGATTGCCCCAGGATGAAGACCGGGTCCCGACGCCACAGGGAGTAGGACAGGAGCGTCAGTCCGCCCGCGATCGACAGGTACCAGAACGCCCGCGGCACCACGCTCCGCCCCCGACGCTCGCTGGCCACCCACTGGACGAGAAAGCGGCTGAAGAAACACGCCTGCCCGGCCAGGCCGACTCCAATCCAGGTCTGTTCCGGCGTCACCGGATGGCCCTCCTTTCGGTTTATCGGCTCCCCGGATCCCCCACCCAGCGCGGACGCCAGGGAACCCCCAACATCGGACAAGAGCGGTAACGATACCCCTCGATTGACCACGATCGGGTTGATTACTATAATTGACCACCCCTGGTCATGCTCATGCTCAGGGGCCGTTCCTCGTCAAACGGCGAACGTTCTGGAAGGAGCGCAGCGTGCCGGAGACGCAAAGGTTGAAGGACAAGGACAAAGAACCCGTCTTCCTGCGTATCGGGGACGCCGCCCGTCTTCTCGGCGTCTCGATCAGCACCCTGCGGCGGCTCGAGAAGAACGGCCGTCTCGGGGAGTACGGGGTGCGGGTGTACTATACGCCGACCCGTCGTCGGCGCTACAAGAAGAGCGAGATCATCGAGGCCCTGGAGCGCTCCGCTCACGGCTGATCTCCGCCGTCTTCCTCGGCGGAGATCAGCCAGTCGGCGAGGGCCGCCAGGTCCAGAACCTCGTGATCGGGAAGCGCACCCTCCGGGGGACGCCGCTCCGCCTTCCGATTGACCCACACCACCGGCAGCCCGAGCGTATTCGCCGGCGCCACATCGTGGAAGAGGCTCCGCGCAGCGTGGAGCCAACCGGCCGAGTCTCCGACGAAGGGTCGCGCCGCTTCGAAGTGGGCCAGGTCCGGCTTGTACGACTCCACCCGGTCGGCGGTCACCCAGAAGTCGAACTCCACGTCCAGGTGGCGCAGCGTCTCCTTCAAAAGGTCCTCGTCCACGTTGGACAGGATGCCGAGCCGGTAGCGCCGCGCCAGGCGAGCGAGCGCCGGGTTGGTGTCGGGGAAGGGGGGCCAGCGGCTGAGGCTTTCGGGGAGGAAGCCGGCCTGGAGCGATGAGATCGTCCAGCCGCACTCGCCGGCGACCCGGCGGGCCGTCTCTCTCAGCACGTCCCGGTACGGCCGGAACGTTCCGCTCTCGATCATCGGCTCGATCGCGTGATAGGCGGCGTGCACCTCCTCGCGGTCCAGCCGCACCCCGTCGTTCGCGGCGGCGGAACGGAACGCCTCCCAGATCCCGGTCTCCCAGTCGATCAGCGTGCCGTAGCAATCGAACGTGATGACGCTGACGTTCTCGGGTCGGAGGTTGCGGATCGTGATCATGGGCTCCTGAAGAGGTAAGTTACCCGGCGATGGACACGATGGCCGACCGCGCCCGCCACGCCCCCTGGTCCGACCGCCACGGCCGCTTACACGACTACTTGAGGATCTCGGTCACCGACCGCTGCAACCTGCGCTGCCGCTACTGCATGCCGGCCGAGGGCCTGGAGTGGCTCCCCCGCGCGGATTTACTCTCGTTCGAGGAGATCGCCCGCCTGGCAGGACTCTTCCACGACGGCGGCGTCCGCAAGATCCGCATCACGGGAGGCGAGCCCACGGTCCGCCGCGACCTTCCGCGGCTGGTTGCGATGCTGCGGCGTCGGTGTCCGGAGGCGACCCTCCACATGACCTCGAATGCCCTCCTTCTCGGCCGGTTCGCGCGCGATCTGCGCGAGGCGGGCCTCCAGGGGCTCAACCTGTCGCTGGATTCCCTCGACCGGGAGACCTTCCACCGGATCACCCGTCGCGACCTCCTGCCGGAGACCTGGGCGGGGATCGAGACCGCCTGCGAGCTCGGCTTCCTACCGCTCAAGATCAACTGCGTGGTGATGCGCGGCGTGAACGAGGGCGAGGCCGCGGACTTCGTCGAGCTCACCCGGGACCGGGAGATCCACGTCCGCTTCCTGGAGTACATGCCGTACGGGGGTCTCAACGTCCTCCAGCCGGAGTACGTGTCGGGGGAGGAGATCCGCGAGCGGATCGAGGCGGCGGGCTACTGGCTCGAGGCCCTGCCCTGGGACGGCGGGCCGGCGCGACCGTACCGCGTCCCCGGTCACCGCGGAACGGTCGGCCTGATCACCGCTGTGAGCCATCATTTCTGTGACCGCTGCAACCGGCTCCGGCTGACCGCCGACGGCTACTTCGTGAACTGCCTGTACGGGGAGAAGCGGACCAACCTGCGCGATCCCCTGCGCGAGGGCGCCACCGACGAGGAGCTGGCGATGATCATCCAGGCGGAGCTGGACCGGAAGTGGGCGGCCCATCCGGACCTCACCCAGGGGAAGATCCCGGTGCTGGGGACGATGTCGCAGATCGGCGGCTAGACCCGGTACCTCAGCAGGGCAGCCACCCCGTCCAGGCCCTCCAGCTCGGCGTGCCCCTCGACGATCTCGACCCGCCTTCCCGTCCGCTCGGCGCGCCGCACCATCGCCTCGCGCAGGTCGATCTCCTCCGGCAACGGCGTCTCGCAGAACGGGCATTCGGAAGGCGCTGGGGGAAGCCCCAGGACGCGGCATTCAGGGCACTGCCAGCCCTGCCTCCCGTCGAAGCCCTCGGCCAGCAGGAGCTGGTCGACCTGCTCCAGGTTCAGGGCCTCGATCGTGGCATCGAGCCCTGCTGCTGCCAGCCCTCCGGCGCGGAAGCGGTCGATCACCGTGTCGGCGAGCTTCCGGCTGTCGTCGGCCTCGGTTCGCCGTACGATGTCGAGGGTGCGTTCCAGGATCCGGTGGGAGGACTCGTCGATCGCGATCGGCTCCTCGTCGATGATCTTCTCGCGGACAGCCGGCGTGAGGTGCCGTCGGAGCTCGCCGAGGATCAGGTCGTCGCCGCCCAGGATGATGTAGTCGACCTCCCCTTTACGGACGATTCCCTCCAGCCGTTCGACGATCTCGCGGGCATGCTTCTGGATGTGATCCTCGATCCGGGCCTGGTAGCGGACCTCGGCCCAGCCGGCCACGCGCGTGCGATCGATGGGCTGCGGGGCGTCGAAATCTCGCTCGACGAGCACGCCCCCCAGGCTGGCGACGACGATCCGGGCCTGGTGGACGTCGGCAACGCAGACCGCGTAACGCGGCGTCTGGTCGGCCAGCTTGACGAGCGGGTAGAGGTGCGGCACCGGGCCGACCACGAGCCGGTGGTCGTCGAAGGTGGTCTGAAACTCGAGGGCCTCCCACAGGTCGTCTTCGGTGGAGGCGTACAAGGCGACCGAGCGGGTCGAGGCATCGAGGTCCGCCAGATATTCGGCGATCCGATCGCGGTCAGCGGCGAGAGGGTCCTGCGCCGGGGAGCGCTCGGGGAAGCTCCGCAAACGCTCCGCGAACGCCTTCTTCAGGAAGACGGGGTGGGTCGACCGCCCGTTGCCCATGGGCACGGTGTTGACGAAGCAGGAGACAACCGGGTTCGAGGATGGAGGCAGGTGCGCCAGTCGGGAGATGGTCTCGTTCAACGTCGCCATGCGAACCCCTCTCTCGGAGAGCAGCAAAGGGTCAGAAAGCAAGGTGGACGGTCGGCCCGTCGGCCGGTGCGAAGCGGTGGGAGTCGTGCAGAAAAGCGGACATCCTCTCCAAGTCGAATCGGACGTCGGTTCGGGATGGAAAGGTAGGCCGAGCGCCCTGCCGCGGCAACGCGTGGCGATCCTTTTGACACCCCGTCCGCGGTCATCTAGCTTAGCGCCCTTTCAAGACCGTCCCTCGCCCCTCAAGCAGGTCCATGAAGCCGATCCGCGAAGGGCTCACCTTCGACGACGTCCTCCTCGTACCCCGGCATTCCGTGGTCCACCCGCGGGACGTCGACATCTCGACGCGCTTCACGCGTGGTATCCCGCTCAACGTCCCGCTCGTGTCGGCCGCCATGGACACCGTCACCGGCGCCCGGATGGCGATCGCGCTGGCCCGCGAGGGTGGGATCGGGGTCCTCCACAAGAACCTGACGGTCGAGGAGCAGGCCGATCGGGTCGACCGCGTCAAGCGCTCGGAAAGTGGCTTGATCCAGAGTCCGGTCACGCTGGGGCCCGACCGGCCGATCGGTGAGGCGAGGCGGCTCATGAACCGCTACGGGATCTCGGGCGTGCCCGTAGTCGAGGACGGCGGGCGGCTCCTCGGCATCATCACCAACCGCGACCTTCTGTTCGAGACCGATCCGCGCCGCGTCGTCCGCGAGGTCATGACGGCCGACGAGGGCCTGATCACGGCTCCGGTCGGGACCACCCTCGAGCAGGCCGAGCGGTTGATGGGGGAGCACAAGATCGAGAAGCTCCCGATCGTCGACGCGGAGCACCGGCTGAAGGGCCTTATCACGGTGCGCGACATCCTGAAGCGGCGGCAGTTCCCGCGCGCCTCCAAGGACGAGCAGGGTCGGCTCCGGGTGGCGGCCGCGGTGGGGACGAGCCAGGAGACCCTCGACCGCGTCGACGCGCTGATCGAGGCCGGCGTCGACGTGCTGGTCGTGGACACCGCGCACGGGCACTCCAAGGGCGTCCTCGAGATGGTGGCGACCCTGCGCGAGCGCCACCCCGACATCCAGCTCGCCGCCGGCAACGTGGCCACCGCCGAGGGCGCCCGCGCGCTGGTCGAGCGCGGGGTCGACGCGGTCAAGGTCGGCATTGGGCCGGGGTCCATCTGCACGACCCGCATCATAGCCGGTATCGGGGTGCCGCAGCTCACCGCGATCCTGGAGTGCGCCGAGGTCTGTCTCGAGGCCGACGTCCCGCTCATCGCCGACGGCGGCGTGCGCTACACGGGTGACATCGTCAAGGCGCTGGCGGCGGGCGCGTCCTGCGTCATGACGGGGTCCCTGTTCGCGGGGACCGAGGAGAGCCCGGGCGAGACCATGCTCCTCGAGGGGCGCACGTTCAAGGTCTACCGTGGCATGGGCTCGGTGGCCGCGATGTCGGAGGGCTCGGGCGACCGCTACTTCCAGGAGCAGCCGGCCGACGAGACGAAGTTCGTGCCCGAGGGGATCGAGGGGCGGGTTCCCTACAAGGGCCCGATGAGCGAGACCATCTTCCAGATGGTGGGCGGCCTTCGGCAGGCCATGGGCTACTGCGGGACCGCCGATCTGGAGGCCCTCGGCCGGGACACGGAGTTCGTGCGCGTCACGATGGCCGGGCTCCTCGAGGGCCACCCCCATGACGTGACGATCACCAAGGAGGCCCCCAATTACACGCGCTGACTCTCCGTGTCTCGAGGGTCCGGCGGGCCTCGAGCGGCTGCGGCCCGAGATCGAGGTCTTCCTCGAGGCCCTCGAGCGAGCCCAGTACGAGATCCTGGCCGGCCTCGAGCCCGCTCACCAGCTGAGCGAGATCTACGAGCGCCACAAAGGCCTCTTCGACCCGGACAACTTCCATCGTGTCGATCCGCCGCGGAACGGCTCCTTCGAGGACCGCCGCAACCGTTTTCTCCGCGAGTTCCTGGCCGAAGGCCTCGAAGGCCACCGCACCCGGGAGCTGACCGACTCGGCGCTGGCGGTGGAAGCGACCGCCACGGCGCAGGTCGATGGCGCGGAGATCGAGTATCGCGGGCTGCCGCTCGAGATTCGGCGGGAGCCCGAGCGCGGCAGGCGTGAACGCCTCGAGGAGGCGCGCCTGGCGATCGTCTCGGAGCGGCTGACCCCGCTTCTCGAGAAGTCCCTCGAGCGTAGCCACGAGGTCGCCGAGGAGCTGCTCGACACGACCTACGATCGATACTGCGAGGTCCTCTCGGGCGTCGACTTCGACGGGCTGGCCGAGGCGACCGACGGGCTCCTCGCCGAGACCGAGGCCGTCCACGAGGATCTGCTCCGCTGGTACGCCCGGCGCGGTTTGGTCGGAGTCGGGCGCCAGGAGCTCTGCGGACACGACCTGGCGCGGCTCCTCTACGGCTCCGAGCACCTGGCCGCCTTCGAGGCCGACCGGATGGTGCCCCGGATCAGCGGGATGATCGAGGCGATGGGCCTGGACCCGCGGGCCGACGGGCGGATCGAGTACGACCTCGAGGAACGCCCGACCAAGGCCCCGCGGGCGTTCTACTCTCCGATCCGGGTCCCGGACGAGGTCAAGCTCGTCCTCCGCCCCTACGGCGGCCACGACGACTACTCCACCTTCCTCCACGAGCTCGGTCACGCGCTCCACTTCGCGCATACCGATCTCGAGCTCCCGCTCGAGTTCCGGCGCCTCGGCGACAACGGGGTGACCGAGGGCCACGCGATCACCCTTGGCCACCTGATGCTTCTGCCCGTCTTCCACCGCCGCGTCATGGGAATCGGCGACCCGTTGGAGTTCCTGCGGTTCGCCGCCTTCCGCGAGCTGGTCATGCTGCGTCGTTACGCCGCCAAGTTCGCGTACGAACGATCCCTGCACCGGATCGGCCCGAGGCCGGCGCTGGCGGCGGATTACGCCGAGCGGCTGAGCCGGGCGACGGGCGTCCGGGTGTCCGCGGAGCTCTACCTGGACGACGTCGATCCTCGCTTCTACTGCATCCGCTATCTGCGGGCGTGGATGATGAGCGGGGCGCTTCACGGAGAGCTCAGGGAGCGCTACGACGAAGACTGGTTCCTGAACCCCCGCACCGGGGAGTTCCTGCTCGAGCTTTGGTCGACGGGCCAGTCCGAGCCGGTCGAGACGCTGGTCGAGGGGCTCGGCGTCGAGCGCCTCTCCTTCGCACCTCTCCTGCAGATGGTCCATGAGCTCCTCTAGCGGGGCCATCCACTTTTCGAGCCGCTGGATCATGCTGCTCGCCATGCTCAGCATGGCGGTAGGAACCGGGAATATCTGGCGCTTCCCGCGGATCGCGGCGACCAACGGGGGCGGCACCTTCCTCATCCCGTGGGTGATCTTCCTCGTGACGTGGTCGATCCCGCTCCTCCTCTGCGAGTTCGCGATGGGCAAGGGAACGCGCCGGAACCCGATCGGCGCCTTCGCCGAGCTGATTGGCCCGCGGTTCGCCTGGATGGGGGCGTGGGTTGCCCTGTGCACGACCCTGATCATGTTCTATTACGGCGTCGTGACCGGCTGGTGCGTGCGTTACTTCGTGGCCGCAGTGACGGGGGAGCTCCCGGGCCCCGAGCCGGGCGCTCTGTGGGAGACCTACGCGGGGTCCGGGTGGGCGGTGGTCACCCTCGTCGTCTCTCTGGCGATTGGCGTCTACGTATGCGCCCGAGGGGTCAAGGGCATCGAGCAGGCGGTCCTCCTCATGATGCCGGTCCTGATCGGGCTGGTGGTCATCCTCGCGATCCGGGCGGTGACCCTCCCCGGGGCCGAGCGCGGTCTGGCATTCCTCTTCACCCCCCACTGGTCGGATCTCGCCAACAGCCGCGTGTGGCTCGAGGCGCTGACCCAGAACGCCTGGGACACGGGCGCGGGGTGGGGTCTGGCGCTCACCTACGCCACCTACATGCGGGCACGCGAGGACACCACCATCAACGCGTTCATCCTGGGCTTCGGCAACAACTCGGTCTCGCTGCTGGCCGGCATCATGGTTCTCTGCACGGTGTTCTCGATCCGGCCCGACGCGGCCGGCGAGATCGTCGGGGCGGGGAACACCGGCATCACGTTCATCTGGGTGCCCCAGCTCTTCGGAGCCATGCCCGGGGGTCGGGTCTTCATGGCGATGTTCTTCCTGGCCCTCTTCTTCGCGGCGCTGACGAGCCTGATCTCGATGATCGAGCTGGCGGCCCGGGCCCTGATCGACCGCGGGTTGACCCGTGGGCGGGCGCTCACGATCGTCGCCGTGGCCGCCCTCGTCTTCGGCCTGCCGAGCGCGCTCTCCGTCTCCATCCTCGAAAACCAGGATTTCGTCTGGGGCGTCGGCCTCATGCTGTCAGGGCTCTTCTTCGGCTTCGCCGTGCTCCGCCACGGCGTCGACCGGTTCCGGGAGCGCTACGTGAACAGCGCGGGCAGCGATTTCACGATCGGTCGTTGGTGGAACGTGGCCATGGTGGTGGTCGTCGTCGAGGCGCTCGTGCTCATCGGCTGGTGGTTCTCCCAGACGCTCTCGACCGAGGGCTGGCGGGCGAGCCTCGATCCCATCCAGGCGTTCAGTCTGGGGACGCTCGTTCTCCAGTGGGCGATCGTGCTCGGGCTCTGTTTCGGCTTGAACCGCTGGCTGGCCCGGCAGGCGCGGCCTCTCGACACGGCCGGGGGGCGCCCGTGACGGCGGTCGGATGGGCGACCTTGGTCGTCGTCTGCGGATTCATCTGGGGAGGCGCCCTCACGCTGGTGACGATCGCCATGCGGAAGGAAGGCCGGAAGCGCGGGACCGCGTCGGAAGCGCCGGAGCCCTGATCCGGATCGGCGCGACCCTTTTCCTGTCCGGATGGCTCCATGCCTTCGCGGGGGTGGCGGCGGCGCAGGGAGGTGGAGAGGCGAGCCCGTCGGGGCTCGAGGCGACGGCGGCGATCGCGGCTCTCCACACCGACCGGGACCTGGCCGCGCGCCACGACCCCGTCTGGACCCCCGTCGTCGAGGGCCGGATCGCCTGGCGCGTCACGCCACTGGTGGCGATCGGGATCGGGGCGTGGGTAGGGGCCGTGGACGCGGCGGCCGACACGCTGGACGACAAGCCCCCCGAGAGCCGCTCGCTCCGGGGTGTCGGCCTGGCCCTCGACCTGGCGCCGCTGGCCGACCGGGGAATCGGCACCCAGCCCGTCCTGCGCTTCGGCATCGAATCCGTGGCCGTCGACGACCGCCTCGATCGCGGCCCGGCCTTTCTCTTCGGCGCCGGCCTCGAGCATGGCCTCGGGCGTTCGTGGGCGATCGCCGGCCGCGTCGAGAACCGCTTCCTGACAATCGAGCGGGAGTCCGTGGACGGCGTCGCCACGAGCCGCGACGTCGCCTTGTGGTCGGTCGGCGTCTCGCTCGCCTGGGGGGCCGGACGATCGTGAGCTCATCGAATCAGCCCGCCGACACGACGCTCCCGGCTCCTCCACGGCGGGACGCCGCGCGCCTGCTGCTGGTCCGTCACGGCGAGACGGAGTACAACCGAGAGGGTCGCTGGCAGGGGGCGGGGTCCGACCCGCCCCTCAACTCGGAGGGTCGCCGCCAGGCGGGGGAGCTCGCCCGGCGGCTCGCGGGGCGCCCGGTGGCGGCGCTCTACACTTCGCCACAGCGGCGAGCGCGGGAGACCGCGGTCATCCTGGGTGATCCGCTCGGGCTCGATCCGCTCCTCGTGCCCGAGCTCCGGGAGCTCCATCACGGGGAATGGGAGGGGAAGACCCAGGCCGAGGTGGTCCGTGGATGGCCCGACGAGTACCGCGCCTATGAGGCGGATCCACGACACACTCCACGGCCGGGCGGCGAGACCTACGAAGAGCTGGGAGAGCGCCTCTGGCCGGCCCTGGAGCGCCTCGCGGACCGGCACCGGGGTCGGGAGATCGCCTGCGTGACCCATGGCGGACCGATCCGGCTCGTTCTGAGCCGCGTCCTCGATCGTCCCCTCACCGAGCGCCACGAGTTCGGCGTGGACAACGGGAGCGTCTTCGCGGTGGAGGAGTCGGGCCGCGTCTGGCGCCTCCCCCCGGACGCTTGAGCGATTCGGGGGCGCAACGGCCCTCGATGGTCGAACCTTACGACTTCAACCGATACCCGATGCGGAACAGGTACACCGTCCACCCGAACAGCCCCGCCGCCAGGCCCGCCGACAGCAGGAACGACGCCCACGGGCTCGTGTCGGCCACTCCCAGGACGCCGAACCGCAGACCGTTCACCATGTAGAAGATCGGGTTGAACATCGACAGCTCGCGCCAGAAGGGCGGCAGCATGTGGATCGAGTAGAAGACGCCGCCCAGGAAGACGAGCGGGGTGATCAGGAAGTTGAGCAGCAGCATCACGTGGTCCCAGGACTCGGCCCAGAGCGCCATGATCAGCCCGGCGCACGAGAGCAGCGCGCTCACCACCACCATGAACGCCAACGTCACCATCCAGTGAGCCATGGGCAGGTCGGCGAAGAGGAGCCCGACCAGCAGCACCACCGTACCCACCGCGAGCCCTCGCACCATGGCGCCGATCGTGTAGGCCAGGACGATCTCCCAGTACGACATCGGCGCGATGAGGACATCGTCGATGTAGCCCTCGTGGCGGGCCATGAACAGCGACGAGGAGGAGTTCGCGTAAGAGCTGGTGATGACCCCCATCATCGCCAGGCCCGGCAGGATGTACTCCGTGTAGGGGAATCCATCGATGAGGCGGATCCGGGAGCCCAGCGCCTCGCCGAAGATCAGGATGTAGAGCAGCGGCGTCAGGACCGCCGGGAAGAGGGTCTGCTTCCACAGGCTCAGGAACCGCGTCACCTCGCGCCGGGTCAACGTCCAGAAGCCGATCGCCCACTCGCGGCGATAGCCGGTCTCGATCACGCGGCCTCCTCGGGACTCTCCGGCGAGGACTCCGCGTCGGGCCCGGCGATGGCCGTATCGACGTCGATCGAGCGACCGGTCAGTCGGATGAAGACCTCCTCCAGGCTGGACTCGACGATCCGTACCTCGTCGATCTTGAGCTCCGCTGCGTAGAGGGTGTTCAGAACCTCGGGCAGGATCCGCCGCGGGTGCGCGGCGGCGATCGACATGAGCCGCCCCTCGAGGCTCGGTGCGTAAGCTTGGAGCGTCGGAGGAAGCCCGTTCTCGGGGAGGCTGTTGAGCTCGATCTCGAGGCGCCGGTGGCCGCCTGTCTCCACCAGCCGCTCCGGCGATCCCTGGGTGACGATCCGCCCGCGATCGATGATCGCCACCTCGTCGCAGAGAGTCTCCGCTTCCTCGATGTAGTGGGTCGTGAGGAGGACGGTCTTGCCGCGCCGGTTCAGTTCCCGGAGGTAGCTCCAGAGAGAGCGCCTAAGCTCTACGTCGACGCCGGCCGTCGGCTCGTCCAGGATCAGGATCTCCGGATCGTGGATCATGGCCTTGGCGATCAGGAGCCGGCGCTTCATTCCTCCCGATAGCTTGTGGACCTTGGTGTCCGCCTTCTCGGTGAGCCCGAAGCGCTCGAGGAGGCGATCGGCCCGCGCGGTGGCGTCGTCGCGGGGGATCCCGTAGTAGCCGGCCTGCAGCACCAGGATCTCGCGGATCGGGAAGAACCGGTCGAAGTGGAACTCCTGGGGAGCGAGGCCGATCGCCCGCCGCGTCTGCCGGTAGTCGCGTTCCGCGTCCCGGCCCAGCACGTGTACGGTTCCCCGACGGAACGTCACCAGTCCGGTCAGGATGTGGATGGTGGTCGACTTACCGGCGCCGTTCGGCCCCAGCAGGCCGAAGAACTGACCCTGGCGGAGGGTGAGATCGATCCCCCGGAGGGCGTCGACGAAGCCGTAGCTCTTGTGCAGATCACGGATCCGGATAGCGGGCGGGTTCCCTTCGCTCATGCGCCGGGAACCTAGCTGGACGGATCAGAAGTCGCTTGGCACGTCATCGCAGCGTATCGTTCGTCGCCATGGAGCGCTCGTCATCGCCCCGCGAGACGTGGATCGCCTTCGGGTCCGGACGGGACCGGGAGGGGAGGAAACCGGATCGGTGACGGATGACCGAAAGGCCCCGCCCGGGGGGCGAGGCCTTCGGTTTAGGCCAGGAGGAAACGGGCCTAACGCTACCCGAGCCCCCCGTAGTCGACCGGGACCGGAGGGCATCGGCTTCCTGCAGTTTACCGCCTCAGGGGGGAAAGTCAAGGGTCGTCCGACCACCCAGTCTTAATATTATCATATATTGTCATATCGCTCAACCCGGAACGGGGTCGCTTCGAAGGACAGATCGTGGGTTGGCCATTGCGCGACGTGGTCGAAACAGCGAAATTGTATCCACAACGTATGAGGTT
This sequence comes from Gemmatimonadota bacterium, assembly GCA_050732935.1. Lineage (GTDB taxonomy): Bacteria > Gemmatimonadota > Gemmatimonadetes > JACCXV01 > JAHWKZ01 > DASRVA01. The sequence goes on from JBOHRW010000224.1 coordinate 63,967, forward strand.
TCTCCCCCTGGCGCGATGGCCGGCCCTTCTCGGCGCGGCCGTGACGGTCGCGGGCTGCGCGTCGCGTGCCCCAGTCCGTCCGTCGACCCCCGAAACCCCCGTCAACTACTACGTCCGTGTCGATCAGGCGAGCGACGAGCGCTTCGACGTTTCCATGGCGGTCGACGAGTTGCGCGCCGACTCGATCGACTTCTACCTACCGGTGTGGACGCCGGGACGGTACCGCCTCGATCAGCCCACCGCCATCGAGAACTTCTCGGTCCGGGAGGGTCACGGCGAGCCGATCGCGGTGCGCCGCCTGGGCTCGCATCGGTGGCGGCTTTACCCCGCCGGGGCGAACTACATCACGATAGGCTATCGGGTGGCCGCGTCCGCGCGTGCCGGGTCGGATCGGGCGTTCGCGACGATCCTCGGGTACGAGGGTGGATACTCGCTCGGTGCGGGCCTCTTCGGGTCGCTGACAGGGCACGAGGCACGGCCCGTGACCGTGTCTTTCGAGCTCCCCCGGGGCTGGCGCGTGATGACGCCGCTCCGCGAGGAGGGGCGGACCCGGTTTGCGGCTCCATCCTTCGACATCCTGCCCGGGACACCGTTCGTGCTCGGCGACCGGATGACCGACTACAAGCTGTTCGTGGGCGGAAAGCCCCACCAGGTCGTGATCCAGGGGGCCCCGAGAGGCTTCACGCCCGATTCGCTGCTCCGACTGGTCAGCGAGACGGTCGAGACCGGGACGCGCTTCTATGGCGTGCCGCCCTATGAGCGATATGTCTTGGCCTTCCATTTCCTCGACCCCGGCGACGCCGGGCTGGGCGCCACCGGCCAGGCGTCGGGGGCGGCGTTCTTCCTGCCACCGCTGGACGCGGACCAGGTCCGGCAGGCCGGGATCGGAACGCTGCTGCTGCACCAGTACCTGCACGCCTGGTACCCGGGGGCGTTCGGACCGGCGTCCCTGCTGGACCCCGATTTCTCCGTGCCCCCGCAGGTCAGCGAGGCCTGGCTGATCGAAGGCGCGGCCGAATACTACGCGCGGCTGCTGCCGGTGCGAGACGGCCGGGCTCCGCCCGCGACGTTCTACGATGCCATGGCCGACCTCCTCACCGTCTGGCGGGACCGGGGAGGGGGCGGAACGATCGACCCGGACGCTCTGCGCCCGGATGTGGTGGACGAGGCCGACATGGTCGTTGGCGGGGCGCTCGCGGCCATGGTCGTCGACATCGCGATCCGCGGCGACACGCGCGGCCAGCGCGGGCTCGACGAGCTGCTCGCCTATCTCCAGCGAGGCACACCGGTGGGAGGATACCGGGAGGGTGTGTGGTCGGAGGCCGCACTGGCCCTCGGCATCCCGGAGGCCGCCCTGAGCCCCTTGATCTCCAGGTCGACGCTCTCGATCGAGGCGGGTCTCGCCCGCGCGGGGCTGCGCTCGGTCGTCAGTTCGGAGGGGAGGCAGACGCTCGGGGCGAGGCTCGTGGTGGAGGCGGCGGCGGGGACGGTCGTGGCGGATCCACAACGGGAGGCGATGGCGCTCGAGTTTGGCGTGCCGTACACGCCCGCGCGGCACTTCATCGTGCGCGACATCGAGCCCAATGGGACCGCGGCCAGCGCCGGTCTCCTGGAGGGCGACATCCTCCTCCGTATCAACGACACGCCGGTGGGCCCCGAGGAGACGATCGCCACGCGATACGCGCTGCGCCGCTACGTCCGGGAGGCCGCGCAGGGATCCCCGATAGCCTTCGACATCCTTCGCGGAGGGACACCCCTGGAGCGGGAGGGGGTCGTGCGGAGGATCCGCGTGTCCGAGGTGACGATCGAGGAAGTCCCCGGCTCCCCGGCGACGGCCCTGGTGGTCCGGAGCAGCCTGCTGGACCGCTCCCCCCCGTCCCCCTCCAGCCGCTAGTAAGTCCAGGTGACGCCGCCCTCCAGGCGAAATATCGAGTTGTCCGCGAGCAGGAACTTTCCCTCCACGAAGTATTTCCACCACGTCCGCATGGGGACATCGATGCCGCCGAGCAGGATGAGGGCGACCTCGGTGTCGTCATCGTCCCCGGCGTCCTCGTCGCGGTTGACGTGCAGCAGTCCCAGCCCGCCTCCGACATAGGGATCCACGCGCGATTCGGTGGGATCTACGGCAAACAGGTAGTGCGCCTCGCCGCCGACCAGAAAGCTGATGGCGTCGTCGCCGAGGCCGAGAACCAGCGGTGTCTGGATGCGGACCCGTTCCCAGGGCCGGCCCAGATCGAGGTGTCCGCCCAGCAGGAACTGGGTCAGGTCGTCGTCGAGCGAGACGCCAGCCCGCACCCCGTAGCCGTTGAGCTCCAGCGCCTCCTGGGCGTGGAGGGGGACGGCGGGCAGGAGCACGGCGAGAGCGGCAGCGAGTACGATCGGCGCGCGGGACATGGAGCCTCCGTGTGAAAAGGTGACGTGCCGAGAATGCGATACGTGCCGGACTCGGATGGGGCAGGTCCTACCCGGAAGCGTCGGCGTTGTGCCCGGTTTCTTGTGTCGGGAGTCGCGTTGGGGCTAATTTCGAGTATCCGAGCGCGATCATCAACGCATCAGGATTCCCGAGGAGGCATTGTTGACCGACCAGAATCCGCCCCCGTCGACGCCGCCCCCGCCGCCCGAGTCCGAGGGAGCGCGGTCGGTCGGTCAGGCATCGTCCACCGGTCTGGACCCCCAGCTGGCGGGTCTGTTGTGCTACATCCTGTCGCCCCTCACCGGGATCGTGTTCTTTCTGATCGAGAAGGCGAACTCGGTGGTGCGCTTCCACGCTGCGCAGTCGATCGTCTTCGGCGTGGCGGCGATCATCGTGTGGATCGCCATCGCGATCCTGTCATACCTGTTCTACCAGATCGCCTGGTCGCTCGGCAGCCTGTTCACGCTGCTCCAGACGCTCGTCGGGATCGGACTGTTCGTCCTCTGGGTAGTCCTGCTGATCAAGGGCTACTCGGGGCAGAGATGGAAGCTGCCGGTGATCGGCGACATGGCCGAGCGGCTGGCGGCGAGCCGGGCGGGGGCGCAGTGAACTTCGAAAGGAGAGTTTCGAGGATGCGAACACTCGTTATGGGACTGGCGCTGGCGGGGCTGACCCTCGCCGCCGGACCTGTCGTCGCGCAGGTGAACCCGTACGGTTCCAGCGGCAAAGGCAAGATCTACGGCCTCGACCTGACCGCGCTCCAGGGCCCGGACTCCACGCCGGCCCGGATCGTGATCGTAATGGACTTCTCGGGGTCGATGGCGGGGCAGTCCGGGAGCGGGGTGGAGCAGGAGGTTACCGGACGGCTCGAGCGCGGCCTCGGCGGGCTCATCGGCGGCCGCGCCGGCGCCGAGGTCTCCGAAGAGCTCCGGGAGCGCCGCCAGAAGGCCGAGGAGGCGATCCGTGAGGTGGCGAGCGGCGTCGACGGCCTGCCTGACGGCACCTGGTTCAACGTCATCACCTTCGAGAGCGAGCCGCACCCCTGGCAGACCTCGCTGATCGAGGCTACGGAAGAGGTCAAGGAGGAGGCCAAGGACTACTTCGACGATCTCGAGCCGACCGGCGGGACGGCCATGATCCCCGCTCTCGAGGAGGCCTTCGCCGAGGGCCCCGACTTCATCGTCCTGGTCAGCGACGGCGTGCCCAACGAGGGCCCGCAGGCGGTGCTCGATCGGGTCGCGGAGCTCAACGCCGATGACGCCGTCACGATCCACACGATCGGGATTGGCCAGGACCTCGACATGGACTTCATGGAGACGCTGGCCGAAGGGAACGGAGGTGAGACCTACACGCGCGGAACCGGCATCTTCTGATCCCCGCCGAGCTCATCGTCAGAAAGCGCGACGGCGGCTCACTCGCGGATGACGAGTGGGCCGCCTTTTTTTCCGGCTACCTCGCGGGCGAGGTCGCCGAGTATCAGGTCGCCGCGCTCCTCATGGCGATCTACTTCCAGGGGATGGACGACGCCGAGACGCGCGCCCTGACCCGGGTCATGATCGAGTCCGGCGAGCGCTGGTCGTGGACGGGGCTGGACGGCCCGGTCGGCGACAAGCATTCCACGGGCGGCGTCGGCGACAAGGTGTCGCTGATCCTGGCCCCCCTCTGCGCCGCCTGCGGAATCCGCGTGCCCATGGTCTCGGGGCGCGGCCTCGGCCACACGGCGGGGACGCTGGACAAGCTGGAGACGATCCCCGGGATCCGCACCGATCTCGAGAAGGCCGACTACGACCGCCTGCTCCGGGAGGTCGGCTTCGCGATGGGGGGGCAGACCGAGGCCTTCGCCCCGCTCGACCGCGAGACGTACGCGCTCCGCGACGTGACCGGAACGATCGAGTCGCTGCCGCTGATCACGGCCAGCATCATGTCGAAGAAGCTGGCCGAGGGTCTGGACGGGCTGATCCTGGACGTGAAGTGGGGCGATGGGGCGTTCATCCAGGACCGGGAGCGCGCCGTGGAGCTGGCCCGGTCGATGATCGGGGTCGGCGAATCCTTCGGCGTGCCCACGGAGGCTCTCCTCACCGATATGGAGATCCCGCTGGGGCGCACAGTGGGACACGCGCTCGAGTTGAGGGAGGCGATCGAGGTCATGCAGGGAGTCGATCCCGACCCGCGTCTTCTCGACGTGACGACGAAGCTGGCCGAACGGCTGCTGCTGCTGACCGGTCTGGCGCCCGACGAAGCCGGGGCCCGCTCGATGGCCACCCAGGCCCTCGGGAACGGGAATGCCTTGGAGAGATTCACCGCGCTCGTGGAGGCGCAGGGAGGCGACCCGCGGGTGATCGAAGAACCGGGACGCCTGCCTGTGGCGCCCTGCCGACTCGAGCTGAAAGCCCCCCGCGAGGCGTTCCTGGCCGGCCTTCCCGCGCGGCGTGTGGGGCAGCTCCTGGTCGAGCTGGGAGGGGGCCGGCGGGTCAAGGGCGAGGAGATCGACCATGAGGTCGGCTTCGAGTTCCCGCACCCGATCGGCGGGCGTCTCCCGGCGGGGGAGAGGTGGGCGGTCGTCCACGCCCGAAGCGACTCGGACGCATGTCACGCGCGCGAGGGACTGGAGTCGATCGTATCGTGGTCGGAAGAACCAGTGGAGTCGACACCCGTGGTCACCGCCCGCCTCTCGGCCGGCGACTGACCGACGGCGATCCTGGTGTGGTCCCACGTTAGAAGAGGAAGTCGTCGCCGACCTGCGGCTCCTCCCCCTGCTCCCCATTCTCTTCCTGCGCCGGCAGGTCGAGCAGCGGCACGTTCTGCCGTGGAATGCGGCAGTAGTGCTCGGGAACCGTCTCGGGGATGAAGATCTCCTCGTAGGCGGCCATCCCGCAGAAGTCGGCGGCCAGCATCCCGGTCGTCGTCGCGACCTGCCGCGCGACCAGGCCCGGGGGCCGCGGAAAGGCCTCCTCGGGCTCGGGCGGCTCCATCCCTTCGTGAGCCACCTTCATGAAGTCGGTCCAGATGGGGGCGGCCAGCACCCCTCCCGTGCCGTTGTAACGAATCCGCTGCTTGCGGTCGAACCCCACCCAGGTGAGCGCCTCGTACTCTGGCGTGAAGCCCACGAACCAGGCGTCGGTCGACTCGTTGGTCGTCCCCGTCTTGCCGCCGGCGGGCCAGGTGAAGCCGCTCCCGCGGATGCCGTAGCGGCCGGTCCCCTGGTTGACTACGTCCTGCAGGATGGAGGTCATGATGTAGGCTTCCTGCGGAGTCAGGACGCGGGCGTGGACGGGTTGGAAACTGCGGACGACGTTCCCGTTGCGGTCCTCGATGCGGGTGATCGAGATCGGTGAGATCCGGACGCCTCCCGTCGGGAACACGGTGTAGGCCCGCAGAACCTCGTACGGGATCAGGTCTGCGGCCCCCAGCGCCAGCGAGCCGAAGGGGGGGAGATCGGTGGTGATGCCGGCATTCCGGGCGTAGTCGATGACCGGTCGGATGCCAACGTCGAACATGAGGCGGACGGTAGCCACGTTGATGGAGTGGGTGAGCGCGCGTCGCAGGTTGACCGGGCCGCGGAAGCGCCGATCGTAGTTTTCGGGGCTCCACATTTCGCCATTGCCCATAGGCATGACGAGCCGCCGGTCCTGGACCACGTACGAGGCGGGGAAGCCGTTGCGGATCGCGGCCGCGTAGACGAACGGCTTGAATACCGAGCCCGGCTGCCGGTGCGCCTGGGTGACGCGGTTGAACTTGGACTCCTCGAACGATCGGCCCCCCACCATGGCGACGATCCCGCCACTCTCGAGATCCATCGCCACGAGGGCGCCCTGCAGGTAGGGGGTGGCCGTCCTGTCCTCGGTCTCCTCATCCGCCGACGCCGCGGCGGTCGAGTCGGCGGCCGCGTGCTGGGCCTGCCACTCCTCGCGCCGGATCTTGTCCGGGGCGAGCGTGCTCTCGATCTGGTCGAGGTGGCGTTCGACGATCTCCTCGGCGGCGGCCTGGAGACGGGCGTCGAGCGTCGTGTGCACGATGTAGCCGCCGCGCCATACGGCATCGGTGCCGAGCATGGACTCGAGCTGACGGCGGACGTGCTCAGTGAAGTACGAATGCGCGCCTTCCTGCTGCCGCTCGGGAATGAGGTCGATGCTAGCGTTCCTGGCCGACTCGGCCTCATCCTGGGTGATCGCACCCACCTCGGCCATGTTGGTGAGGACCGCCGAGCGCCGGTCGAGCGCGGCCTGCATGCTCACCCGCGGGCTCTGTCGCGACGGAGCCTGAACGATGCCCGCCAGCAGCGCCGCCTCGGAGAGGTCCAGCTCGGTCGCCGACTTGCCGAAGTAGAGCTGGGAGGCCGATTCGATCCCGTAGGCGCCGCTGCCGAAGTAGACCTGGTTGACGTACATCTGAAGGATCTTGCGCTTCGGGTACCGCTCCTCGATCTCGTGGGCGAGGACGATCTCCTTGAACTTCCTCGTGAACAGCTTGTCCGGGGATAGGAACAGGTTGCGCGACAGCTGCATGGTGATCGTGGACGCGCCCTGCGAACGCGATCCGCTGGCCAGGTTGTACCAGGCCGCCGCGAGCGCGCGGCGCGGGTTCACTCCGCTGTGCTCGAAGAAGGCCCGGTCTTCGGTGGCCAGGATGGCGCGTATGAAGGCAGGCGGGACCTGGTCGAGGGGGACGATCTCGCGGCGCTCGGCCGCGAACTCGGCGATCAGCTTGCCGTCGCGGGAGTACACCTGGGTGACCAGGCTCGGACGCCAGTCCTCGAGCCGGGCGACGGATGGGAGATCGGCACGCACGCGCTGATAAAGCGCGGCGAAGGCCCCCACCCCCATGAAGAGGACGAAGATGGCGATCAGCGCCACGATGTTGGCGCCGCGCCAGAGGCGGCCTAGATCCTTGCGGGGTGTCATCTCCTCGAATATACCTCGCTGCGGACGACATGATCCCCGAGGTGGAGAGAGGCTGGTCCCCGGCTAACGACCTTTCGTCCGGAGGCTGTAGTTTACCGCCATGTTCGGACGTATCCCCTTCCCCCCCGTCGAGGAGCAGCTCGATCGCATCCGCGCCGGCGCCGAGGAGGTGATCCCCGAACAGGAGTTGACCGCCAAGCTGGAGCGGTCACGAGAGATCGGAGAGCCGCTGACAGTCAAATGCGGCTACGACCCCACGCGTCCCGACCTCCACGTGGGCCACGCCGTCACCCTCCGGAAGTTGCGCGACTTCCAGGAGCTCGGACACGATGTCATCTTCGTCATTGGGAGCTTCACGGCCATGATCGGCGATCCGTCGGGCCGATCGGCGACCCGTCCGCCCCTCTCCCGGGAGGAGGTCGAAGCCAACGCCGAGACGTTCGCCGACCAGGTCTTTCTGCTGCTCGACCGCGAGCGGACGGCCATCCGCTACAACTCCGAGTGGCTGGGGAGGTTCGACTTCGAGGACGTCCTGCGACTCGCATCCCGTTACACCGCGGCGCGGATGCTCGAGCGCGACGACTTCCGGCAGCGGTACGAGGCGGGCGATCCGATCGCCATCCACGAGCTGCTGTATCCACTGGCGCAGGCGTACGATTCAGTGGTCCTCGAGGCCGACGTCGAGCTGGGAGGGACGGATCAGAAGTTCAATCTGCTCGTGGCGCGCCACATTCAGCGCGAGTTTGGACAGGAGCCCCAGGTGATCGTGACCTTGCCCCTTCTCGAAGGCACGGACGGTGTCCAGAAGATGTCGAAGTCGTACGGCAACGCGATCGGCCTCACCGAGGCGCCCGAAGAGATGTACGGCAAGACGATGTCGATCCCCGACGGGCTGATCGTGAAGTACTTCCGGCTCGCCCTCGGCGCGACGACCGGGGAAGTGGAGGATGTCGAGCGGCGGCTCGCCGACGGCGACAACCCGCGCGACTGGAAGCGCCGGCTGGCGCGGGAGCTGGTCGCCCGGTACCACGATCCGGCGGCGGCGGAAGCCGCCGAGGCGCATTTCGACCGCCTGTTCGTGGAGCATGGTCTTCCCGACGAGATTCCGGAGGTCACCGTGACGCTCAGGGAGCCCGACGCGCCACTCCCGTGGGTCCTGCGCGAAGCGGGCCTGGCGGCCTCGACCTCGGAGGGTCGCCGGCTCGTGGAGCAGGGAGGCGTCTCCGTGGACCGCGATCGGATCGACGATCCCGACCGGCGCCTCCCCGCCGGGACCATCGTCCTCCTCCAGGTGGGGAAGCGCCGCTTCGCCCGGGTACGCTTGGAGAGCTAGACCGTGCGTCGTGCGATCCGGTGCTGGAGGTGAGGTCGGCCCTTTATCCTCACATCGCCGAAATCGAGCTCCGGATCGACGGCTACCGCATCGAGCGGCGCTCGGTGGACGTTTCCACCGGCTTCGCGCGGGTGACGACCACGGTGATCCTGGAAGGGGGCGGAGCGCGTGGGGAAGGGGAAGACGTCGGCTACGAAGCCGAGGACCACGACGGCTATCCCGAGACCCTCGATCTCGCCGGACGCTGGACGCTGGACGAGCTCTCTCGTCGTCTCGACGGGATGGATCTCTTTCCGCGCCCTCCGGCGCGCGGGACTTCACCCGACTACCGCCGGTGGGCGTTCGAGAGTGCGGCGCTGGACCTCGCCCTCAGGCAGGCCGGCATCTCCCTCGGCGAGGCGCTGGCAAGAGAGTACCGTCCGGTCCGGTTCGTGGTCTCGACCAGGCTCGACCCCCGGCGCTGGCTGGCCATCGACCCCGGGCTCGAGTTCAAGCTCGACCCCGAGGCCGATTGGACGCGCGAACGCATGCGGGAGCTGGCGGCGACCGGTCGGGTCCGCGTACTCGACTACAAGGGGTACTACTCCGGTACGCCGGTCGACCTGGACCCCGATCCGGACCTCTACCGGGCGGTGGCCGAGACCTTCCCCGAGGCGATCCTCGAAGATCCCGCCTGGAACGACCGGACGGCGGCCGCGCTGGCGGGCCACGAGCGGCGCCTGGCCTGGGACGCGCCGATCCACTCGGCAGCGGATCTGGACGAGCTGCCCGTCCCACCGCAGTTCGTCAACGTCAAGCCGTCGCGGTTCGGCACGGTGCGGCGACTCCTGGAATGCCTCGACGTCTGCCGCGAACGCGGCATCGTCTGCTACGGGGGAGGGCAGTTCGAGCTGGGTCCCGGGCGGGGTCAGATCCAGGCTCTGGCGAGCCTCTTCTACGCGGACGCCCCGAACGATGTCGCGCCGGGGGTCTACAACGCGCCCGAGCCGGCGGCCGGGCTCCCGAAGAGCCCGCTCGCGCCGTCCGGAAAGTCGCGCGGCCTCAGCCTGACGTAGATCGACTCAGGCCCCGGTGCGGGCCGCGGCCGAGGGCTGGGCGGCTGGCACCAGCGACCGCGGGAAGGACCGGGGCTCGTGGTGAAAGTAGATCCGGTAGCGCTCCGAGAAGGGGGCCGGCGGGCTGCCCTCCCCGGCCAGCTCGGGGTGGATGCCCTCGATGAAGTACATGTCGAAGTTCCGCCCGTACTTCGTCTCGATCGGACCGCGGTCCGCGCAGGCGAAGAAGTCCTTGATGCGGAGGTAGGTCGGGCCCGAGACGTTGATCCGTCCCGCCGCCCCGGCGCCCTCCAGCCGGGCTGCCAGGTTGACCGCGTCGCCCCACACGTCGAAGGCGAACTTGTCGATCCCGACCACGCCGGCCGCCACCGGACCCGTGTGGACCCCCACGCGGATCGCCAGCGGGAGATCCTCCAGGTGAGCGCGCTCGTCCACTGCCCTGATCATGTCGAAGCCGGCGAGGACCGTGTCCACGGGATGCGACGACCCGCTCCCCGAAAGTCCGCCCGCGCACATGTAGGCGTCCCCGACCGTCTTGAGCTTCTCCAGCCCGTAGGCGCGGACCACCCGGTCCAGGTCGGTGAACAGCTGGTCCAGCACCCGCACCACGCGGTCTACGGACAGGGTCTCGAACAGCATCGTGAACCGGACCAGGTCAGCGAACAGGATCGTCGTGTCGGGATAATACTTGGCCTCGACCCGCCCCTGATCGCGGAGCTCTTCCGCGATCGGAGCCGGCAGGATGTTGAGCAGCAGATCCTCCGACACCTTCTGGTGTCGTCGTACCTCCTCCGTCCGCTCCTCGACCTGCTCCGCCATCCGGTTGAAGCTGTCCGCGACGTCACCCAGCTCGTCCCGGCCGCCGACCTCGATCCGATAGCCGAAGTCGCCCTCGCCTACCCGCTGGGCGCCCAGCTTGAGCCCGTGGATCGAGCGGAACAGATCGCGCAGCGTGACGTAGGCCAGCGACCCCCCTGCGATGGCCGACACGAGGAACAGGATCCAGGTCAGCCGGGACACCGTGCGATCGGTCTCGACGAAGGCCGCGCTCGCGCTCTCGAGCCGCTGGACCTCGCGCTCGACCGCCGCGGGGAGCCGCCCTCCGAGGAGCTCCTGGGCGATCGACTCCGCCCGCACGGAGGCGACCACGGCCGCCGTGGCGTCGACGCCCTGGTTGGCGTAGAACGTCTCCCACCAGCGCGAGAGGTCGTCCGTCAGGGATCGCAGGGTGGTCAGCGTGTCGCGGTCGCCCGCCTCGGTGACCTGAGGCATTTCCGAAAGACGGATGGAGATGGAATCGAGCCGGGCCGCGAACTGTCGCTGCTCCTGCTGCCCCGGCGCCGCCTGCTCGAAGCCCAGGATCCCCGAGCCGAGCAGGTCGACGAACTTCTTCTGGTTCTCGAGGTCGTTGGCGACGTCGGTGATGATGCGCTGCCGCTCGATCGCCTGCTGCAGGTTGCGGAACACCTGCGCCCGGTGGTGCGCCCCCCAGGAGTACACGCCGACGTTCAAGGCGCCCAGTCCGATGAGCACCCCGACCAGGACCATGAGCTTGGTGCGGATGGAGCGCGACGCGAGTCGCCGCAGGAACGGCCCCCGCGGACGGAGGCGCTGATCAGTCATTGGAGCGGGTAGTCGGGGTCGCCGGGCAGCTTTCCGTTGATGCTGAGGACCTTCATCGCCGGCGTCACGTCCGAAGCCGCGATGAACCCCACCGCGCCGGCCAGCGCGGTCACGAGCTGGCGGGTCATGTCGTTGCTGTAGACGATCTTGGGTCCCGAAGACACCTCCGCCCGGAACACCTTGGCGATCCAGTACTGGCGGAACTGGGACTCGTCCATCCGATAGATCTTGTTCAGGACGACGTTGCGCTCGTAGGCCACCGGGGCCCGAACGAGCAGGACGATGCGCGAACCGTCCCCCCAGAACTGCCGCTCCCCCAGGAAGATATTGCGCAGCTCGAGGAGCGAGATGTCGTTGACGGCCGTCGAGGGGTTCACGACGATCGCCACGGCTCGGTCCTGGGCGTTCGTCTCGGAAGCGCCGGTGAGGGCGGCGGCGATTACGACCGGGAGGAGGATGGCGGCCCTCACGGCACGTGATCTCCCACCGGAATGACCGGGGCGTCCTGGCCCCCAGTCTCCCCGAAAGCCAGGCTGAGTTGGAGGTAGAGGCTGTCGAACCAGTCGGATGTCTCGAAGCGCTCCCGCCGGTACTCCACCTTCAGCGCGGCTAGCGACGTGAAGTCGTAGCGGACGCCCGCGATGCCGCCCTCGTACTCCAGATCGAACGGAGCGAACACGGGATCGACGTCCGGCACCTCGATCCGCTCGTAGCGGGCGTAGGGCTTCCAGTCGGCGGCGCGTCCGGGAAGGCGATAGGCGAGCTGGGCGTACCAGGCGTCGGA